>ONWB01000028.1 GCA_900321445.1 uncultured Prevotellaceae bacterium | reverse complement strand
CTATTGACCCCGAAACAAACGAAGAATACACCGACTACAAGCACCCCGTGGGAGCAACAGGTTACGCTTCACAGTACAGCCGCCAGAGCGCATGCTTCGCAAAGAGCAACCCCAACAAGATGTATTGGAACGGATTCGTAAATAGCGGCAAGGGTATCAACAACTATGGCTCTTGGGGCAGCCTCCCCGACAAAGAGTGGCGCACGAACGAAAAGTACGACACTGCACTCTACGAAGTAGATATCACGACTGGCATGGCAACACGCCTTTCAAAGATACAGAACCGCTGGCGCTTCTCCGCAATGTGGGTAGATGGCGACGACTGCAGCGATGGCGCTGAACTGAGCGGCATCAACACAATGGGCAATGGTCAATGTACAATGGGCAACGAAGCCTACGACCTACAAGGCCGCCGCGTCCAGAAGGCTCAGCATGGTGTATATATCGTCGATAATAAGAAGGTTCTTCGTTGATTCCCATCACGAAAACGTCATAAGCAAAAAGAATAGACAAGCTGATGACAACGCAACCGCACCAGCTTGCCTATTCCTTTTGCACTGATTAGGAAAACCAAACACAATCATAATTAATAACTAAAACAACATCGCATGAAACATTCTTACAAATTTAAGAAGAGCAAGCTCATGCTTGCCATGCTCTTTGCCCTCTTCGCAGGCAGCCTAAGCCCTGCGTTGGGACAGGTAACAGAAGGCTTCGAATATGCTACAGATGGAACGACCGTCATTTCTGTCAACGATGGCAATATGGGGCTTTCTAACGGATGGGTAGTTGTCGGATCTGGCAACTATGTGGGTATTACTACAGGCACAAGCAAGGATCTTCAGCTGAAAAGCGGATCTTACGTTTATGACGGAACGTATTCCATTGGAACCCAATATTCCAACAAAAACACATGGTTGGTATGCCCTGTTGAGGTTTCTGGAACTATGGAGTTCTATGCTCGTCAATATAATAGTAGCAAATCAATGAAAGTTGGTCTGGCTGTAAAAAGCGGGGACTCCTTCGCGATTTCCAATTCCAATTTTTACACCTGTAGTGGCTTGAGTTCTTCTTATCAGAAATATACAGTTGCATTAGGCGATGAACCTGTATATATTGCATTCCAACCCAGCTATGCATTTTTTGATAATGTAACCTATACTCCTTATGAAAAGCCTAGCGGCCCTGCCCTTGTAGTAAAAGATTATGACTCAGGTCAGAAGCTTACAAGTCCTGCCAGCTACAACTTTGGTCTCGCAACACCTGGAACCATTCACTACTTCTTGCTTACGAACCCTGGAACTGAGGATCTTAGCATTACTCTTTCTAAAACAGGTGACTTCGGTGCTACACTTTCTACTACAACAGTTCCTGCTGGCGGCAATAGCCACGTGGCTCTAACTGTTACAATGCCTGATGCCACAGGTAGCAGCGAAATCACCATCACTCCCGCAAGTGGCAGTGGCATCGATCCCTTCGTTATCAATGTTAGCGGAACGGTTCGTGACCCAAACAAGTTCTATGAAGATGACTTTAGTGCACTTCCTGATGATTGGACAACAACAGGCAGTTGGTCTTATTCTTCTACTAATGGCGCATATACTACATCATGGTATCTCACAAGCAATTCACGCCTGATTACCCCACTGCTTACCGTTGAAGATGGTGAAACTTTCTATGTTGAGGCAAAAGGCTACAGCACAAGCAACACAGAATATCAGCATCTTCAAATGCAATATTCTGCTGATGGTACCACATGGACGAACTTCGACAGCGAACCCGCTCTTGATCCCTCGAACTGGCAGACATTTACATTTACTAGTGTTCCTGTTGGTCAATACTACATTGCCATCAACGCTTCACAGGCTGATGTCCGCATGTTCTACGGTGGTGAAGTTCCTCAAATGGCTAAGATGGTTGTAACAGAGCCCGCTTCTCTCGACTATGGCGTTATATCCACTGCTACAGACAAAACATTCACAATTGCCAACACGGGTAAGGCTACGTTGGAAGGTATCAATGTTACTTCCAGCAATCCTTTGTTCACTATCAGTGGTGCTCCCACAAGTCTTGCTGCAGGCGAGAGTGCTGAGATAACAATCACGATGGATGCAACGACGACTGGTGCTCTTAGTTCTGACATTACAGTTAGTGCTACTGGTATGACGGATGTTGTGTTCACCGTTACGGGTATTGTTCTGCCCGATGGATTGTTTGTTGTTGACTTCGACGACAACAAGCTGCCTGCTGGTTGGGGCAATAACGCTTCTAACAAGTGGAGCTTCTCAGATGGAAAGGCATACTGCACAAACGCTGCAGAACTTACAACTCCCGCGTTGCAGTTCTCAGATGGCGACTTGCTAGCTATCAAGATTACTAGCTATGATGACTACGACAACAACTACATCGAGATAACAGGCTCCACGGATGGCTCCACATGGGATGCTTTCACTACAAAGAAATATGTTTCTCGCAGTCAGATTCCATACGGATCCTACGCAACACTCGTCGTTACAGATATTCCCACTACTGTTAAGTACCTGAAGTTTAAGGGCTACTACGTTCGTGTTGATGAAATCGCAGGTTTGACCTATGCTCCAGTTCTTTCTGTTACACTCGGTGGCATGGATGTTACAACACCTGCAAACCTTAACTTTGGCGAATGTGCCGCAGACGCTTCTGCAACCTATACCTTCGCAAACACGGGTGCTGGTACAATCGACATTACTAACGTTGCAATCACAGGCGATGGTGCTGCTTCTTACTCCACAAACTGGACAACAAGCGTAGCTACTCCTTTCGACCTTACTATTACTCGCACTTACGACGCAACACGTACAGGTGCTCAGGATGCTGTTGTTACAGTAACCACAACCGATGGCGACTTCGTAATCAACGTAACTGGTACCGACAAGGCTGCTAACGCCCCTGAGCTGGCTGTATCCACCAATGCAATTGACTTTGGTGGTGTTACTGCCGATGCTGTTGAGACCGTAACTGTGACCAACAACGGTACAGGCTCTATGACTGTTGACATCGTTTCCGACAGCGAGGATTTCGTGGTATCAACAGCTCAGCTGACAGAGATTGGTGCTGGTGAGTCGAAGACCTTCGACATCACCTTCAAGTATGGCACTCCCTACGGTGCTAAGAACGGTAACGTAACAGTTACTCCGACATACGATGCTACAGCAGCTCAGACCATTACCGTTACTGGTAAGGCAAAAGATCCTAATGTATGGAGCGAGGACTTCTCTGGCAACGCTCTGCCCACAGGATGGGAAGCTGGTACTAACTGGACAATTGAGAATGGTGTAGCCAAGGCTGCTTACCAATATGGTTCAACAACCTATCTAACAACCCCGACCTTGACGGTTAGCGATGCTACTGACGAAATGACATTCGACTACAAGCGAAACAATGCCAAGATTGTCATTCAAAAGAAACAGGGAAGTGGAGATTGGGAATCTTTGGTTTCTCTTCCTTCTTCTTACTATGAAACGGATTCAGATTGGCAGACTTATACTATCACTGGTCTTGAGGCTGGCGACTACCAGTTCCGCTTTGCCAACGACGACTACGACCTTGACAACTTCGAGGGCTTCCAATTGAAAGCTGCTGCTGCTCATGAAGCAACAGTAAAGACGCTCACCATTCCTGCTACAGGTAACCAGTATGTTTCTTACACCGCCTCTGTTAATGTGAAGGTGACTGGTACAAACGACGAGGAAATTACCGCCAAGTTCTTCATTGGCAACACCCAGTATGGCAGCGATGTCGTGAAAACAGTAAACTCTGATAATACAGAAACGTTCGAGGTAACATTTACTCCCGAAGTAGCCGTAAGCGGTGACGCTTACTTCACGATTGAAAGCGCTGACATCGCAGCCTTCGAAACTGCCAAGACTGCCGTAACCATCGCTGAAGCAACAGTTGTTGATGAGACAACAGCTACGACTTTGACGGATGGCAATGCAGCAAGCGTTGTTGTGAACTACACGGCTAAGGCTGGTTGGAACACAATCACGATGCCTTTCAAGCCGAGCAACGACTTCTTTACCACCGTCTTTGGTGATGGCTATAAGGTATATGAGCTGAAGGGCTTCAACCAGAACCAGCTCAACTTCGGCGAGTGCACATTCTTCGCAGCTGGTTATGCATACATCGTTTATTCCACTACTCCAGGCAGCAGCACTGTTTACCTTCAGAATGTAAGCATTGATGCAACTCCTAACTATGACCAATATACAGACAGCGAAAGTGGGACAACTGTTAAGTTCTATGGATCTTACGCTCCCAGAGTTGCTGGCGAGATGACAGGTTTATATGGTGTTACTGGTGATGGTGCAATAGCCAAGGGTTCTGCAACGGCAACGATGAAGGGCTATCGCGGCTACTTCGAGTTCAGCGAGCCTGTTTCCAACGTCCGCATCGTTCTTCCTGGCGGTGAGGTTCTCACGGGTATCGATGCAGCAAACATCCTCGGCAACTCCGAAACTGTTTACAACCTACAGGGTCAGCGCGTAAACGCTGCTCAGAAGGGTGTTTACATCATCGGCGGCAAGAAAGTGGTTAAGTAATATAATTGTCAACAAAAACATGAAATGATTATGGAAAAGAAGACTTATATCACACCAAATACCACTTCCATTGCATTTGCAGCTACGGAACTTCTGGCTGCCTCACGCCTTGACAGCACAGTGGGCGACCAGACAATCACGATAAGCAATGAAGAATACAGCGGAGAATTCAACTCCCGCGAATTCGGATGGTCCTCCAACGACAATGAATGGGAAGACTAAACCTGCGTCTATTCGAAGCACGAATTGACAATACTAATAATGAGGGTATGCCGCGATGGCATACCCTCATTTGTTTATCGTGAGCTCTCACGTCAGGGAGTCTAGTCTCTCTATAGGTAGCGGTGCTTCCGCAACTCCGTCACCGTCTGCTCAAGCTCGTCATACCAGGCTTGGCCGAAGCGTCGCACGAGGGGTTCGCGAAGGAACTGGTATATAGGTAGGCGCAGCGTTCGCCCCAGTTGTCGCGCAGGCTGACAGATGTCCCAGCGGTGGTAGCTGAGTCCTACAAGCCCGCCAGCGAAGCGTCGTTCGCGGATAGGATACAATGCGCAGGAGATGGGTTTGTCCCATGTGGTGCGCTGCTGGCGGTAGGCGCGGTCGGAGGCGCAGAGTGTGCACCCGCCATCGCCGCAACAGGCGAAGATGCACTCCCGTCCATCGACGATGCTCGTAACGAGTTCACCAGTCTTATCGACATACGCCATACCTTGGCGCGCTACGACCTCGCGGGCTGCGGGGGCAAGGTCGGCCTCGATGTCTGGATAGACGCGTTCCATCTCCGCTACTTCGTCGAGCGTGACGGGTGCGCCGGCATCGCCCTCGACGCAGCATGCGCCATGGCAGCGGTCGAGGTCGCAACAGAAGTATTCTGTCAGCAGTTCTGTAGAGAGTATAACGTCGCCCACCTGCAACATGGGTGGTAGTTGGGGCTTTGTCTTCACCATTGTATAGGTTGTAGGTTATGGTTGGTGAGGTATTCATTGCAACGCAGGAAATGCCCGCAGCCAAAGAATCCGCGATATGCCGATAGTGGCGATGGATGCGCCGCCTCGAGGACGAGGTGGCGACTGCGGTCGATAAAGGCTCCCTTGCGCTGGGCATAGCTCCCCCATAGGAGGAAAACAACGTGCTGGCGCTCCTCGGCAATGCGCCGCACGACGGCGTCGGTGAATCTCTCCCACCCTCGCCCCTGATGGCTTCCAGCCTGATGCGCGCGCACCGTAAGCGTAGCGTTCAGGAGGAGGACTCCCTGTTCTGCCCATCGGCGCAGGCTACCGGACTGGGGTGTTGGGATGCCAAGCTCATCGTGGATTTCTTGAAAGATGTTCCTCAACGACGGCGGGAATGGCACTCCGTCGGCCACGGAGAAGCAGAGCCCCTCTGCCTGTTTTGGCTCGTGATAGGGGTCTTGCCCAAGAATGACGACGCGAACGCTCTCGAAGGGGCAAAGGTCGAAGGCGTTGAAAATCTGCCGTCCAGGGGGATAGCATACGCTATGCGTATATTCCTGTCGCACAAATGCAACAAGGTCTGCAAAGTATGGGGCAGAGAATTCGGGACTCAGCCGCTCTGCCCAAGAGGGGTGTATTTTTATCTGACGAGCCATTTAATCTGACGATTTGACAATTTACTATCTGACAATTTAATGGTCAATGGTTTTTGTTTTTGGTCGCTTCGCTCAAAATCTTTCGAAAATCTATTTGAAAATATCATATTACGAAAATCTCTAAAAAATCGAAAAGAACGAAAATTTAGAACGATAATGAGCCGGGCAATGCTCAATGGTTCGAAGAACCTTCAGTGAGTCTTGCAGCCGTTGTCAGCCCGATGCGCGAAGTGCATCGTAGGCTGGGAGGCGTAAAGCAAGACGAACTAATGGTCAATGGTCAATGGTTAATGCTCAATGGTCAATGTTTAACGGTCAATGTTTAACGGTTATTGGTATATCGGGCTTGTCACTCGTAACTTACCTTGTCACTCTATTGTTTAACGTAAAAGGCGGCAGCAAAGGTAGTCCTTTTTGCGCGTTTGCATAGCAACATAGTGACAAAAAGACCTAAAATGAGTTAATTTTTTTTATTTAATACAACTTTAAACTATCTTTGCCCGCCATTATCAAAAACTAAGCCACAAAAACTATATGATGAAGAAAAGCCTCATCCTGGCATTGCTTGTCCTGGGAGTTTTCCAAGCTGTTGCTATTCCGCCACGCCACGTGGCATTCCCCGTCACTCAGAGCGATGGAACCACAATAATGGTCTATAAGTATGGCGACGGACGCCTTGCCTTCTACGCCACCACCGACGGCCTCACGCTGCAGAAAAACGACAGCGGCGACCTCTGCTATGCGCGCTTGGAATACGGGCATGCCGTTCCGACGGATGTAGTTGCACACGAAGCTGCGCTACGCACGGCCGACGAAGCCGACTTCATACAGCGTAATGTATTGCGTGTGGAAGATGCCATGAACCGTGGCATCGCCGAACGCCGCCTGTCGCCCACAGCTAAGGCAATATATGCATCCACGTCCGATGGGCTCGGCCAGTTTGGCAAGAGTGGAATGGGTGCCGTCAATAGCATTGGTAACTATACCATACCCGTTCTCATGGTACAGTTCCAGAACTTTAAGTTCAAGAGCACAACGACTGCTGCCAAGATGACGCGATTCTACAATACCGAAGGATATAGTGAGGAGACTGGCTGCGTAGGCAGTGTGCGCGACTATTTCAAGAGCCAGAGCAACGGCATGTTTGTGCCCACATTCGAGATTGTTGGCACTGTGACGCTGCCTGAGAACGCAGCATACTATGGAGGCAACGTGACTGACAGGACTTCGGAGTGGTATGGTTGTGACAAGGGTTTGTGCGCCGACAACTACTTCGTTGTAGATGCCGTAGAACTAGCAGTAGAACAAGGCATCGACTTCTCAAAGTACGAGGTAAACGGCAAAGTTCCCCTCATCAGCATTCTCTATGCCGGACGCGGCGAAGCCACAGAGAGTAATGGCGAAAACTACATCTGGCCTTGCGAGTGGGACATCAACCAAGAAATTGCAGGCACGCACTTCAACAGCTACTTCGTTGGTAATGAGCTATACTATGATGGTTCGCTAATGGGTATGGGCGTTTTTGCCCATGAATTCGGGCATGCCCTCGGACTTCCCGACTTCTATTGTACCGACTATTCATACTCGACAAGTCCCATTGGCGAATGGAGCGTAATGGACGTCGGAGCCTACGTCAACGATGCTCGTGCACCAATGGGCTATACGGCATACGAGCGTAGCTATCTCGGATGGCTCAACATCCCCGAACTGACGGAAGCCGAAGAGGTGACGCTCGATAGCTACGACGACGAAGGCGGAACGCCAGCACGCATGTTCCGCAACCCTGCCAACAAGAACGAGTATTTCATCTTCGAAAACCACCAACCTGGAACGTGGTACCCAAAATCGTATGGTAGTGGCATGCTCGTAATGAGAATATGCTACAGCCAAAGCGCATGGGAGAAGAATACACTCAACAACACAAAGTCGAGGCAGCGTGTAAAACTTATTACCGCCAATGGCTCGGAGCCAGCGTCTTCGGGTTCGAAGTCCAGCGAACTCTTCTCATACAATGGTGCATCGCGAGACGTTACGACATGGCCCCTTTATAATGGCCAGAACCTCGTCAGCAGGCCTCTCTACAAAATTAAGAAGAGCAACGGCAAGATTACCTTCAACTTCCTCGAGGAGGAAATCAACACACATGCCATCGGCGACACCATCATCCAAGACGGCATCTATTACGTCCTGACCACCAATACGGATGTGACACTCGTCGGCTCGCCTGCAAACCGCTATACAGGGCGCTTAAACATTCCTGACTCCATCAAGGAGGGTAGCCACACATACACGGTCGTAGGCGTGGCAAGCGAAACATTCGCCAACAGCCCCGAACTCGAGGGCGTAAGCCTGCCGAAGAGCATCACCTCCATTGAGGAAGGCGCGTTCTTCAACACGCCGAAGCTCGACAGCATAGAGGTAAATATGCCCAATAGCCGCTATCGCATCATCGAAGGCGCACTCGCATGCCGATACACAGCTGAAGACGGCACCAGTGGAGTACGTCCTACAACAAAAGCCGACGATGAGAATGTAGTAACCTTCGATTTCGCTGCAAACAGCTGGGGACATGCCGTATCCACAAGTTCTGCTGTAAATGCTGGCGAAGTAAAAGAACCCATTGAAGAAGGAGGCATCACGATGACATCCACAAATGGATCAACAATAACACGCTTCTGGAAGAGCGGAGCAACCACCGACCTTCGCGTTTACAACGGAGGTTCCATTACCTTCACGAGCCAAAGCAACAACCCCATCGTCTCCATCGTAGCCACAGCAACGAAGTGGAGCATGACGGCAAACACAGGGGAACTCAGCGAAAAAACGTGGACGGGAGAAGCCGAGAGCGTGACGTTTACAGCCACCAATACTAACAACATCCAGCAGATAACCATCACCACCGCTGGCGATGCTGGACAAAAAACGTGGACTATACTCTATTATCCCACAGCGCGCCAAGTTGACCTCCATACTATAGCAGGAAATGTGATAAAGGTTGAGAAGGGCGCTTACGAAGATGCACAGCTGGAGAGCATTCACATCGTCGATGGTGGCATGCAGCTCACGCTTGATGAGGATGCCATCAGCACACCACACCTGAAATCGCTCGTCGTGGACTATCCCACACCTCCAGCGCGCCTTGCAAATCCCTTCGCAAAAATCAACACCGAAGTCTGCAAACTCATCATTCCCGAAGGTGCATACGACCTCTACAGCGCTGCCGAGTTCTGGAAAGACTTCATCATTGAAACATCCATCCTGCCCACAACCTTGACGCCTGAGGCTAACAATAGCATCTTCGACCTCCAGGGTCGCCGTGTCAATGGCCAACTGCCAAAGGGCATCTACATCGTAGGCGGCAAGAAACTCATCCGATAAAACACGAAAAAATATATTTTATGAAGCGACTACTGTTCATATTTGCCCTTGCACTTGGAACCTTTTCCGCAAGTGCAGTTCCACCGATCGACGAGGCTTTCCCAATGACTCAGAGCGACGGCACGGTTGTGTACGTAAAACTCTTTGGCGAATGGCGCACGGAGTTCTACATCACCTTGGACGGGCAGGTTCTCGTCAGAGGTAAGAACAAAGACCTTTGCTACGCACGCCTTGAGGACGGACATCTCATATCGAGCGATATTGTTGCACACGAACAAAACGCCCGTACAAGCGAGGAAAAAGCCTTCATCAATGACAATCGCCTTACACCCGAAATGGCCGCATCGACAGTGGTGCGCATGCACGCAGCCCCTAAAGGACAGCGCCGTGCCACTTACGCCTCTACCGACGATGGTCTTGGAAAATATGGGCAGCGCAGCAATGGTGCCGTTCCAAGCATCGGCGATGTCGTCATACCAGTAATCCTTGCTGAGTTTTCCGACGTCAAATTCCAAGACTTTACAACCATCGAGAAGATGGAACGCTTCTACAACGAAGAAGGATATAGCGACGAATCAGGCTGCGTAGGAAGTGTACGCGACTACTTCATAGCACAAAGCGGCGGCATGTTCCGTCCACGCTTTGAGGTGGTCGGAAAGGTTACTCTTAACCAAACGGCAGCCCACTACGGCAACAACGACAATAGCCGCGGCTATGTCGAGGTGACGCGCGATGCTATGGCAGCGGCAGCACGCGCTGGTGTGAAGTTCTCAAAATATGTGCAAGACGGCAGCGTGCCCCTCGTAGCTGTGCTCTACGCTGGGCAGGGCGAGGCAACAGGAGGTGGCGACGACACCCTGTGGCCTTGCGAGTACGACGTCAACACAACTATGAGCGGTGTACATGTCAACGCTCTTTTCATCGGCAACGAACAGGCTAACGATGGCACACTGATGGGCATGGGAACCTTCTGCCACGAGTTCGGACATGCCCTCGGACTCCCCGACTTCTACGTCACAAACTACGGACATAACGAGGTTACGATGGGACAATGGTCTATCATGTGCTCAGGCAGCTACCTCCCAGACGCACGCGCACGCGCTCCCATCGGCTACACGGCATACGAACGCAGCTACATGGGGTGGCTCGACATTCCCGAACTGACGGAAGCCGACAACATCGTGCTCTATCCCTTCGGCTCCGACAACGGGCCCACGGCCGTCCTCATTCGCAACGACCGCGACGAGCGCGAATACTTCATCCTTGAGCATCGTGCACCAGGAACATGGTATCCCTCGAAGTTTGGCAACGGGCTTTTCGTCACACATGTAACTTACGATGCCACAAGTTGGCGCTACAACAATCCCAACAACGTAGCCGGCGCGCTACGCATGACTTACATCTCGGCATCAAACTCAAAGTCGGGAGGCAATGCGAGCGAACTATTCCCAGGCACAAGCAACAATAAGAAGAGCATCACCACCACGTCCACTCCCGCCATGACGCTCTATAACGGGACAAAGCTCAACAAGCCCGTCTATAATATCACACGCGAAAAGGACGGCACCGTCTCGCTAAGCTATCTCGACCCCGATTTTATCGGCCACACTGTGGGCGAGGAGGTCGAGGCCGACGGCATCTCCTACCGCTTTATTTCTAAGGCGCAGGTTGAAGTCAAGAGCAAGGCTGAAGGCACATATAGCGGCAACGTCACCATCCCTGAATACTACACCTATGGTACCCATCGCTACACCGTAGCAGCCGTGGGGCACGACGCCTTCGCAGGCTGCCCCGAGCTGACCAGCGTCTCGCTGCCCGCCACGCTCCGCGACATCGCCCCCGATGCCTTCCGTGGTAGCCGTGCCGTGCAGAATGTTAGCATCGACAGCGAAAATGCACGATTCCTCACGCTCGACGGCGCACTCTACACCAACAGCATGATGATTAGCGACCCCACGACAGCCGTACAGCCCCTCATCGAGGACAACGTATTCGACTTCGCTGCCAACCCCTGGAACCTCGAGGTTGCTACAAACAACCTGAAGATTGACAACGGACTTCTTGAGGATGACCTCATCGCAGGAAAAGTAACCATGACCGCCACGGCACAGGACGAAAACGAAAAGACGATGGTATATATGCTAAAGTCTGGTGACAACTGCGAACTTCGTATCAAGAAGGGGGCAGACATCACCTTCTCCTGTGGTGACGAATCCATCATCACACGTATCGCATTTGAAAGTGCAGCCTGGAGCATGACACCCTCTGTCGGCACACTAGACGGCGCGATATGGACGGGACAGGCGCAAGAGGTCAAGTTCACAGCCACGGCAAACTGCCGCCTCACGCTCGCTACCGCCAGCACCGTTTCTGCACGCGACATAACCGAAGCTGCACTCCTCTACTACCCAGCAGGACGCACAGGCGAGTTCAGCGTCCCCTTCGGCGTATCGCGCATCGGCGACTATGCTTTCGAGAACACGGCACTCTCCTCCATCATCCTCTCCGACTCCCTTGCGATGCTTGGAAAACAAGCCCTCAGCTCAGCATCTATCACCAGGCTGGAAGCCCGCAATCCTGTGCCGGCACTTGCACTCAGCGACCCCTTCACGCTCATCAACAAGGGTGCCTGCCAGCTCATTGTACCTGCTGGCAGCGAAAGCGCATATCGCAAGGCAAACTTCTGGTATGAGTTCTTTGGCGGCGACGCCATCGCACTGCCTACATCCCAGCAGCATAGAGCCGCAGACATCTACGACCTTCAAGGACGCCGCGTCAATGGTCAATGTTCAATGTTTAATGGACAACTGCCCAAGGGCATCTATATAGTAGGAGGGAAGAAGATCCTACGCTAAAACGCACATTTACCATACATTACAAAAGCAGGCAATCGCAAGATTTGCCTGCTTTTTTGTCGCTTAAAAGGGGATTTATGCGCCTGAAGACTGACATTTTGTCATACTTTTGTTTTTGGCAAAGCATTTGTTTATGAGAGGGTAAAAGCACAAACAATAAAAACAATAGCCATGAACCAAAACAATCAGAACCAACAACAGCCGTTCAACCCTCAAACGGAACGTGCCCTTGAGCGCTTCGCACGCGACCTTGTCAGCGAAGCTCGTTGCGGAAAGCTCGATCCTGTCATAGGCCGTGACGACGAGATTCGACGTGTACTACAAATCCTTTCGCGCCGCACGAAGAACAACCCCATCCTCATTGGCGAACCTGGCACAGGTAAGACTGCCATCGTAGAAGGATTGGCACAGCGCATCGTACGCGGCGACGTGCCTGAAAACCTTAAGAACAAGCAACTCTATTCCCTCGACATGGGCGCCCTGGTGGCAGGTGCCATGTATAAGGGCGAATTCGAGGAGCGTCTGAAAAGTGTTGTCAAAGAAGTTACAGAAAGTAACGGCGACATAGTCCTCTTCATCGACGAAATCCACACTCTCGTTGGTGCTGGCAAAGGCGAGGGCGCCATGGATGCCGCAAACATCTTGAAACCGGCTCTCTCACGAGGCGAAATACGCACTATCGGTGCCACCACTCTCGAAGAGTACCAAAAATACTTCGAAAAGGACAAGGCTTTGGAGCGCCGTTTCCAAACCGTAACTGTGGATGAGCCTTCCGTCGAGGATGCCATAAGCATACTGCGAGGTCTGAAGGAACGCTACGAAAACCACCACAAAGTACGCATCCAGGATGATGCCATCATCGCCGCAGCACGACTGTCACATCGCTACATAACAGAACGTTTCCTGCCAGACAAGGCTATCGACCTCATGGATGAAGCCGCAGCTAAACTCCGTATGGAGCGAGACTCGCAGCCAGAGGAACTCGACGAGATTTCTCGCCGCCTAAAACAACTACAAATTGAGCGTGAGGCCATCAAGAGGGAAAACGATACCGCCAAACAGGATATGCTGGAGAAAGAAATTGCAGATCTGTCTGAAAAGGAGCAAGCGCTACGCACTAAATGGGAGGGCGAACGTAGCATCCTCAACGAAATTCAAGACAAGCGCAAGGTGATGGAAACCCTCCGCTTCGATGCCGAACGCGCAGAGCAACAGGGCGACTATGGGCGCGTAGCAGAAATTCGCTATGGACGCCTGCAGGAACTCCAAGCCTCCATCAACACCCTCGAACAACGCCTCCGCCAGCAGCAAGGCGGCGAGGCTATGGTAAAAGAAGAAGTCACAGCTGATGATATCGCCGATGTCGTAAGCCGCTGGACTGGCATACCTGTAAGCCGTATGCTTCAAAGTGAGCGCGAAAAGCTTCTGCATCTTGAGGAAGAACTCCACAACCGCGTAGTAGGCCAAGACGTGGCAATTGCAGCCGTAGCCGATGCCGTACGTCGTAGCCGCGCAGGATTACAAGACCCGAAGCGACCCATTGGATCCTTCATCTTCCTCGGCCCTACTGGTGTGGGAAAGACAGAACTTGCAAAAGCTTTGGCTCAAAAGCTTTGGCTGATTACCTCTTTAATGATGAAGCAATGATGACACGTATCGACATGTCGGAATATCAGGAGAAATTCAGCGTTTCGCGACTTGTAGGCGCTCCTCCGGGATACGTTGGCTACGAGGAGGGCGGACAACTTACGGAGGCTGTGCGTAGGAAGCCTTACAGTGTTGTGCTTTTCGACGAAATTGAGAAGGCGCACCCCGATGTCTTCAACATCCTCCTGCAGGTGCTCGACGATGGAAGGCTTACCGACAACAAAGGTCGCGTCGTTAACTTCAAGAATACGCTGATTATCATGACTTCGAACCTCCTGCCCGACAAAACTACGGCAGAGGGCGACAGCCGACAGGCAAGCCTGCGAGCAGGACTTGTACGACTTGGACTACGCCCCGAATTCCTCAACCGTGTGGACGATATCATCGAGTTCCAGCCACTACGCGAGGAAGAGATACGCCAGATTGTTCGCCTCCAAGTAGAAGGCATCGTGCGCCAGATATCAAATGAAGGCATCACGCTCCATGTCGACGACGACGCTATCGCCCTCATCGCTCGCGAAGGCTACGATCCACAATTCGGAGCCCGTCCTGTGAAGCGTGCTCTCCAGCGTATGCTGCTCAACGACTTAAGCCGTGCCATACTCGGTGGGCAACTCGACCGCTCGCGTCCGATAAGGGTTAGCGCTGATGGCGAACGACTTACGTTTACAAGCGCAGAATAAATACAGCATAATCAAAAATAAGGCAGAATAAACATCACTAAATGCGCATCTCGCAAAATGAGATGCGCATTTTTTTCTTTTTTATAGCATAATGCGTATTTTTGTATGCGAAATATTATTATCATGAAAGTAGTAGTGCAACGCGTAAAGCACGCGAGTGTAACAATAGGCGGCACTGAGAAGAGCCGCATCGGAGCTGGTATGCTTGTGCTGCTGGGCATTTCGCCTGATGACACGCAAGCCAATGCGGACTGGCTTGTGAAGAAATGTGTGAACCTCCGCATCTTCGACGATGATGAAGGTATAATGAACCATAGCCTTCTGGACGTTGGCGGCGAAATGCTCGTTGTGAGCCAATTCATACTGATGGCATCAACGAAAAAGGGCAACCGTCCCTCCTACGTCCACGCGGCGGGACACGACATTGCCATCCCGCTGTACGAGTACTTTGTGAGCGAAGCTGCAAAAGCCCTCGGCAAGCCTGTCGGCACAGGCGAGTTCGGTGCCAACATGCAGGTGGAGCTCGTCAACGATGGACCAGTAACGATAATAATTGAAGGTTGAACGCTAAAAATTTAACATGAATACACATATCCACAATTCACGCACCCTCACCCTTATAATGAGGCTGTCGTCAGCTTTGATACCTGCGCTTTGCATAGTTATGCTGCTCACTGGCGCACCTGCTTGCGCACAGAAGACCATTTCCAAGAAACAATGGAAAAAGACAACGCGCATCGTATATTCCTGCACAAACGGATCCGTGATAGATCCATACAAAGAAAGCTTTACAGTTACAGCAGACAAGGACAGCGCATCCATATGCGTCTATCTTGGACATGAGTATGCAGGAACTGTCTCCATGGAATTATCGCCAGAGATATTCGGACGACTGAAAAAGCAACTGGCGGAGCAAAAGCTGGGTACGATATCCGAAGACAAAATCGGCATCTTACCAATGGGGGGCGACATTGAACGAATATCATGCTATGCTGAAAGCGAGGAGGATGCTTTCTATCAAACCTACATCACTGGCGGCGTAGGCACTATGGCTATTAAGGGGGAGCCTATTTATGCATTTAGCGAACTGCTGCCTATAGACATTATCATACAAGAGTTCAAACAGCAAAAGCATAAGGAAGAACAGAAGAGGCAAGACCTCCAACGTCCAGAAATGCGTCTTGCCATCAGCGCGAGTCAATGGGAGGCCACGACGATGGCAGTGTACAAATTCACTGATTCATCCACACCGCCGGATGTCCATCGAAGCTATACCATCTGCGCTTGCAAGGACAGCATCACTATCGATGTGTATAGTTACGGCGATCACCTCCTTCACAAGTTTTATCCGTTCTCGCAGGAACAATTCTGCGAAATGAAACATAAGCTAGCGGCACAAGGCATCACCAAAGGAAAAGCAAAAGACGGCATACTTCCCACGGGAGGCAAAACGCATGCACTGAGCTTTTATACAGACTCCGATGCTGACCCCATATTCTCCGCATCTTCCTACGCGGGCATCGGCACACTCTATATCGAAAAAGGAACAGCAGGCGAAACATTCATAAAAGCCCTGCCTGAAAACCTTGACGCCATTCTGGAACGCACCAGAACAATACATTCCACAATTCTCACGGAATAATATATGCAGCAAACTCATTACTTGCAACTAAAGGAATGACCATAAAAGAAGCACAGGAACGCGTAGATGTATGGATAAAGGAGTACGGCGTACGCTACTTCTCGGAACTCACAAACATGGCATGCCTAACAGAAGAAGTGGGCGAATT
>ONWB01000121.1 GCA_900321445.1 uncultured Prevotellaceae bacterium | reverse complement strand
CACCGCCGCGCCTGTTCGACTTGACGTCATTGCAGGTGGAGTGTAACAAAAAGTTCTCCTTTAGTGCTGATACGACGCTGCAGCTCATACAAAGCCTCTATGAGAAAAAGATAACGACGTACCCGCGTGTTGATACCACGTTCCTTCCTGATGATGTCTATCCCAAGTGTAAAGGGATTCTCAATGGCATAGCAGGTCAATATGAGGACATACTCCAACCTTTGCGTGGAGAAAAACTGCGAAAGAGCAAGAAGGTATTTGACTCGTCGAAAGTCACTGACCACCATGCCATCATTCCCACTGGTGTTGCCCCTAACAACCTTACCGATATGGAGCGCAAGGTCTTTGACCTTGTAGCTCGGCGATTCATAGCTGCCTTCTACCCCGACATGGAATTTATGCAGACAACTGTCTTGGGCGAGGTTGCAGACGTAAAGTTCCGCGTTGGAGGTAAGCAGATTACGCTTCCCGCATGGAAGGTTGTGTTTGCTAAGGACGAGAAGGATAGCGATGCCGACGACGAAGCCAAGAAAGGCGATGAGGAACGCACACTTGCAGACTTCAAGAAGGGGGAGTCGGGGCCGCACAAGCCTGGCCTTGCCCAAAAGATGACGCAGCCGCCGAAGCCTTACACGGAGGCTACACTCCTGCGCGCTATGGAAACGGCAGGACGTTCTGTCGAAAACGAGGAACTGCGCGACGCGCTGAAGGAAAACGGCATTGGTCGCCCATCTACGCGTGCCGCCATAATAGAGACGCTCTTCCGCAGACAGTATATACGAAAGAATCGCAAGACTCTTGTGGCTACGCCTATGGGAGTCGCGCTGATAGGGATAATACAGGAGGAACTCCTGAAAAGTGCCGAACTGACAGGTATATGGGAGCGCAATTTGCGCAGAATAGAAAAAAAAGAGTACAGCCCAGCACAATTCATCGACGAGATGAAAAAGATGATATCCGATATCGTGACGCAGGTGCTGAGCGATACGTCAGGGCGAAAAATACAGGCATAGGACTCTTGTCCTCCAAGTGCCGAACAGTCGGGGAGTTAACTCTACGAGCAATACGTAAAAACGAATAACCAAAATTTATCTACAACAGTGAATATCGAGATAAAGAAAGTTCAGACGAAGCAAGACCTGAAGACGTTCATACGCTTCAACTACGAAATGTACAAGAACAACCCCTACAGCGTTCCTGACCTATATGAGGATATGATGGATACTTTTTCGCCGAAGGAGAATCCAGCATTCGAATTTTGCGAGGCCGACTATTTCCTCGCCTACAAGGACGGAAGGCTCGTTGGGCGCGTAGCTGCAATCATCAACAATCGCGCCAATGAGACGTGGGGGAAGAAGTCAGTGCGCTTCGGATGGATAGACTTTGAGGACGACATCGAGATTTCTCGCGCGCTGCTTGACACAGTGAAGCAGTGGGGGCGCGAGCGTGGCATGGTGGAGATTGAAGGGCCGCTCGGCTTTACCGACATGGATGCCGAGGGCATGCTTATTGAGGGGTTCGAAGAACTCTCAACAATGGCAACAATCTACAACCACCCCTACTATCCAAAGCACATGGAACAGTTGGGCTTTGAAAAGGCCGTGGACTGGGTGGAGCGCAAGATTTACATCCCAGACGCAGTGCCTGAGAAGCATCTGCGTATTGCTAAGATTGTGTCAGAGAAGTACGGGCTCCACGTGCGCAAGCTGCGCAACAAGAAGGATGTGATGGAGAACAATACGGCTCGCCGCATTTTCGAGTGCATCAACGACGCCTTTGCACCACTCTTTGGCTATAGCCGAATGACAGACCGCCAAATTGACAAATACGTGAAGACATACATCCCTGTCCTCGACCTGCGCATGGTGAGCGTCGTCGAAGATAATGATGGTAACATTATAGCTGCAGGCATCTCGATGCCTTCAATGAGCCACGCCCTACAGCGAGCCAAGGGACGCATGTTCCCCTTCGGATGGTGGCACTTGCTGAAAGCGCTCAAGTGGGGACGCGACGAGATGCTCGACTTGCTCCTCATAGGCGTTCGTCCTGACTATCAGGGTAAGGGTGTCAACGCCCTTATCTTTGCAGACCTCATTCCCGTCTATAACCAACTGGGCTTCAAATATGCCGAGAGCAACGTGGAGTTAGAGGACAACGGCAAAGTTCAGAACCAATGGCAGTACTTCGACGTTGTGCAGCACAAGCGCCGCCGTTGCTTCCGCCAGGATTTGTGATATAGCCAGAGGTTCGGAGGAGTTTAATTTGAGATACTCCAGAAACGTATATAATATAATATTGTGCAGGCAATAATCTTAGCAGCGGGTATGGGGCGCAGGCTTGGCGCGCTCACCCGCGAAAACACAAAGTGCATGGTCTCCGTATGCGGAGAGCGACTCATCGACCGCATGCTTCGCTCGCTGGCGGAGCTTGGCAACCTTAAGCGCGTCATAATCGTCGTAGGCTATCAGGCAGAGAATCTGCGCCGCCATATTGGGACGCGGTATGATGAAGATTTCCCCGTTGAATTCGTGGAAAATGCCGACTATGCTACCACGAACAACATCTATAGCCTTTCTCTCGTCGATGAGCAGTTGCAGGAGGACGATACACTGCTCTTGGAGAGCGACCTCATCTTCGATGCCTCCATGCTAAGTATGCTTGTCGAGCATCCTGACCCCAACCTTGCGCTTGTGGCACCCTACGAGACGTGGATGGACGGCACGATGGTGTGCATTGACAGCGAGAGAAACATCCTGAACTTCATCCCCAAGAAGGCTTTTCGCTATAGCGACACACCTTCTTACTACAAGACGGTGAACATCTACAAGTTCAGCCGTGACTTCAGTCGCAACTGCTACGTTCCCTTCCTCAAGGCATACCTCAGCGCGCTGGGGAGGAGCGAATACTACGAGCAGGTGCTTCGCGTCATCACGCTCTTGGACAATGTGGAGTTGAAGGCTCTCCCTGTAGGCGGACTGAAATGGTACGAAATAGACGATGTTCAGGATTTGGACATCGCGGAAACCATCTTTGCCGAGAAGGAGGAGGTCATGCACCGCTTCAATATGCGCTACGGTGGCCATTGGCGCTTTCCCAAGATGCTGGATTTCTGCTATTTGGTGAATCCCTACTTCCCGCCAAAGCGCATGCGCGACGAATTGCGTGCAAACTTCGATACGCTGCTGACGGAGTATCCCAGTGGCATGTACGTCAATGCAATGCTTGCGGCTAAGTACTTCGGCATAAGTCCTGACTACACAATTGTTGGTAATGGTGCTGCCGAACTTATTAAGAGCCTTATGGAGCGCGTGGAGGGAAAAATAGGTGTAGTTTATCCCACCTTCGAGGAGTACCCCAATCGTCGCGACAAGACTACCATCGTGCCCTTCGTCCCCCAGACAGACGACCTCAGCTATACTGCTGACGACATGATGGACTTCTATGCCGACAAGGATTTGTCCACACTGCTGCTTATCAATCCTGACAATCCCAGTGGTCACTTTATGCCGCGTGCCGATGTGCTGCGCCTTGCCGCATGGGCTGAGGCGAAGGGCATACAGCTTGTCGTGGACGAGAGTTTTGTCGATTTCACCGAGGATTTTCGCCACAACTCGCTCCTCCACGATGACATCCTCGAGGCTTATCCGCACCTCGTCGTGATGAAGAGCATTTCAAAGAGCTATGGCGTGCCGGGATTGCGTCTTGGTGTGCTGGCAAGTAGTGACGTCGCACTCATACGATGGATGAAGAAGGACGTGAGCATCTGGAACATAAACTCTTTTGCCGAGTTCTACATGCAGATATTTGGCAAGTACGAGGCCGACTACGACCGTGCCTGCGAAAAGTTTGTGGCAGAGCGCAACAGGTTCATGCAGCGCCTCGGCGAAATACCTTTCCTTCGAGTCATACCCTCGCAGGCAAACTATTTCCTCATCAAGGTGCTTCCGCCCTACACTTCTGCAGGCCTTACACGCGAGCTCCTTGTGCGCTTTGACATCCTCATTCGCAACTGCGAGACTAAGACTGCGCTGGCAGGCACCAACCTTATCCGCGTTGCGATTAGAAACCAGAACGACAACGACAGACTCATAGAAGCATTGAAAATGCTATGACGATAACCATTTGTGGTGGCGGTAATCTTGGGCATGTATGTGCTGGCTTCCTGTCGTCGCAGACAGGAATTGAGGTTCGCGTGCTGACAAGTAGGCCCGAACAATGGGGACAGCAACTTGTCGTGCATGACGAAAATCGCGATTTCATCGGAGAATTTTCCCTCATTACGAGTTCTCCTGCTGAAGCCCTGTGTGGTACAGACATAGTTTTGCTATGCTTGCCGGGTTATGCCTTGCGCCCTACGCTCAAAAGTCTGCGCCCACATTTGGAAGAGCATACTATCGTTGGCAGTGTTGTCAGCAATACGGGTTTTTTCTTCGTTGCCGAGGAGGAACTGCCCGCCTCTGTGCCCCTCTTTGGCTTTCAGCGCGTACCCTTTATAGCACGCACAGAGCAGTATGGGCATAGTGCTACGCTTCTCGGCCATAAGCCTAAGCTTTTTGTTGCCACGCTCCACGTCGCGCAACCCGACGCCCTGCGCAGGACGCTTGAAGGTCTTTTCCAGACCCCTGTGTCGTTGCTGGCATCCCACTACGAAGCCGCGCTGTCCAATAGCAATCCCCTCCTTCATCCCTCTCGCCTATATACGATGTGGCGCGACTGGACACCAGGCACTGTTTACGAGCGCCAGTGCTATTTCTACGCAGAATGGACAGACGAGGCGGCAGCCCTGTATATCGCCATGGACCGCGAACTGCAGCAACTCCTGCGCACTCTTGGAGTCAGGGAAGGTGCTGTTCCAGACGTCCTTACATACTACGAGAGCCACGATGCCGCCTCGCTTGCTGCAAAGCTCCGTAGCATTCCTGCCTTTCAGCCAATACTTTCGCCCATGAAAGCCGTCCCTGGTGGCTATGTCCCCGACTTCCAAAGCAGATACTTTACAGAAGATTTCCCCTATGGCTTGCAACCCATCGTCGAGCTTGCGCGGCAGTACAATGTTCCTGCACCGCACATGGTGGAGGTACTCGCATGGGGCAAAAACGTCGCCTCTAACTAAATAATACCAATATGAAAAGACTTGTTTTTATCCTGGCTCTATGCGCTTCTTGGGGCATTGTTGCCTCCGCGCAGCACACGGTAGGAAGCATCCGCAAGGAGTACCAGAGTGTGCACGAATGGATAGGCCACATGATGCCCGATTCCACTGGCGAATATGGCATTCCACCTGAGTACTACGACCTGCACGTCGTACAGAACCTTCCGGCTACTGGTGGGCATCATGAGTATATCCGCATGTTCTTCGAGGATGATGAGGAGGTTGCTGACAGTATCATCTATCCGCCGCATATCCTGCGTTTCGTTACTTCCAAGTACAACTTTGCAGCTTCTGAGTTTTACGAAGAGTACCTCTGCGACAAGAAAGGCCGGCCGATGTTTATCTACGCCATCACGCCGTATGCCGTTGAGGACGAGCACATCCCCTATGAGCTGCGCATGTATTTCGATGGCGAGCGCCTTCTGCGCTTTACAGCCAAGAAAGCCGACAATGTTGGACGCTTTGAAGCCGAGACGCTGCAGGGCTTTACCTATACAGAGGTGTATTCAGGGGCTACCATACCAGAAAAGTACAGAATGGAAACAGACCGCTGCATCGAGCGAGCCTCCCAGTTTCTCACCCTGTTCCGCGGCATCGACGACAATACGTATAAGTAATTTAGGTTTAGCGAGTTAATTTGCCTTGCTCGTGGGCGATAGTTTTGGTAATGTTGTTGTGTCCTCCAAGAGCATTGGTCTTTAACTCCCCGCCAGGCTTGCAGGCTTCGCGCATCGGACTGACAATGGCTGACGTTCGAACTTGTTCGCTTCGCTCGTCGAAGAAGGCTCAATGAAAAAATATCTGTGAAATCCGTGTTATCTGTGTGATATAACCATGTCTGCGCGCCTTCATTTGTGTGATTATCTCGCCTTGCTTTTCGCCTCCCAGCCTTCGATGCACTTCGCGCATCGGGCTGACAATGGCTGCAAGGCTCAATGAAAAAGGCTCGTAACCTCGCCTTTTTCGTGATTCGAAAAATATCTGTGAAATCCGTGCTATCTGTGTGACATAAAAACATGCCCTATCCGTGTGACGAAGTCCGAGAATTCTTCAAAAAGATGCGAGAATCTTTCATCGAGATGCGAGTATTTTCCAAAAAGATACGAGAATCTTTCATCGAAATGCGGAAAAGATGTTTTTTCAAGCCTTCTGCTTTAAGATGCAATCACTACTACGATAAAGCATGCTGGAATCTTGCACTTCTTGCACCCGCTACTGAAACTCAGATAGTTACGTCAGATTATCTTGCACCTAAGTTGCACCCATCTTGCACCCATCCTGCACCCACGCTGGGGTTTGGGTGCAACTTGGGTGCAAGATGGGTGCAGGATGGGGTGCAAGATTATGGGGGCTAACTGCTTGATAATGAGTGCTGGGTGCAAGAAGTGCAAGATTCTGGCGGGTTTTATCTATATAGTCAACATAAAACAGGTTTAAGACGCGAGAGTCAACCTAAACAAGTTTTAATGAC
>ONWB01000066.1 GCA_900321445.1 uncultured Prevotellaceae bacterium | reverse complement strand
GTAACTTTGCAGCAGAATTCAAGGACTTTTGGGAGCGACATGATATTTTGTGTCCCCGCTATGCTGTAATTAAGGCGAATTGCTTACCTTTGCACTTTCAAAAGCGACATACCGCTGGCGAACAGAATCAGAAGAAAATAGGCCGACGTTCTCAGACAATCATCTGGGTAGTGAGATATAAGACAATGAAGAATATACGGATGCTCCTGGCGATACTCCTCGCCACGACGATGCTACAACTCCAGGCGCAGCGCAACAAAATGTTGCTGCCAGAGATGCGCACGCTGACAGTAGAGACGGGAGGCGACGGGAATGGGCTCCCCATCCTGCGCCTCGGCACGTCCGACAGGCTGCGCATAGGCTTCGACCTGCTCGACACAGAGTATCGCCGCATCACATACAAGATAGAGCACCTCACGTGGGACTTCCGCAAGACCGAGGACCTCTTCGAAAGCGACTATGTGCGCGCAGCCGCAGACGAGGAAGTGGTCGAGGACTTCGAGGAAAGCATGAATACGACAGCATCCTATGCGCACTATGCCCTCGTGTTCCCAAACGAGCGCATGCAGCCGCTCCTCGCTGGCAACTACCGCATGACATTCATGACGGAGGACGAGGATGGAAACGAGGTGGAGGCGGCGCACGTATATTTTGCCGTAATCGACCCACAGGCGTCGCTGCAAATTGACTGCACGACAAACACCGACATCGACTGGAACCGCTCGCACCAGCAACTCTCTATCACCGTGGACATGAACGACTTACTCCTGCGTGATGAAAGCGAAGATGTAAGGCTGTTCGTGCTGCAAAACCGTCGTTGGGACAATGCCGTAGTGAACCCTGCACCAACGCATCGCAATGGGCAGAAACTCATCTGGAGCCACTGTCGCGAACTCATCTTCCCCGCAGGCAACGAGTTTCGAGCATTCGACATGATTTCCACACGCTACCCAGGCATGCACATGATGGGTGTGCGATGGGAGGACGATGCCTACCAAGCCTTCGTAGCACCCGACGAGCAGCGCCGCAACTACCTCCTCTACGACGACCGCAACGGACAGTATGTGTGCCGCACAGACGACTCAGCAGAGGCATACACGGAGAGCGACTACTGCCAGACGCATTTCGAGCTCCACATGGACGAACTCGAGGACTACGACGTCTATCTGAGCGGACAGTGGACGCACAACCGCTTCCTGCCAGAATACAAGATGTACTACGACGATGACGAGGGATGCTATCGCGCTGACCTCTACCTGAAACTCGGATACTACAGCTATCAGTACCTCGCCGTACCGCGCACAGGAGCCGCCATTGGCAGCGTAGGGCCTGTGGACGGCGACTTCTGGCAGACGGAGAACGAATACACCGTGCTCGTCTATTATCGTCGCACAGGCGAGAGATATTGGAGCCTCGTGGGCGAAACAAACCCAAGTTTTAAGCCATGAACATCGTATTCCTCGACGGATATACCGTAAACCCTGGCGACCTCGAGTGGACGCCCTTCGAGCGCCTTGGCACCTTTCGCAGCTACGACCGCACACCCGCGCACCTCGTCGTAGAGCGAGCACGCGAGGCTGACGTGCTCATCGTCAACAAGACCCTGCTTGGCGAAGCCGAATTCGCACAACTGCCACGCCTGCGCCTCGTCCTGCTCGCTGCCGCAGGCTACGACACCATCGACGTTGCAGCAGCACGCCGCCGCGGCATCCCCGTATGCAACGCAGCAGGCTACGGCAACGCGAGCGTGGCACAGAGCGTAGTGGCACACATCCTGAACATCACAAACCGCGTGGGCGAATACGCACAGCGCAACCGCGAAGGCTTTTGGTCTAACAGCCCCGACTTCTGCAGTTGCGAAAGCGGACTCGTGGAACTTACGGGCAAGCGCGTCGCCATCGTAGGATTCGGCAACATCGGACAGGCAGTGGCGCGCCTACTGCGCCCCTTCGGAGTGCAACTCTTTGCCGTAACGTCGAAGGAGCCCAGCGCGCTACCCCCAGACGTACGAAAACTGACGCTCGAGGAAGCCCTACTCACCTGCGACATCGTGAGCCTAAACTGCGCTCTGACGCCTGAGAACGAGGGATTCATCAATGCCGAACGCCTCGCCGAGGGGCGCGTGAAGCCAGGGCTCATCATCATAAACACCGCGCGCGGACGCCTCGTACGCGAGGTCGACGTGGCAGAAGCACTGCGCGATGGGCGTCTCGGAGCATACGGCACTGACGTGCTATCGCAGGAGCCGCCGCCCATAGACAATCCCCTACTCTCTGCGCCGCGATGCTACGTAACGCCACATAACGCATGGGCAACGCGCGAGGCACGCATGCGCATCCTCGACATACTGGAAGCGAACCTACGAGCATACCTCGAGGGAAAGCCCCAGAACCTTGTTACTTGACTATTGGACAATTACACACAATTTGACGATTCTAAAATAAAGATAATGACGACCTTGACCTTAATCGGTTATTGGTTAACGGTTATTGGTTAACGTAAAGACATCTTCATGGACGAAACATTCATCTACATCTGCGACTTCATAGGAACGCTGGCGTTCGCCATATCGGGCATACGCCTCGCCTCGGCAAAGCACTTCGACCTCTTCGGAGCCTACGTTGTGGGCGTGACGACAGCCATCGGAGGCGGCACCATGCGCGACCTCATGCTCGGCCATCCACCCTTCTGGATGACAAACCCCTTCTACCTCATCTGCTCAGGCATCGCACTCGTGTGGGTGATAGTGTTCCGCAAACTACTTGTAAGACAGAACAATACGTGGTTCCTATTCGACACCATAGGCCTTGCGCTCTTTACCGTCACAGGCATGGAGAAGACGCTGCAGGCGGGATTCCCCTTCTGGACGGCCATCATCATGGGAACCATGACGGGCGCTGGTGGCGGCGTCATCCGCGACGTCCTCATCAACGAGGTTCCACTCATCTTCCGCAAGGAGATATACGCCATGTCATGCGTCCTCGGCGGCATAGCCTACTGGTTGGGCATGCACTTCGACGCACCAGCAGAGGTGTCAGCCATAGCCTGTGCAGTTGTTGTCATCGCCATGCGCCTGCTCGCCGTACACTTCAAACTGAAGCTACCCGTGCTGAAAGGAGAGGGAGAGTAGGCAAACACGCTGACATTTTATATAAAGACGAGGGGACGCAAATGCGCCCCCTCTTTCTGCCCGTAAAATGGGCAGCAATGCGTAAAACTATAATTCCTTCTGAGCACGCTCGAGTTCGCGCTGAGCCTTCTCGACCTTACGCTTTGCTTTCTCAGCATTCTTTCTTGCCTTTGCCTCGCGCTTTTTCTTGGCCTCCTCGCGTTTTTTCTCCTTACGTTCCTTGGCAGCCTTCTTCTTCTCGGCCTTGCGCTCCTTGGCTTCAGCCTTCTTCTTGGCCTTCTCCTCCTTCTTCTTCTTTGCCTCCTCGCGTTTCTTCGCCTTAGCCTCAGCCTTTTCCTTAGCCTCAGCTTCGGCCTTTGCTGCTATTGCCTGGCTGCATGCGTCGCAGAGGGTGTAGCCCTGCTGGCGCGCAAGCTTTGCCGTTGTGGTGACGATGCTGGCACCACAGCTGCGGAGCACTGAGCAGTCCTTGTCGCCGTGGAACACTTTCCCGCTCTCGGGACATACGTATGCCTTCGAACCCTTATAGTTGTCGGCACTTACTTGTACAGAGCACGCAGCGACCAGAATTGCTACGGCTGCGAACTTTAAAAATGACGTTTTCATAATGCTATTTTTTATTGTTTTAACAATTAGGTAACCTTTGTAATACAACCGTTTATATCAATCTGAGGGCAAAAATAGATAAAATTCGCTCAAATCAAGCAATTTTGAGCAAACTTTTTGCACATTTCCAAAAGATTTGTTACTTTTGCGCACCTTTTCAAGAGAAAACATCTAACAAACAAACACATTTCATAAAAATTCATGGACAACGTAAAGAGAGTCTACACGTTCGGCGCAGGTCATGCAGAAGGTCGCGCCGACATGCGTAATGAACTTGGAGGTAAGGGTGCAAACCTTGCAGAGATGAACCACATCGGTGTTCCCGTTCCTCCCGGATTCACCATCACCACCGACACTTGCAACGACTACTATGCCATCGGCAAGGAGAAGGTAGTAGAGCTGCTGAAGGCTGACGTCGAGCGCTCGCTCAAGCACATCGAGAGCCTCACCGACCAGAAGTTCGGCGACGCCCAGAACCCACTCCTCGTCAGCGTACGCTCAGGAGCACGCGCCTCAATGCCTGGCATGATGGACACCATCCTCAACCTCGGCCTTAACGACGAAGTCGTAGAGGGTCTCGCCCGCAAGACTGGCAACCCCCGCTTCGCATACGACGCATACCGCCGCTTCGTACAAATGTACGGCGACGTAGTGCTCGAGCTCAAGCCCGCAAGCAAGGAGGAAATAGACCCCTTCGAGGAAATTATCGAGAAGGTGAAGGCTGAAAAGGGCGTAAAGCTCGACAACCAGCTCGACACCGACGACCTCAAGCGCCTCGTAAAGCTCTTCAAGGAAGCTATCCTCAAGCGCACAGGCAAACAGTTCCCAACAGACCCCATGGAACAGCTTTGGGGCGCCATCTGCGCAGTGTTCGACTCATGGATGAACGAGCGCGCAATACTCTACCGCAAGATGGAGGGCATACCATCAGAATGGGGAACAGCAGTGACCGTGATGGCAATGGTATTCGGCAACATGGGCGAAACGTCCGCTACAGGCGTATGCTTCAGCCGCAATGCCGCAACAGGTGAAGACCTCTTCAACGGCGAATGGCTCGTGAACGCACAGGGCGAGGACGTCGTAGCAGGCATCCGCACACCACAGCAGATCACCCTCGAAGGCAGCCGCCGCTGGGCAGAGCTTCAGGGCATCAGCGAGGAAGAGCGCGCAGCAAAATACCCCTCCATGGAGGAGGCAATGCCTGAAATCTACAAGCAGCTCGATGACATACAGACAAAACTCGAAGAACACTATCGCGACATGCAGGACATGGAGTTCACCGTACAGGAGGGCAAACTGTGGTTCCTGCAGACGCGCAACGGTAAGCGCACGGGCGCAGCTATGGTAAAGATTGCCATGGACCTGCTGCGTCAGGGCATGATCGACGAGAAGACAGCCATCGAACGCTGCGAGCCGCAGAAACTCGACGAACTACTCCACCCCGTATTCAACAAGGAAGCCCTCGCAAAGGCTAAGGAACTCACACGCGGACTTCCCGCCAGCCCAGGCGCCGCATGCGGACAAATCGTATTCTTTGCCGACGACGCTGAGAAGTGGCACAAAGACGGCAAGCGCGTCGTTCTCGTACGCCTCGAGACAAGCCCCGAGGACCTCGCTGGCATGGCAGAGGCAGAAGGCATCCTGACAGCACGCGGTGGTATGACATCACACGCAGCCGTCGTAGCACGCGGCATGGGTAAGTGTTGCGTCAGCGGCGCAGGTGCCATGAACGTAGATTACCACGCTCGCACAGTCGAAATCGACGGCAAGCTCCTCCACGAAGGCGACTTCATCTCCATCAACGGCTCCAACGGCCGCGTATATGAAGGCGAAATCCCCACACAGGCAGCTGACCTGAGCGGCGACTTCGAAGCTCTCATGGACCTCTGCTCAAAGTATTCACGCCTCATCGTACGCACCAATGCCGACACGCCACACGACGCAGAAGTGGCACGCCGCTTTGGCGCAAACGGCATCGGACTCTGCCGCACAGAGCACATGTTCTTCGACAACGAGAAGATTATCGCCATGCGCGAAATGATTCTCGCCGAAGACGCAGAAGGTCGCAAGCGCGCACTCGCAAAGCTCCTACCCTACCAGAAGAACGACTTCAAGGGCATCTTCAAGGCTATGGACGGCTTCCCCGTAAACGTACGCCTCCTCGATCCTCCCCTCCACGAGTTCGTGCCCCACGATAAGCAGGGACAGGAGACAATGGCTAAGGAAATGGGCGTGAGCGTCGAGTACATACAGCAGCGCGTTGACAGCCTCTGCGAGCACAACCCCATGCTCGGACACCGTGGATGCCGACTTGGCAACACATATCCCGAAATCACCGCAATGCAGACACGCGCCATCCTCACAGCAGCCATCGAGCTTAAGAAGGAAGGCTACGACCCGCACCCCGAAATCATGGTGCCCCTCACAGGTATCCTCTACGAGTTCGAGGCACAGGAGAATGTCATCCGCGAAGAAGCTGCTAAGGTGTTCGAGGAAGAAGGCATGGAAATCCCCTTCAAGGTAGGTACCATGATCGAGATTCCGCGTGCCGCACTCACCGCCGACCGCATCGCCACACGCGCTGAATACTTCAGCTTCGGCACTAACGACCTCACGCAGATGACCTTCGGCTACAGCCGCGACGACATCGCAAGCTTCCTCCCAGTATATCTCGAGAAGAAGATCCTGAAGGTTGACCCCTTCCAGGTACTCGACCAAAACGGCGTAGGACAGCTCGTACGCATGGCTGTCGATAAGGGCCGCGAGATTCGCCCAACACTGAAATGCGGCATCTGCGGCGAGCATGGCGGCGAACCCTCCTCTGTGAAGTTCTGCCACAAGGTAGGCCTCGACTACGTCAGCTGCTCACCCTTCCGCGTGCCCATCGCACGTCTCGCCGCCGCGCAGGCAGCTGTTGAGGAATAATATTCGCTCAAACATAATTTGTAAAGGGACCTGTCCGTTTGGGCAGATCCCTTTTTTGTGTCTACAAAAGACATTTGACGATTTATCTGCAAAAACGTCGCAGAATATGCATCATTGTGTTTCTTTAGCGCTTTAAATAATTGACATACAGCATTTCGACTTATAATATAAAAGAACTAAAAATAACAACAAAATAATTATATAACCTATTGAAAATCAATAAATAACTATTTCGAAAACTTTAACAAAAGTTTGTAAAAAAAGTTTGTTCAGGAGTCAAACATGAAGTATCTTTGCAGCGTGATTAGTCGACGAATCATCATGTCTAACATCAAAAAGAAATGCGATATGATAGTAACAGAAAATGAAAAAAGCCTAGTCGTCTTTTCAAGCCTGTTGGAAAGACACTACCCCGAACTGGAATTAGAACTTTGGGACATTATTGGGACATATCACAAAGGGTTGGGAGCTGTCTTTCACACTAAAGATTATTGGGTAAGAGATTTTATGCCAATACAGATGGATGAGTATGTATTCGTTAAGTTCGTTTATAATCCTGATTATATTCAAGACAAGAAGAAGTACATTACAGATGTTGATAAGGTCATAAAAAACTGTCCATTTGCACAAGAATACGAGATTGTTGATATTCCGCTCGTCGTTGATGGAGGTAATATGGTATTCTGCAAAGGAAGGAAAAAGGGTAAAGAAACGGAATATATAGTCCTGACTGAAAAGGTTTTCAATGAAAATCCGACTTTCAGTAAAGAACAAATAGAGTGCCTTCTTAAATGTGCTTTCATGTCACCAGACTTGACAATCGTTTGGCTTCCATGGGATAAAGAAGATACCTTTGGGCATACCGATGGAATCGTAAGGTATGTTGGAGTCAATAAATCCGGCAAACCTCAAGTATTGGTAAATCTGGAGCTATACGATGACAAGATAGCCCAAAAGATGCATTCATCCCTCGCAAAGCATTTTGAAGTTATAGAACTCAAACTAAGTAAGTACGATGAATTGAGCTGGGCATATATCAACAGTTTACAAACATGCGACTTTATTATTATTCCTGGACTTGGAGATGAAGTCACAGATGCGGAAACATTGGCCCAATACAAGGAACTATACCCCGAGTATGAAGGCAATATCTATCAAGTTCAGATGCGTGATTTCATAGCAGAGAATGGAGGCGCATTGAATTGCTTAACATGGACAATCTATCAGAATTATCTGAAAGTATTAGCAAAATGCGCACACATTCCCATAGTAGATTATGAAGACTTAAAGAAAGGTGATATCAAAAATGAGATTGTGGACAAACTTAAACTCACTTGTTCATAACAGATATTACTCTCTTAAACATGGCCAATGTTATTATTATTTTGTATATTTGCAACAGAAATCAAAATAAAATTGAATTATGGAAAAGATAATTGAGTTATTGAAGAATCCGTTTGATGGATTATCAGATTACGAGAGCATAAAAAAGAAATGTGAAGAAATTGCACAAAAACTATTCGATAATAATTGTATTAAATGTGGTGAAAAAACTTTCCGTTTCGCAGAAATCGAATTCTATTATTATGATAGAGAAAAATATTTGGAGAACCCAGATCTATTTAAATGGCAAGAAGTAACATATCCTCGTAATGGTTACGAAGCAGGGCAGCTGTTCTATCATCTTAGTGGAATAGATATTTGCTTTGACAGCCAATATAATAAGGAAGAAGTCAAATTTGGCGGCATTCTTATTCGGTCGATAAAAAATGGAGACAGGATAATTGCAGGTCCTCTGAATTGTAAGGATACAATTCTAAATGCATGCAATAATGGAGAAATACCAAAGTTTACAGAGGCACCAGAAAAGCGAATCAAGCTTGCACAAACTTATCGTTCATTGGGTAAGACCGGAACAGATATACATGACGGATTGTGTTTTTTTGACGGAAGTCTCGCAAAAGACGATTGGAATCCTAAACGGGATAGGTTCGACACGAAAACTGGAAGGATAGAATCAAAGAAAAGTTCATACGATACATCAAAATTCATGAGCGTGTAAAAACACGCAGAAAGAGTTGGAATTAAGGTGCCAGTACTTTACACTTACTCTGTAAGTAACTGATACTCAGCATCGTCTAGCCGCAGCGCAGACAGCTGTAGAGGAATAATCGCAAAGCAAATAATTCGTGATAACGATGCAGGTACTTGGCAAACAAGTACCTGCATCGTATTGTTTGTTATTTGATAGTATTAATTTATGTTAATTACTGGCTGGAATTTGAAATTTTCGAGCAAAATATCTATATTTGCAAATAACATAAAACTAGAGATAATAAATAAATATAATTATGAATGCAGCAAATACAATCGAAAAACAAGTCTTGGATTTATACAAAACCACCGCATATCAGAAGCTGAATGCATACTATGGACAGAGTACAGTCTTTAATGTGCTTGGCATTGAGCGTAGCGAGAATCGCCATAGTGCTTTCCTTGAATGGTTGTTAAATCCCAAATCGTCGCATGGACTGAATGACTCTCCCCTAAAGAAATTCCTTGCTCTTGTAGCTACGCTTGCAAGCGATGAAGATAAGTGCTTTTATTATCAGGTGCGTCAACACCTTATTTCTGGCAATTATACGCTACAGGTGGAAAGCATAAAGACAGAGCAGTCAATCATCGGGCTTGCCAAGGCTAAGACAGATGAATTCAAGAATGTAGTCGAGAAGAATAATAATGGTACATTCAAGAAGGATGCCAATAACCGCTTTGACATTTGGATGCTATTGCACATCACCTTTACAGATGATATTGATCAAGAACAGCGTTGGTGCTTGCCTGTAGTCGTCGAGAACAAAATTTACAGTTCTGAAGGAAATGCCAATGACCAGCAAAAGGCGCAGACAGTTCGCTACCACAGAGCTGTCAATATATTGAAAAACCAAGTTTGTGTTACAAATTATTGTCAACCGCTGCTCGTTTTCCTTACTCCATCTGGGGCTAAGTCTCCAACGCACAATGCTTTCGTCCATCTTACATATCAAGACCTGCTCAACCATGTGATTCAGCCTTGTGCTATCCTCTCGTCTTTGCAAGGAGCTTCTGAAGATGTGAAAGTTTTAATGGATGAATATGTGCGTAATCTCAGTTGCCCATCAAACAATGACAGAGAGGCATTCAAGGATTATACGATTCTTGCTATTGCCGATACGGAGAGTAGGGACTTGCAATCTGTTTTCGAATCGCAAGCTTTCAAGAAAGCCCTGTGCGCCGTCTATCCCAATGAAGCTCAAACCCTGCTAGGTGAAAACTATAAAGACGAAGAGCCATCCTCTTTGCTGGAACAATTTTGGAACACCAATGAAGATTTGTTCAAAATCGTTCTCTTTAATCAGTTTAAGCATGATGAGACAAAAATAAAGTGTGTCAACAATATCATCAAGGTAAGTAATCGTGACAATACACGCTACTTTGTAGGGCTCGAGCAAGGCAAATGGTTGAATGTTAATGGCAGGCCCGCATCAAAGAGTGAGGCATCTTTCTTGATTTTCAAGGCATACTGTGAACAATGGAAAGAAAAGTGCCCCAACAAGCCTCTCGACATAACAAAACTAAGAGAGGCTTTCAAGGGGGATATTAACTCCTACTATCACAATCGTTTTCTTAACCATCTTTTCTATGACTTTATGGAGGATGTAACAGTCGATGTGGAAGAGAGTAAGGATTTCGGTAAGGTTGTTCGTCCAGAAAGCGATGATTGGGATTTCTATTGGGACAGAAACCACGTGCTGCCCAACGTGGC
>ONWB01000036.1 GCA_900321445.1 uncultured Prevotellaceae bacterium | reverse complement strand
GCCAACGTGATAGACGACGCTTGCGGGGACACTATATATAAGATGTCCGCGCGCGCGCACGCGCCAGCAAAAGTCTATCTCCTCCATGTGGGCGAAGAAGCGCCCGTCGAGGCCACCGCAAGACTGCCACACGGAGTTTCTTACCAGCAGGGCGGCTCCCGTAGCCCAAAGGATAGGGCAGGGGGAGTCGTACTGGCCGAGGTCTTTCTCGACGGTTGTGAATGCCCGCCCACGGCAGAAGGGGTAGCCGTAGCGGTCGAGGAATCCGCCAAAGCCGCCAGCATACTCGAAGCGGTCGCGCTCTCCTTCGGCAAGGAGCTTAGGCTGGCAGGCTGCCACTTCGGGATGCGCGTCCATGAAGTCCGTCAAGGGTTTGAGCCACCCCGCTGCGACTTCCACGTCGGAGTTGAGCAGCAGGAGGTACTCTGCCGTTTCGTCCGCGAGGGCACGATTGTAGCCCTCGGCGAAACCGTAGTTGCGGTCAAGCAACGTGAGGCGTACGGTGGGGAACTCTTTGCGTAGCATCTCTACGCTGCCGTCGGTGGAGCCGTTGTCGGCAACCACCACCTCGGCCTCGTCGCCGCTGCCCTGAACGACGGAGGGCAGGAAGCGTCGTAGCATGGCCTCGCCGTTCCAGTTTAGTATGACGATGGAGACTCTTTTCATCATAATGGGTGTGCTATAAGTGCTGAGTTGTCAGCGTTGAACGTATCGAGGACGACCTCCTCAATCTTGTCGGCACGCATATCGCGGCAAGCGTCGGTGTCCGAAAGGGGAAGCTCGGCGCGTATATAGTTGTCGGTGAATCCTTGCATGGGACGCCCCTCGCGGGCGTGTTCCCACAGCACGGTGCGCCGTCCACCCATTGCGCGGCGGTAGAAGCCGAGGCGCTTTTCTTCTGAGAGGGCGATGAGGCGACTGCTGCGCTCGTGGCGCACTTGCGGACTCACGACGTAGGGAATATCGAGGGCTTTCGTGCCAGGTCGCTCGGAGTAGCTGAAGACGTGGAGCTGGGCTATGTCGAGGCTCTCGATGAAGCGGTAGCTGTCCTCAAAGTATTCATCTGTCTCGCCCCTTGAGCCTACGATGACATCCACGCCGATGAAGGCGTCGGGCATGCACGCGTGTATGCGTTCCACTTTCTCGCGGAAGAGGCGCGTGTCGTATCTCCGCCGCATGAGGCGTAGCACATCGTCGCTGCCGCATTGCAGCGGGATGTGGAAGTGGGGCATAAAAGCGCGGCTCTCGGCGCAAAAGTCAATGACCTCGTCAGTCAGCAGGTTGGGCTCGATGCTGGAGATGCGGTAGCGCACGATGCCCTCCACCTTGTCCAGGGCGCGGATGAGGTCAAGGAAACTCTCGCCAGTGGTGCGGCCGAAGTCGCCGATGTTCACGCCTGTCAGGACAATCTCCTTTCCGCCGGCACGTGCCGCGTCTCGCGCCTGCTCCACCAAGCTCTCTATGCTTCCGTTGCGACTCCTCCCGCGCGCGTAGGGGATAGTACAATATGTGCAGAAGTAGTTGCAGCCGTCTTGAACCTTCAGGAAATAGCGTGTGCGCTCGCCGCGCGAGCAGGACGGCACGAAGGGCGCCTCCGCGTCGGGCGTAGCCTCCGCATCGCCGCAGAGAAGCAGACGTTCAATCATGTCGGCTGCACGCGCCTTCTCCCTAATGCCAATGACGAGGCGCACCTCTGGCATCGAGCGCAGAAGTTCTGGCTGAAGCTGGGCGTAACATCCCATCACGACAACAGGAGCTCCAGCATTGCTGCGGCTCAAGCGGCGTATGGCTTGACGACACTTCTGGTCTGCCACGTCCGTAACGCTGCAAGTGTTGACGATGCACACGTCTGCCCGCTCGTCGCCCTCGGCGGTAAGGAGGCCGCGCCGCGTAAGCTCGTCCTGAAGTGTTGCAGTTTCGGCAAAATTCAGCTTGCAACCAAGTGTCATATAGGCCGCATGGAGGCCTTTTAGCGAATTCTTGTGACTCATTTCAGTGCGCGAAGGTACAAAAAACAACCTTTTCCATGAAGAAAATACCCCAATAAAGCCCTGAATTTGTCGAATTTGCTACTCCTGCATAGCAGAAACATGAAATAAAGTTAAAAAAAGAAGGTTTTATAAAAAAAACTTGTGATGTTTCTTGCATGCCTGTTAAAAGTCCGTACTTTTGCACCGGTTTTACACAAAGCAATTGATTGTTTTACTTAAAAAATTCAAAGACAATGAAGAAGTTAGTTTTCATGTTCGTAGCTTTCGCTGCAATTTCTTTCGCTTCTTGCGACAACAAGACCGCTGCTACAGACGCTGCTAATGACAGCGTAAAGGACAGCACTGTAGTTGACAGCGTAGTTGCTGACAGCGTAGTTGCTGACAGCGCAGCTCAGGACAGCGTTAAGGCAGACAGCGTTAAGGCTTAATAAGCTACGGCATGCAAATGCATCGACCCGCGGGGCTCAGCCCTTGCGGGTCCTTTTTTTGTTTAGACGAGAGGGCGATACTTCAATAGTGTGGCCTTCCGTTTCTGTCTTTTGCTTCCATTTTCGGCGTTTCACGGCTTGTTATGGTGACGAAAATGGTAAAAAAACCTCAAAATGTGCACTTTTTTTGATTTCTGCTTGTTTCTTTCATGAAGAGTTCCTACTTTTGTGGCATAAAAGTCATCAGCTTATGATAAAACTTATACGCTATACGCTCATATCGGCACTTCTGCTCACTCTTCCTATGGGCTCTTACGCTGCGGATTCCGACTTTGCGGCGTTTGGCTATGTGGACGTTTCGGCAGCAGACGTGCAGATTGTCCTCACGGGCTCTTCGCTGCGCATTGTTGGTGGACAAGGGCAGCAGGTTGAAGTGTACAACGTGACGGGAGTACGCGTCTTCGCGCGCCACATAGACTCCAACGACCAAACTTTCCAGCACAGCCTTCCGCGCGGATGCTACATGGTGAAGGTGGGAAACACGGTGCGTAAAGTAAGCATTCGCTAAAGTATAAGGTGTAGGAACGTGGATTCCCTTGCACAAAGACTAATGGATTCCTCGACGCGTCGCGACGCGTTCGAGGAACTTGTGCGTTTATACAGCCCTCAACTATATCAGCAGATTCGTCGTATGGTGTTAGATCATGACGACACCAACGATGTTTTGCAAAACACGTTCATGAAGGCCTGGATGGGCTTGGACAACTTTCGCGGGGAGGCTGCCGTTTCTTCCTGGCTTTTCAGGATAGCGATGAACGAGTCGCTGACGTTCCTGAACAAAAAGCGCGAACAGACATCCCTCGATAGCGAAGCCGCAGTCGTGCGCCAGTTGGAGAGCGACCCGTGGTTCGACGGCGACCAGCTGGAGGCTGAGCTCCAGGCCGCTATTGCGCAACTTCCAGAAAAGCAAAGGCTTGTGTTTACGTTGCGATACTACGACGAGATGAAGTATGAGGAAATGAGTAGCCTGCTCGATACAAGTGAGGGCGCGCTGAAGGCATCATACCACTTCGCAGTTCAGAAGCTGAAGGAGAAACTTTCGGAAAAATTCGATTTTTGATGAAAGATTGTGAACAAATTTTGTTCTTCAATTAAACTTTTCAAAGAAAACAACATCAAAGAAATACAACCGAAAAAGTGTAATCGACGAAAAAACGCAAGACAGCTATGAAAGAAAAGCATAATCCCTTCATCGTACCAGAGGGTTATTTCGATAATTTCACTGTCGAAATGATGGCTCGAATAGATGCCTACGAGGAAAGCGGGCGAAAGACGCAGCGTGCAAAGAAGGTAAGCCTCTCGGACGCTGTTCGTCGTTATACGCGCTATGCCATTGGAGTGGCAGCATCTGTGGCTTTCTTCGCCGTCATCACTAAAAGTGCCCCAGTAGAAAAGGCAGCGCCGCAGCCCGTTGACAAGTCGGTTTATATGCAGGCTTCTGCCTCTGACCAAGTATATGATTATATGGACTTGAACGCAAACAACGTGTATGATTATGTTTCGACAATTGACTAAACACAATATCGCAGCCTCCGTGAGGATGATGGTGCTAAGCCTAATGATGCTGATACCGGCATCGTCGGCCATTGCACAACAACGTCACCACTTTGACCAGCGACCTCAGATGGGGCAGAATTCTGGTCCTGCATTTAATCCACAGGAATTCAGGCAGAAATTCGAGTCTTATGTGACGAAACGTGCTGCTCTTTCCCCTGCCGAGGCGCGAGCCTTCTTTCCCCTTTTCCACAAAATGAAGACGAAGGAGCGCGAGATACGCGACAAGATTAAGCGTATGCTCTATCGTGTTCAGACGGAACGTGTAAGTAATACCGATTGTCAGCGCATACTGCAGGAAGTACTGCGCCTTAGACAGCAGAAATCAGACCTCGAACAGCGTAGCTATCGCGATTTCTCGCGTGTTCTCTCTGCAGAGAAACTGTTGCGTGTGATGGAGGCAGAACGTGCCTTTGGTCGAGAGATGTTCCGCAAAGGTCCTGAGCAGAATGGGCATTACAATAACGGATCGTACAGACGATAGTATAGAGAGATAGACAGGAATACAAAAAGGCCAGAGACTTTTTTGCATCTCTGGTCTTTTTCGTGTTAGTTAATTCATTTCCTTTTCCTCTCTCATGTCGATCTCGGCACCTTGCGTGTCGTAGAAAGCATATTCAAGGTAGGAAAGTTTTTGGTTTGGAACGACTTGCAGGCTTATCTTATGGCGTAGCTGCCACTTCATACGAAGCGAGGGCAGGCCTTTGCTGAGATAAGCGGCCACGAATGGGTGTAGGTGAAGCCGGACACGTCTGTAGTTGAGTTTTTGACTGAGCATCTGCACCTTTCCCTCGAGGACATCGGTGAAGAGCAGGCTCGATTTGATTTTTCCAGTTCCTCCGCATGTAGGGCAACTCTCCTCTACGCTGACGTCCATTGCTGGGCGTACGCGTTGGCGGGTTATCTGCATAAGTCCGAACTTCGACAACGGCAGGATGTTGTGGCGTGCACGGTCTTGCTTCATGTTTTCGACCATGCGCTCATAGAGCGTCTGCCGATTCTCGGCCTTTGCCATGTCGATAAAGTCAACGACGATGATGCCGCCCATGTCGCGCAGTCGCAACTGTCGTGCCAGTTCGTCGGCGGCACCGAGGTTCACTTCCAGAGCGTTTGTTTCTTGTCCTTCAGGATTCTTTGAACGGTTTCCGCTGTTTACGTCCACAACGTGCAGGGCCTCTGTATGTTCAATAATCAGATAGGCACCATGTTTGTATGTGACGGTTCGTCCGAAGGAGGACTTTATTTGCCGTGTTACGTTGAAGTTGTCGAAGATGGGTAGCTTCCCTGTGTACTCCTTTACGATGTCTGTGCGGTCGGGGGCTATCAGCGATACGTAGGATAGAACCTCGTTGTAAACATCGTTGTTGTTGACGTAGATATTCTCGTAGGATGTGTTGAAGAGGTCGCGCAACAGGCTTACTGTGCGGCTTGTTTCTTCATAGACGAGCTGTGGGAGAGGCTGTTGCTGCGACGATTGCTGAGCTCTCTTTACGCGTTCGATCATATCTGTCCATCTGCGCATGAGGGCTTTCATTTCAGTGTCGAGCTCTGCCACGCGTTTACCTTCGGCACTTGTTCGTACAATAGCACCAAACCCTTTAGGCTTAATGCTTTGGATGAGTTGCTTGAGGCGTGCGCGCTCCTGATTGCTCTTGATTTTTGTTGATACGGAGATTTTCTCCGTGAAAGGTACGAGAACGAGATATCTGCCAGGAAATGTGATGTCGCAGGTCAGTCGTGGCCCTTTTGTTGAGATAGGCTCTTTCACTATCTGCACGAGAACCTCGCTGTCCTTGGCAAGTATGTTCTGGATGCTACCTTCTTTCTCCAGTTCGGGTTGTCCGATGCATTTTGTCAGCGCGACGTTTTTGCGTCCGTCGCGCAGCTGCTGCAGGAACTTTTCTTCTGCGCGATAGTGCAGTCCTAAGTCCAGATAGTGTAGGAATGCGTCGCGCTCGTGTCCGACATTCACGAAGCAAGCGTTCAGCCCAGGCATAATCTTCCTGACTTTTGCCAGATAGATATTGCCAACCGAGAAGTGCTCCTCGCGTGCTTCCTGCTGAAACTCAGCCAGTCGCTTGTCTTCGAGCAGCGCGATGGACACTGTCTTGGGTTGGACGTCGATGATTACTTCGCTTGTCATGTTTCTGTTCAAATATAAACGATGCGGAATACCTGTTACGGGAAAGCGGGCGCCGAAAATGAATTGCAGCGTCCAGCTTTGTCCTCTCCCATAACTTGTATCCCGCAAGCATTAGGGCTTGTTAAGCCCTGTGCGAATCGTCATTACTTGTTCTTGTGGCGATTCTTGCGCAGTCTTTTTTTGCGCTTGTGGGTAGACATCTTGTGTCTTTTCTTCTTCTTTCCGTTAGGCATGTTGAAATTGTTGTATTTTGTGTATATTCTTGAAGTTCAGATAATTCTGACTTACTTCTTTACTTCCTGCATGAAAGTCTTTGCGGGCTTAAATGCTGGAATGTTGTGTTCGGGAATGATGAGGGTGGTGTTCTTCGAAATATTACGTGCCGTCTTCTGTGCGCGGCGCTTAAGTATGAAGCTACCAAAACCGCGAAGATATACATTTTCGTCGTTTACGAGAGAACCCTTGACGCTTTCCATGAAAGCTTCAACAACTGTCAACACTGATGTCTTGTCCAGGCCTGTTTTCTGGGCAATGTCTGCAACAATATCTGCTTTAGTCATAGTAGGTAAATATAAGTTTAGTTGGTTAATCTATTCATTATTACACGTTCACGTGTTCCAAGCGGCTGCAAAAATACAACTTTAACACTTATACACCAAATAAAAAGCGCGTTTTGTTATCTAACGGGAATCTTTTCGACCCTACGCTCATGGCGTCCGCCCTCAAATGGGGTATTAAGGAAGGCTGTTAGGCAGCGTTCGGCTTCGTCAGTGGAGATGAAGCGCCCTGGTAGGCATAGTACGTTTGCGTTGTTGTGCTGGCGCGCGAGTTTGGCTATCTCCTCCTGCCATACGAGAGCTGCGCGAATGCTTTGGTGCTTGTTAAGGGTGATGCTGATGCCCTGGCCAGATCCACATATAGCGATGCCCCTATCTACTTCGCCATGTTCTATCCCTTTGGCAAGTGCATGGGCGAAGTCGGGATAGTCGCAGCTGTCTTCAGAGTAGGTTCCGTAGTCTTTGTACTCGAGCCCTTGTTGGGTGAGGTATTCTTTTACAAATTGCTTTAGTGCGTAGCCAGCATGGTCGCTGGCAAGTCCTATTGGAAGCATGAGTATGTTTGGTTTTTTAGGGGTTAAAATTCAAAAGAAAGGGGTTGAAATCCGGATTTTGGGAGTCATATAGCAGGATTTGGGAGTCGAAAATCAGAAAATGAGAGTTGAAAACAATCCGAACAAATCTGACTTTTCAAAATGTTCTAAATCGTTTCAAGCTTATTCATTCAGAAATTCTTCGACATCCTGAGGCGAGAATCCCAGTTCGCGCGATATTTTGTTGAGGTATATTTTTGATGTTGCCGCCATCTTGTCTGATAGGCGTATCACCTCCGTCAGTCGCCGCATGAGGTTTGCTGAATTCACAGGGTCGTCCTTAAAGAGGCTGAAGTCAACTTTGAAGGTGCGTCCCTTGTCGTATGCCTCGAGCAGCTCTTTGCGCTCGTCTTCAGGCAGGCGTGTGTGGGCAATTTGCCTTTGCAGGAAGTCATGCTTCTTCTGTGTAGCATCGTCGTCCATAAGCGCCATGTTCACGATGGCACGCATGGCGAGGCTTTCCATCTGCTCGTCAGCAGGTTGTGGTATGTCAAGCGACGCTTCTGCTACGTCTGCCTGAGTCGTAAGCATGTTCATCTGTATGCGCAGGGCACGCTGGAGGCGACGTGCACCAGGATAGAATGTGGCATATGTCACGCTTCCAGAAACGATACCTCCTAGCAAGGGTATGAAGCGGCCAAAAGTCTTTGTGAAACTTGACTTCGACAGGTCAACGCCTATGCGCTTTGCCACCTGCTTCACTATGGGGTAATATACTGTGCGTGTGAGCGTTTGCTGTGGCAGTTTCTTTGCAACCTGTATGGCGAGGTCGCGCGAGATGTCGCGCACGGCATCACGGGCAAGTTTTGCGCCCATCATTATGCCCACGAAAAGCGTAAGCATGTCCGTAGCGTCGTCAGAGAGTTTGCCTTCTTCGTCGCGCAGGTCTGGGAATCCGTAGAGATATGCCATCTTCTGAGCCAGCACAAATACGTGGAAATAGTATTGTGCAAGGTCGGCGGGTATAGAAGCCACTATCGCTGGGCCGCCTGGGAGGCCAGTGACAGTGGACAGCGTCGTAGCCGTTGCCGTATGGTACGTTATGGCGCCTGATGCGATTTTGTCAATAAGTTCGGCAGGCGCATAGGCTATGGGCGTTCCCTTGATGATGAGTTCGAGTCGCTCGTCGCTGAGAGTCCCTCTGAGAACGCTGCGCAGATATGCCTCCCTGTCCACTGTGACACCAGGTATGGCCAGGGCCGCTTTCATTATTCGATTCCAAAGTGTTACTTCTTTTGACATAGTTTATGTGTATGGTTAATGTAATCAATACCAAGCATCGTTGCCTCGCGCTCAAAGGTCTGCTTCTCATGACGCAGTGGACGACGTATCAGGCTCCAAAGGCTTGGAAGTGCTATCTTGAAAATATAGCGTATGTGTCCAATGCGCCGCTCCTGAAGGTAGTGTCCATATTCGTGGGCAAAGTTTCGGAGTAGGAATCCGTCCTTGTGCCAGCGTCGTCCGATGAATATGTGTCCCCACAGTTGAAAGGCTCCATTTGGTGCCACCAGAAGACCTCCAAGGTGGGCGCGTACACATGGAAAGAATACCTCGCTGTCGTCAGAGTATCGACGAAACAGTGTCCCTCCCTTTGTGCGAAAAAGAATGCCGTCTTCTATGTTGATAGGTCTTTTCATTGTGTGGACGAGGACTTTAGAAAAGAGCCTCTATGTCGGAGAGTGCAAGACGTCGGTATGTAGGCAGCCCTTCAGGCGTATATGCAGAATTCTTGCATGCAGCAAGGCTCGTGAGCAGGTGTTGCAGTTCTTCAGCGCTAAGTTCTACTCCAGCAGGCATTGCGGCACGTCTCGCGAGTGCGAGTGCGAGTCGATGGCTTTGCGATTCTCCTGCAATGGTAGTTGTCTCGTCAAGGGCATCGTTGATGACGTTTTGCAGCAGTTGTGTGGGGTCGAGACCTTCTGTGCCGAGGGGGATGCCGCGCAGCATATATGTCCTATCCTCAGCCACCACGATGTCGAATCCAAGCTTGCGTAGAGTGTCGATGTTCGACTCGAGGAACGAAGCCTCTGCCGCCGAGAGTTTTACTTCCTGTGGAAATAGCATGCCCTGCGAAAGGCTTCGCTGTGCTTCTGCTGAGGTCAGATATTGTTCGTACAGGACGCGTAGATGAGCCCTGCGAATGTCTATAGCCAAGAGTCCTGACACGTCGTCAGCCGTGATGATGTATTTCCCTGCTAACTGGATGGCATTTTCTGCGCTGCCTATTTCATGGCTTTGCGATTCTGCTCCTGTATCTATCAGCGACTGTGGGATTGCTGCGTCTTGTTGCGACACATCTTTATTATATATATTGTGCGCATGGTCGTATGACGATAGTATGGCTGCCGACTGCGCAGGCATAGATGTGCGTGGTACGTTAGGTGTGTGGCTACGTCCCAAGTATGATGGAGCGACGGGTATCTCTGGCTTGTTCTCAGTGTCGAAGTCAATGGTTGGAATAGCGTTGAAGCGGTTCAGTGCTTCGCGAACGGCAGCAAGCAGAATCTGCCACACCATTTGTTCGTCCTGGAACTTTATCTCCGTCTTTGTGGGATGTATGTTGACGTCAATACGCTCAGGATTCATCTGGAAATTGATGAAGAAAGGCACGTTTTCGCCCTCTGGGATGAGCCATTCGTATGCTGTTGCGACAGCTTTTGCGAAATAGGGGTGGCGCATGAAGCGTCCATTTGTGAAGAAGAACTGTCGCGCTCCCTTTTTCTTCGCACTCTCAGGAGTGCCCACGAAGCCTGTGATTGTTGCAAGTTCCGTCTCTACTGAGATAGGTATGAGTTCTCCAGACTGCTTGCGCCCAAAGATGCCTGCGATGCGTTGGTGGAAGTTCGCCGTTGGCAGGTCGAGCAGTAGTGTGTCCTGATTGTAGAGTTTGAATGCAATGTCAGGGTGGGCGAGTGCTATGCGCTCAAACTCAGCCGTTATGTTAGCCAGTTCCGTCTGGTTGCTCTTGAGGAATTTTCTACGTACGGGGATGTTGTAGAATAGGTTGCGTACGGCAAAGTTTGCCCCTACAGGGCAACTTATGGGCGTTTGTTCGACGAGTTTGCTGCCATCAATGCGTATTTTCACTCCCAGTTCCTGGTCTTTTGTGCGCGTGCGAAGCTCCACCTGGGCTACAGCCGCAATGGACGCGAGGGCCTCTCCGCGGAATCCCATCGTACGCAGGGCGAAGAGGTCCGTAGCCTTGCGAATCTTCGATGTCGCGTGACGTTCAAAGCTCAGTCGCGCGTCAGTCTCACTCATCCCACATCCGTTGTCAATGACCTGTATGGATGCCTTGCCGGCTTCGGCTACCACGACTTGTATGAGCGTGGCTCCTGCGTCAATGGCGTTCTCCACCAGTTCCTTTATTACTGATGAAGGGCGCTGTATGACCTCGCCAGCTGCTATTTGGTTGGCGACGGAGTCGGGTAGGAGTTGTATGATGTCGCTCATGTCGTTGGGTAATGAGGGGCGTGTTGTTTGGTGGTTTTAGAGAGTCTGCAGTGGTGCCTGGCGGCGTTGCTGTGTGCGCAGCCGCTTGTCCTCATGCTTTGGCTTCCACACGAATACGTCGTCCTTGTCAACAGGGCGTATCTTGTCGAACCATGCGAAACTTGGCAGGAATGTGCGCTCAGGCGGCGCTGTGCCGATAGGGTATAGCGTAGCCTCTGGCTTGGGGAATGCTACAATGCGCTTTAGCTTGTTGTTCTCCATCGTCATGCGTACCTTCGGCGCCTCTGCGTAGTTGTGGTAGAGGATGGTGCTGTCGTTTTCGAGAGGATACATTATGGTGCATACGTTTCCGTCGAATGCAGCCACGGAGAGGTCGCCGTTAGGTTGGAAGTAGGCGCGCATGGTGTGCGATGCCACTTGGTTATAGTGTAGCGAGTCCATGCGTTCTACGAGTAGCGCTTGGTCGATGACGTAGATGCTGTCAACGGTGGAGTCGTTGAGGAAGGCCTGTATCTCCTCGCCCAGCACCTGCCTTTCGTCAGTCCATACTATCGGGTCGCGGAACATCCATAGGCAGTTGTCCTGCGTCTTATAGACGAGGGAGTCGCATACGGCCTGCACGTCTGTGCGGAAAGCCCTTACGTGGTTGTAGCCTTTCAGGGTTCGCTGCAGTGAGTCTGTATGCGTATTGTAACTAAATAGCCTCAGGGTGTCGCCATGTACGTACAGGGTGTCTTTGCCGTTGCTGTAGTCTCGCACCAAGGCGCGTCCCGTCACGAACGAGGAGTCTGTACGCGCCTCTTTGTCCTCGTACATTTCGCAGTGGTCGCCTTCGAGTATAGCCTTGTTCTTGCGGTCGATGCAATATACGTTGCCATACGCGCGCATCATCCCCGACTGCTTGTCGTAGTACACGCGGTCAGCCTCCATGCGCACCTGCCGCGTGGGGTTGTTCAGGATGGAGCGCTCGTGCAGTTCGACGATTTCGGAGTTGGTGTTGTAGTCGCCACTTGTGGTGAATATGTTGTAGTCGCCGCTGTATATGTTCGACTTTCCTACGACCTTCGCCTCCTTGGTGCGCGTATTGTAGTGGAACTCGTCAGAGACGAGTTCGTCTTTGCCGTTGTTGAGGTGTACCTGATAGCGGAATATGGCTTGTCGCGAGTCCGTGTGGTATTCTCCGAAGTTCGACGTGAGTACGTTCTTCCCATCGATGAGTTTTCCGCCTGTGTCGTATGTGATGGTCTTTTCGCGAGCGTTGTAGAAGAGGCTGTCGGAGAAGAGTTTTTGTTGGCGGTGTCGCACCTCCACTTCTCCCTTGCGGCTCCTCATGTATGCCGTTTCCGACAGTCCGTCGTAGAACAGGCGCTCGCCCGTTATGGAGAGCGTGTCGCCCTGTGTAATCCTGACACGTCCAAAAGCCTCGAACGACTTGCTGCTTTGGTAATACACGGCACTGTCGCATACCATGTGCATTCCAGCGTGTCTGAAGGATATGTGCCCTTTCAGGCGCTGGGCATCGGGCATCTCGAATTGGTCGTGTATGATTTCGTCGGCATGGTCGAGGATGACAGGAGCATCGCCCCCACGCTGCGCATACATCGCGACGGGGGATAGACATAAGAGTCCTAACGCAATCATTAGGACTCCCAGATTGTATTTGCGGAACGTGTTCCGATGTGTTCTTTCCTTCAGCAGTTGCTTCTGTGTCATTGCTTTATCCAACCATCATAGCGGAATTGGCACCCGCGCCATTCTGGCTTTATGCGGACGTATGTGGAGCGCACCTTTGCTGTCACCCACTGTTGCAGGCGCTTTTCGCATCTATCCTGGTACACTACGTCGCGCAGCACCTGGAAGTCGTCGGTGGAGTTTGCGGGGTGTGCGGCTATGCGGTTCTTCAGGCGTACTATTGCGCACACCTGCTGCCCCTTGTCGTTTGTCATGACGAATGCGCGTGATATCTGTCCCACTTGCAGCGTGTCCACGACTTTCGCAATGTCCTGGTTCAGTTGGCTCATCTCGAGGCGCGATGTAGGCGGTATGCGAGGGTGCGGCGAGTGGAATAGCAGGCCGTTGTTCAGGCGCGTGTCCTTGTCGTCGCTTAGGTTCATGGCGGCAACGTCAAAGGAGAACTTTCCTGCTCGAATGTCGTCGGCAATGGAGTCCAGGCGCGCGTTGGCACTTACGAACGTGCTGTCGGGGATTTGTGGACGCATGAGGATGTGGCGCACCTTCACCTTGTCGCCGCGCTTGTCCACGAGTT
>ONWB01000037.1 GCA_900321445.1 uncultured Prevotellaceae bacterium | reverse complement strand
AATAGTTGATAGTTTTGGGAAACTTTCGGCTTTCAAAATTAAAAAAAGTTTTCCAAAAATTATATCTTTAATCGTTTTGCATTCTCAAATCCATGCTGTATCTTTGTGACGCTTTTGCGACCAAATCTAAACGTAAATAACTGATTTACAATATAATCACTAATAGATAAAATGTGTACAGATAACTTCACAATTACGAAGCGAGACGGAAAAAAGGAGAAATTCTCGCTCGACAAAATTAAAAGCGCTATACTAAAAGCGTTTTCTGCAGTAGGACAACCAATCGACAATGATGGCCTCCAGAAGGTGATGGAACATCTGCGTTTCTGCAACGGTATGAGCGTGGAAGATATCCAGAACCAAGTGGAGGTGGCACTGATGGCTGAGCGCCACTTCAAGGTAGCAAAAACTTTCATGCTCTATCGTAAGCAGCACGAGGATGATCGTGAGACGGCTGAGAAGCTTTCTTTCCTCTTCCGCTACGTGGATGCTGAGAATCCTGCCACGGGCTCAAAGTTCGACGCCAACGCAAATGTTGAGAACAAGAACATTGCCACGCTCATCGGCGAACTGCCAAAGCAGGGCTTCATACGCCTGAACCGCCGACTCATCACGGACCGCCTGAAGCAGATGTATAGCAAGGAGCTGTCCGACCGTTATCTGTACCTCCTGAATAATCACTTTATATATAAGAACGACGAGACGAGCCTCGCAAACTACTGCGCCAGCATCACGATGTACCCCTGGCTTCTGAGTGGTACGAGGAGCATCGGCGGCAACTCCACGGCTCCCACGAACCTGAAGAGTTTCTGCGGAGGCTTCGTCAACATGGTGTTCATCGTCAGTTCCATGCTTAGCGGTGCGTGTGCAACGCCTGAGTTCCTCATGTATATGAGCTACTTCCTGCAGAAGGAGTATGGCGACGACTTCTATGCGCGTGCCGACCAGCAGGCCGACCTCTCGCTGAAGAGTCGCACCATCGACAAAGTCATCACCGACTGCTTCGAGCAGATTGTATATAGCATCAACCAGCCAACGGGTGCACGCAACTTCCAGAGCGTGTTCTGGAACATCTCCTACTACGACAAGAACTACTTCGAGAGCATCTTCGGCGAGTTCTTCTTCCCTGACGGCAGCAAACCCAGCTGGCCAGCAGTGAGCTGGTTGCAGAAGCGCTTCATGCGCTGGTTCAACCAGGAGCGTACAAAGTGCGTGCTGACATTCCCCGTCGAGACGATGGCGCTGCTGACGAAGGACGGCGAGGTTATCGACAAGGAGTATGGCGACTTTACGGCGGAGATGTATGCTGAGGGTCACAGCTTCTTCACCTACATGAGCGACAATGCCGACTCGCTGGCATCATGCTGCCGCCTGCGCAACGAAATCCAGGACAACGGCTTCAGCTATACGCTCGGCGCTGGTGGCGTGAGCACAGGTTCGAAGAGCGTGCTCACCATCAACATCAACCGTTGCGTACAGCAGGCAACGCGCGAGGGCATACACTATACCGACTATCTCGAACCCATCATCGACCTCGTACACAAGGTGCAGCTCGCCTACAACGAAAACCTCAAGGCACTGCAGGAGAAGGGCATGCTGCCTCTCTTCGACGCTGGGTACATCAACATCAAGCGCCAGTATCTGACGGTGGGCGTCAATGGTATGGTGGAGGCTGCCGAGAGCTTGGGCATCACCATCAGCGACAACCCCGAGTACGAGGCATTCATAGGCGACATCCTTGGACTTATCGATTCCCGCCGAGAACGTGGGCGTGAAGCACGCACGCTGGGATCGCGAAGCTGGCTACTACGTGCCGCGCGACTGCTACAACAGCTACTTCTACATCGTCGAAGATACCAACACCGACCCCATTCAGAAGTTCCGCCTCCACGGACGCCGCTATATCGAGCACCTGACGGGTGGCAGCGCCCTGCACATGAACCTCGACGAGCACCTCTCAAAGGAACAGTACCGCCAGCTTCTGCGCATTGCTGCACGCGAGGGTTGCAACTACTTCACCTTCAACATTCCCAACACGCTGTGCAACGATTGTGGACACATCGACAAGCGATACCTGAAGGAATGTCCCCACTGCCACAGCAAGAACGTGGATTATCTCACGCGTATCATTGGCTATCTGAAGCGCGTCTCAAACTTCTCTCTCGACCGCCAAAAGGAAGCCAGCCGCCGCTACTATGCACATGCGGAGGTGTAAGAACGAACCTACTATGAACAGAAACTTTTCAATATCCATAATTGTGGTGGCTTTGGCTGCCACAATTATGGTTTCTTGCATACGCAAGACAAAGGCACCAGCGGAGCCCGTTAAGGAAACCATAGTCGTAAAGACGCAAGAGACGATAAAAGTCGTCGATGAGCAGATGCAGGTGGCACCTCCACCCCAGCAAGCCGAACCGCAGCAGGAAACGAGGCAGACACAAAGCACAAGCGCATCTAATTTCCGCTTCGAAATGCTTGGGCGTCTTGGAGGCGACAGCAATTCGCACATCGTCCTCAATGGAAACACGGGGTGGGTTTCGTTTACAAACTATAAGCGAAACCTGCGACTCGCCTCCTACAATGAGGCTACAGGAAAACTCGTGCTGAAAGCCTACGAGCAGGGTACAGGCAAGTACATCGGAACCTTCGACGGCACATACGAGAGCGGAAGCTACCAGGGCGTGTTCACAAACTACAAGGGCGCGAGAATCGACTTTAACTACTAAGGTCCTTGCTGACGTTACGGCTTATTGTTTAGTTGCCGCATTATGCGCGGCGGCATGAGGTGCGCCGACATAATGGTTATTGTTTAACGTAAAATAGCGTTGTGCTCAAATACGTAAATCACGACATAGTATTCCAAGAGTTTCCTGACGAGGTGACGCTTGCCATCAACCTCTCGCTCTGTCCTAACTTCTGCCCTGGATGCCATAGCCCCTACCTCTGTGGCGACCACGGCGACGAGCTTACCGAGGAGCGGCTCTTTGCACTGCTTGACGACTACGCTGGCGAAATTACCTGCGTAGGACTCATGGGTGGCGACAACGATACGTTGGAGGTGGAGCGCCTTTGCAGACTTGTGAAGGGCAGGTATGGCGACAAACTAAAGACAGGATGGTACAGCGGGCGCAAGGAACTGCCAGAGGGCATACACCTCGACGTCTTCGACTATGTGAAGGTAGGGCCGTATCGCGAAGAATGCGGTCCCCTGAAGAGCCCCAGCACAAACCAGCGACTATACCGCGTCAACGGCTACCAACTTACAGACATTACCTCCCGCTTCTGGCACCGCCCGTAGCGGGAGTTTTTTTGTCCACAATACGAGGCGCAAAGGTGCTCAGAAATACCAAATGAAACAAAAAGATACGATTTGATGTGCAAAAAGAAATCAGATGACGACTCTCCATATATTCGAAAATCATTACTTTTGCAGTCGGAAAACATTGTTTTCAAAATAAATCATAATACCATAATGCTATGAAGAAGAAAATGATTCTTGTCCTTTTGGCTTCGTTGTTTATGTTAGGCATTCGGGCGCAGGAATGGGTGCCGATGAATGAGTTGATTTCCAAGATTCCGCTTGGAAAGCAGACACGCTGTTACACTGACAGCAGGAAAGAAGTTGACTGTACGCTAAGAATGTTTTCCCAGAGCATTCCCATAAGAAAGATACGATTGAGCAAGCAGAAGCAGGACGAGGTATATGTTTTCTCTGAGTTGCCGGACGGTAAGGTGCAAGGCTACTACCTCGTGAACCACAAGAAGAAAACCGTACAAATCGGGGAAAAAAGCAAGCAAGTCATAAAGCTCGACAAGACGCCGCTTGTCGATGGACAATGGTATGAGTACGATTTTGGGCGCTATGTGTGCCTCAAATCCGTTGAAATGTATAATATAAGCGAGTTTCACGGCGTTGAGGTTATGTTGCCAGACGGCGCAAGAGACATGATTAGGAAGAATTCTGCCAACTTCGAGAAGAAATGGAAAGCGCAAATCAGTGAGTTGACAAGCGACCTAAGCAACAACTACTCCAGTTATAGCGATTTTAGTAGCGGACCTTTCTATAAGCACACAACATACATACAATACTTTGTGGACAAATGCTCATACGCCATGACGGCTCCAATGCCGATGTCAGAAACAGAGGCGAAACTCATTGACTGTTCCCTTACAACGCTTGAAGTAGATAGAAAACTAGAAAACGAATACTCCGATTCGGAGCGCGAAACCATACTGAATTATTTAAGGGATGTGCTGAAAAGGCCTGATATATCAGTAAGTTCACAGCTGATAAACACCTCTATTGATGGATACAGGCAGCAGAAGGTAGAGGTGGCGCAGCAGCAGGAATATCAGAATAGAGAAGCGGAGCACCAGAACGCTTTGTCAGAAGTGGAGCAAATACTGCTCAACGCCAAAAACCAGAAAAGAGTGACGCTAAACGGATACGATACGGAACTGTATATCGAAAACGACCGCGTATATCAAAAGCGGCTGCCCAGGCAGAAAGGCTGGTTGCAGAAGTTTAATGGCAAATGGTATCCTGCAACAGAAAAGGACACGATAACGAATGTAAGTCAGCAAGAAAAGAATATCCGCGTAGAATACACGAACGGAAGCCATGTTGATAAGCCGGGGAGCCTCATCCGCATAGAATACACGAACGGAGACTATGTGGAGATGGAAGAGAATGTAGCACATTCTATTAATTACCCAAGTAATGAAAAGTCATACGTTGTTCATTCCGCCAGGCTCCACAAACGCTTCTTGAACGGCGAGGAAGGAGTGCTGACTATCAATGCGCCCGTACTAAAAGATAATGAGCGCTGGTTTTCCTTCCAGTTTGGAAACGGCGACGTATATACTTCGAACAGTATTAGTCTTAATGCCGTTTCTCAAGCCAGTTCAGCTAACGAGAACTGGGCGGAAGAGTTCAACGACGGCACCAACATACTATTCATCTGTGGTTTCGACGTTGACCTTTTCAATGTGCTGTACTGCCACGGCTTAGAGATGTATGAAGGCACGCTGACCCTCACCAACGGAACCTCCGAAATAGTAAGGGATGGCTCTGCGCCTATCCTGACACGCAGGAACGAAGCCCAGCAGGCTGAGAAGCGCAAGGCGATAGCGCCGAAGCTGGCGGGAAAATGGAAAGTGACACGCATGTATAGCGATGCGTACAACAAATGCGAGGGAATGGGATTCTCCATGACCTTCCAGTTCATGGCAAACGGCAAATACACTATCTGGCTCAGCTATGCTCCACCCTCTCTGAAAGCAGGCCACAAGTTGTCATTCACAGTAAGCGGGACGTGGAACGTTGCAGGTGAAAACGAGATAACGCTTGACAGGGAAAGATGGTACGAAAACGTTAGCTTGACCTATAACGGCTCCGACCCATGGGACCGTATGCGCGTACGGGAACTTAATGAGTCTCCTGCGGTTTCGGCTGCCAGCATTGTGGAGGGCTTGGGAACGTTAGGCAGGCAACACATCTTCAACGATAACATAATGAGCAACATCACGCTCCAGGGCAACACGCTGACCTGCAACTACTACGCTGAAGACTGGAACTCCTGCACGATGCAAAGGACAAAGTAATTGCAGCATTAAGAACAAAGCCGACAGCGAAAAGGGAAACGCTTGGGAAAAGCGTTGTCCTGTAATCTGCTCGCTCATCAACTTCGAGCACCCTGATATATTTGGCACGCAGGAGGTGCTGAAGGGGCAGCTGTCAGATATGGCTGCGCTCCTGACCGACTACGACCATATCGGAGTAGGACGCGACGACGGACGCTCATCAGGCGAGCATGAGGCGATATTCTACGATAGGCAGAAGTTGAAGCTCCTCGCAAAAGGCAACTTCTGGCTTTCTGAAACTTTAGAGAAGCCTGGACGAGGTTGGGACGCCGCTTGTACGCGCATTTGTACCTGGGGAAAGTTCAAGTGCAGAAAAGGCGGCAAGAAATTCTTCTTCTTCAACCTCCACATGGATCATGTAGGCGTAGTTGCAAGGCGCGAGAGTGCGAAGCTTGTGGTAAGCCGCATCCGCGAGATTGCAAAAGGCGCACCAGTCGTTCTTACTGGCGACTTCAACGTGGACCAGCATGACGAGATATACAATATCTTTGCCGAAAGCGGAATACTGAAGGACAGCTACGAACATGCCCGCCAGCGCTTTGCCGAATGTGGAACCTTCAACGGCTTCCATCCAGAGAGGCACTCCGACAGCCGCATCGACCACATATTCGTATCTCCAGAATTCAATGTGCTGCGCTACGGCATCCTCACCTGCGGATACTGGACGCCAGAAGGCCTGTGCCTACCCTCCGACCACTACCCTGTTCTCGTAACACTATCCCGCTAAAACATACTGCATTTTATCCAAAGGCAGGAATTATCTTCGCAGAAGGCTTGAAAAAACATATTTCTCGCATCTTGATGAAAGATTCTCGCATCTTTTCGGAAAATACTCGCATCTTGATGAAAGTTTTCGCCTTTACGATGGATTTTCAGGCTTTCGCGATGAATCCTTAGGCACTTGCGATTTGAGTTGAAGCCTTCGCGATTGATTTTTCTGCGGTTATTAGATATTGTTCCTCACCCACTTGCCATTAGGCTTTACGAGGATAATGGCGATGAGAGTTACCGTGCCAAGTATGGCGGGATAGAAAAGGTAGGGAACGAGGCTCACGGGTTCTATGTCTGCAAGTCCTCCAGCGATGAGGAGTTGTGCGCCGTAGGGTATCATGCCTTGTACGACGCAGGAGAAGATGTCGAGAATGCTTGCCGTGCGGCGATTGTCGAGGGAGAAGCGTTCGGAGATGTCGCGAGCGAGGGTGCCTACGGAGAGTATGGCGATAGTGTTGTTCGCCGTGTATAGGTTCGTTATGCTCACGAGTGCCGCTATGCCCAGCGATGCTCCTCGTGGTGTGGAGACGCGCTTTGTGAGGGCGCGCAGAAGCCACGTGATGCCTCCGCCGTAGCGTATGACGGAGCGCATGCCTGCCGCCATCATCGACACCATGACGAGCTCTCCCATGCTGCCAATGCCGCTGCAAATGGCCTCGAACCACGCGAGTGGCGTGTATGCGCCAGTGGATAGGCCAACGATGCCAGTGAGCACGATGCCGAGCATGAGGACGACTACGACGTTGAGGCCCAGAAGGGCTGTGATGAGTACGGCGAGGTATGGTATTATGAGGAGGAAGGTGTCGATGCCCTGCGTAGAGGCTTCCAGAGCGGACGCGGGCAAGGCTTCTGTGGAATTATTGCCAAGGAATGTGAATATGGCGAGGGTAAGGAGCGCCGCTGGTAGTGCCACGCGCAGGTTTGTGCGGAACTTGTCGCTCATGCGGCATCCTAAGGAGCGAGTGGCTACGACTGTCGTGTCGGAGATGAAGGAAAGGTTGTCGCCAAAGAAGGCTCCGCTGACTACAGAGCCCACGAACAGCTCTATGCGTATGCCCGTGGGCGCGGCGAGCCCCATTGCTATTGGCACGAGGGCGACAATAGTCCCTACGCTGGTGCCTACGGAGAGGCTCACGAAGCATGCCACGACGAACATTCCTGGCAACAGTAGGTTGGAGGGCAGAACCTGCAGGCATACGTTGACGATAGCATCGATGGCGCCCATGCCTTTTGCTGCATGTGCAAATCCTCCAGCGAGGATAAAAATCCACACCATGAGAAGCATGTTCTCGTCTGCGGCACCACGCGAGAAGATGCTGATGCGCTCGTCGAGTTTCATGCCGCGGAGCGTCAGCAGGGCATATGCCGACGTGATGAGGAAAACGATGAGTATGGGAACCTTGCTGAAACCTCCGCAAAAGACACTCAGCACACAAAAGCTCGCCACCATTGTCAGTAGCGGGCTTAGGGCGAGGAGTCCGTTGCGTTTTCTGTTTCTCATTTTCCCTGCAATATGCGCTTTATGGCGTTTAGCTTGTTGAGGGCGTCGAGGGGTGTGAGGTTGTTGACGTCGAGGCTTAGAATCTCGTCGCGAATCTGCTCAAGTATGGGGTCGTCGAGTTGGAAGAAGCTAAGTTGTGTGCCTTCCTGCTTGTCGTGGCTTACGGCTTTGGCGAGTTTCAGGTTTTCGCTGCTGTGTTCTCCGCTGGCTTCGAGTTCTTTGAGTATGTCCTCGGCACGACTGACGATGGAGTGCGGCATGCCAGCAAGGCGCGCCACGTGGATACCAAAGGAGTGCTCGGAGCCACCAGGTTGCAGCTTGCGTAGGAATACGATACGCTGGTTCACTTCGCGCACTGAGACGTTCCAATTCTTGATGCGTGGGAACATGCGCTCCATCTCGTTGAGTTCGTGATAGTGCGTGGCGAATAGCGTGCGCGCCTTACTGCGCTCGTTTTCGTGCAGGTATTCGACGATTGCCCATGCGATGGAGATGCCGTCGTAGGTTGAGGTGCCGCGTCCGAGTTCGTCGAAGAGTACGAGGGAGCGTGCGGAGAGGTTGTTCATGATGTTTGCCGCCTCGCTCATCTCCACCATGAACGTGCTTTCGCCCATGGAGATGTTGTCGCTTGCGCCAACGCGGGTGAATATCTTGTCCACGACACCAACGCGTGCGCTCTCAGCAGGCACGAAGCTGCCCATTTGGGCGAGCAGGGTGATGAGTGCCGTCTGGCGCAGGAGTGCGCTCTTACCCGCCATGTTGGGACCTGTGACGATGACAATCTGCTGGTCCTCGTTGTCGAGGCGCACGTCGTTGGGGACGTATTCTTCGCCTGGCGGCATCAGCGTCTCGATGACGGCATGTCGTCCCTGCCGTATGTCAAGAACGAGGCTGTCGTCGATGATGGGGCGCACATATCGCCCTGCGCGTGCCGCAATGGCAAGGGAATAGAGACAGTCGATGTTCGAAAGTGCTGCGGCTGTGGCTTGCAGCGTGGGGATGTACTGCATGGCGAAGGCCGTAAGCTCTGAGAACAACTGCGCTTCGAGGGCGAGAATCCTGTCCTCGGCTCCAAGAATCTTCTCCTCGTATTCCTTCAGCTCGGGCGTGATGTAGCGCTCTGCCTGCACGAGTGTCTGCTTGCGTATCCACTCCTGAGGAACCTGGTTCTTGTAGGTGTTTCGCACCTCTATGTAGTAGCCGAATACGTTGTTGTAGCCAATCTTCAGGCTTTGTATGCCTGTGGCTTCGGCTTCGCGCTCCTGAATGCGTTGCAGGAATGCTTTTCCTGAGGAATGTATCTCGCGCAGCTCGTCGAGTTCCTTGTTTACACCGTGAGCTATGATGCCGCCTTTTGCAAGTGTGGCTGGCGGGTCGGGGTAAAGTGTGGCGAGGAGCCTGTCGTGGAGTTCAGGCGCGGGATCGAGGATGCGCGCAAGTCCGAGTAGCGTTTCGCTGTTGCTTTCCTCGCATACCGCCTTCAGCCTGCCTACACATTCGAGGGCGATGCGCATCTGGTCGAGTTCGCGTGGGGAAACGCGTCCTACGGCCGTCTTGGATATTATGCGCTCCATGTCGCCGATGCGCTGGAGTTCTTCTTCGCAGACGTCGCAAAGGTCTGGCGCGCGGAAGAACTGCTCTACCCCATCCTGCCGACGCTGTATCTCGGCAACATTGCGGAGGGGGAATAGTACCCAACGGTGGAGCTGTCGTGCCCCCATGGGCGTGAGCGTGTGGTCGATGACGTCGAGAAGCGAACGGCCGTCTTCCGCCATGGAATGTACGAGTTCCAAGTTGCGCACGGTGAAGCGGTCGAGGCGTACGTAGCGGTCTTCCTCGATGCGTGCGATGCGTGTGATGTGAGAAGTCTGCGTGTGGCCCGTCACTTCAAGGTAGTTCAGGATGGCACCTGCTGCCACGATGCCCGCCTTGAGATGTTCGATGCCGAAGCCCTTTAGCGTCTTTACGCCAAAGTGGTCGCGTATCTTTCCGCTTGCAGAAAGTTCGGAGAAGGCCCAGTCCTCCATCTCGTAGATGAAGTTCTTCGTTCCGAAAAGCTCTTCTGTGCGTTGTTTCTGTCCGCGAAGGATGAGGATTTCCTTTGGCTGGAATCCCGTAAGCAGTTTGTCGGCATATTCTGCCGTACCTTCTGCAACAAGGAACTCGCCTGTGGAGATGTCGAGGAAGCTTATGCCGAGTGCCGCCTTTCCATAGTGCAGTGCTGCAAGGAAGTTGTTCTCGCGGCTTGTCAGGGCGCTGTCTCCCAGCACGATGCCTGGTGTGACGAGCTCTGTGATGCCACGTTTTACGAGCTTCTTTGCGAGCTTAGGGTCTTCAAGCTGGTCGCAGATTGCGACGCGATGACCTGCACGCACCAAACGGGGAAGGTAGGTGTCGAGGGCGTGATGTGGAAATCCCGCCATCTCTATTTGTCCTACTTTTCCCTTGTTGGAGCGGTGTGTGAGCGTGATACCAAGTATGCGTGCTGCAACTACGGCATCGTCGGCATAGGTTTCGTAGAAGTCGCCGCATCGGAACAGCAGCAGAGCGTCGGGATGCTTGTCCTTAAACTCGTAGAACTGCCGCATCATGGGCGTGTTCTCTTGCCTCATTCTTTGAAGACTGAAAGTGGTTGTGCTTAGCGGAGGACTTTCTTGCCACCAATGATGTAGATGCCTTTCGAGGTAGGCATGACGCGGCGGCCTTGAATGTCGTAAACGGAGGAGCCGTTGGTTGTGGGTGCGGAGATTGTGCTGATGCCTGTCTCCTCTTTCTTGAACTGTACGGTGTAAACGTGTACGTTAGAGGGCTTCTCAGCAGCATTCTGTCCGCGCACGGTGATGGTTAGCAGCGCGTTGTCCTTGTCGTAGGAGGTGAGGATTGTGGCTGCGTGTCCTGTGGATGTGAGTTTTACCTTCGTAGCGTCGTATGTCTCGTTTTCGAGCTTCATGTTGGTGGCTATGGTCTGCTTCTTGCCGTCGTAGGTGAAGGATGCGAGTTCGGAGTTGTAGATGAACTCGACGTTGTCGATGCGCATGACATCGCCCACAGTAGCACCTGGTGTCTCGTTGGTGGTGAAGGAGCAGAGCATGTATGTCTTGTCGCCCTCAATGCCTGTATATTTAAAGGGTCCAACGAAGCGCGTCCACTTGTCCGTAACGTCGGCATAGACGGTGGCTTCAGCTATGAGGTACTGCGCCTTGTTTTCGGCACTTTCGCTGGGGTCTTTATAGTCGATGTCGCCATGCAGTATAGCGTGGAGGCGTCCGCGATAGTCGCCGCTCTGGCCGCGCTTGTATGTGGCAAAGTACGCAACGCTGTCGGGGCGTCCTTCGAAGCGGCAGCAGTTTTCGCTGTTGGTGTCGCTAAAGTTGTGGTTTGACGCGTCCGCAGGCGTTGTGCTTCCCATGTTTATGCGTCCTGTTGTGAGGTTTCCATTGGCGTTTGCTCCAAAGAAGAGGATGCCAACCCACTTGCTTTCAATCTGCACGCTTGTTCCGCTGTAGGCATTGCTGCCCGTCACCTGCGTGGTGAGGGGTTCGGAAAGGCCTCTGCCTGTACCAGCTTGCGAACCACTTGCGCTGTGGAACGAGTACCAGCCGTTGCCAGGTTCGTTGGTGTGTACCCAGCTCTCGAAGTCGGAGTTGGGAACCTGCAAGGTAGCTTTGCTGCCAAGGAAGCGCACGTAGATGGGAATGTCCACGCCGCCTTCCTGCACCCAAACTACATCTACGTCCACGCGAGCATCGCCTTTGTCCACGTAGCTGCCTGTGCTGTTGATGCTTGCGTCAGCCAGGATGTTGCCGTCCATAAAGGCAAAGCGCACGGGATTGTTCTTGCCGAACGTAATCTTGCCATTGGCATCCTTGCTGACGGGGATATTCTCAAGAACAATGTCGCCAAGGGAGAACCCTTCAGCAAGGCTGAAGTTGTAGAGTGCGAACTTCACGGTGTTGTTGCTCTGAGCCTCGATGACGATGCTTTGCCCTTCCATGGGCACAGCATTATTGTCGGTGATTTCATCCTGAATGGAGATGAAAAGTTGTCCGTAGTAAAGGCCTGCGGCTTCTTTTGCCACATTCTGCGCGTTGCCAGCGAAGGCGCCGAGCAGAAGTGCGATGATAAGTAGATTTTTTTTCATATTAATGTTTTAGATGTTATTGATTGTTGTGGATTAGAAATGGTAGTTCAGTCCGAACTTTGCGTAGATGGGGTAAAGCGAAAAGGTTACGCTTTGGCAATCGGTGGGGAAAATGCCATTGACACCCCAGTTGAGGTCGGCATTCGCAGACCATCTGTTGCTCCAGCGGTAGCTTCCGCCAAACTGCATACCCCATACGAAGGTGCGCAGGTCGGAGTCGAAGTCATAGGTGGCATGGTCAACGAAAGCTTTCTCGCCAGTGGGGTCGTGGTGGCGTATGTAGCCGTCGTATGCAGCACCGCTGAAGTTGCCGTCAATGAGCAGACTGAAGTATGGACCAGCGTGTGCTTCCCAGCGGTCGTCGTTGAAGGTGTAGGACACCATGATGGGGAGTGTAAGGTATATGTTTCTCACCTTCGTCTCCACGTTTCCCGTCCATGCGCCTTCCATGTAGCCTCCATCGTCGGCCGTCATCTCCATGTGGTAGTTCTTGACGCCGGCCTTCGTAATCATGCCTTTCTGCTCAAGGCGCAGACCTGTGCGTATGCCCAGCGGACCTTCGATGCGGCGCGTTGCTATGCCTTCGAGGTATGGGTTCAGCATGGGGTTGTAACTCTTTATCTTACGAATCTCGCGCGGCATAGGCATGGGGGCTGCACCTCCAAGTTCCAGACCTGCGCCAACGCTGAATTCCCATCCGCTCAGCACTTCCTTTTCGAAGGCTGTCTTCTCACGTTCTATGGGCATCTTCTGGCGCTCGCTCAGCGAGTGGCGCTTTTGTGCGCCCATTTGTAGCGTCAGGGCGGATATGCAAAAAAGGATAATGTATTGTTTCATGTGTCTTGCCTGTTTTCCTATTGTTTCATTTCCAGATGATTTCGTAGTCGTCGAGATATAGCGTGCTGCCGACGGCGCCTTGGAAGAAGGCTCCGCCGCGACTCGACGATGCTACCATCGTGAAGGCATAGCCCTTGTTTTTCAGGCGCTCGGGGTCGAAAGTCTTGCCGTTCATTGGCAGGAAGGGTGCTTCGAAACGTGTCCACTCTTTGGGCTCTCCGGGGTTTTCCACGCGTGCCAGCATGACTATGCGCTCGCTCGACATTACGTTGTCGCCTTGTAGCGGTACGAATTTCTGCGGATCTACTTCAAAAAGTACGGCATATATGTCGCATGAGTCGCGTTTCTCCAAGATGTTCAGCTCTTTATCGGTATAAACTTCGCCTGGGGTGTATTTGTACCATCCCGTGATGCTTTCTGGCTCCCCTTTTGCTATCTGCAGTCCGAAGCGTGTTGCCTGTAGGGGGAACAACATGGCCTGTGCCACGCGGAACTCTCCGATGAAGAGGTTTCCAGGTGCGATAGGCATCTTTGTGCGCTTGCCGAAGTCGCCTGTAGTCTTTGTTTCGAGGCGTGCGCACTTACCCTTTACGCCTCCATCTACGAATGTTGTGGGATACTCTTCGGGTGTTTTCCCCATTCCAGAGAGGGCAAATCCGCTGTTGCCGCAGTCCCATATGTGGGCATTCAGCGAGCCGTCATTCTGCGACTGCAACAGGCATTGGAATTGTCCGCGCTCGTCAAGTTCAAAGTTCTCGAAGTCGCAGATATTCAGCGGCGTGGGCGTTTCAAAGCTTACGGTGTAGTCTTTGTACCACTGCCCGTCTTCGCTCACGACGGTATATGTCTTCGGCGTCGTGAAGTTGCGCTTGTAGCTGGGGTCGAAACTGGCATACTCGCCTTTGTCGTTCTTCATAAGAAGGCGCGCGCCAGAGGTGATGTAGAAGCGTGGGCTCAGAGCCGTGACGTCGGAGTTCTCGGCGATGAAAAAGGTGATGCTTGAGTTCTTAATAACAGGATTTCCTGTGATAAAACCTTCTGGAAGTTCCTTCAACCATAGTGAGTCAACACCCGTGATGTCACATTCTGCGTTTGCAGACTCTTCACGTATGCACGACGACATAAGCAGCGTTGCCATCAGCACAAGTAAAGAGCGTAGAAATAGTCTTTTGTTCATTGCTATATACAATTCAATAATGATCGCGCACGCGGGCGTGCATACATTTCAGTCGGCAAAAGTAGTATTTTTTCTGCAAAACCTCTAAAGAAAGTTAAACTTTACGTATTTTTGCGGTGTCAAAACGCCACTATGCACATTTCCGACCATTTCAAATACGATGTTGTTGTGGTAGGTGCTGGCCACGCAGGTTGCGAGGCTGCGCATGCTGCTGCGACGATGGGGGCGTGCACTTGTCTTGTCACAATGGACATGAACAAGATTGCACAAATGTCATGCAATCCTGCCATTGGCGGAATTGCAAAGGGACAGATTGCTCGCGAGGTTGATGCTCTGGGTGGTTTGATGGGACTCGTCACTGATGCCTCGGCAATACAGTTCAAGATGCTGAACCGTTCGAAGGGTGCCGCCATGTGGAGTCCACGTGCACAATGCGATCGTGTGCGTTATAGCCAGGAAATGCGCCGTTGTCTTGAAAATACGGAAAATCTTTGCTTTTGGCAGGACGAAATCTCTAAAATCGAAAAACGGAATGACAATATTTTTGTCCTTTCTACTCTTTGG
>ONWB01000040.1:19432-20124 GCA_900321445.1 uncultured Prevotellaceae bacterium | reverse complement strand
GCTAGCTATCTTCAGCGTCGGACAAAGCCTTGCACAGTCACTTTCTCCCTCGACGACGTGGCACTGGAACGAAGGTACCATTGTCGTTGACACTCCTCAGCGTCCTGCCGGCCAGAAAAATGTGCTCGGCCTGACCGTTCCCAAGATGCAGAACGTCCGTGTTGGCTTCGTTGGCCTCGGTATGCGTGGCCCTGGTGCCGTTGAGCGTTTCTGCGTGATTCCTGGTGTAGAAATCGTTGCGCTCTGCGACTACGAGCAAGGTCGCGCTGAGCGTATGCAGAAGAATCTTCGCAATGCTGGTCTTCCCCCTGCCACTGTTTACTGTGGCGCAAAGGGTTACGAGGAACTCTGCCAACGCCCCGACATCGACCTCGTTTATATTGCCGTTGACTGGGACCATCACTTCCCCGTTGCAAAATGCGCACTTGAGAACGGCAAGCACACAGCTATCGAGGTGCCTTCCGTCATGAACCTTGAGCAGTGCTGGGAGCTTATCAACCTGGCAGAGCAGAAGCAGCTCAACTGTATGATTCTTGAGAACTGCTGCTACGACTGGTTCGAACTCCGCACTCTCAATATGGCTCAGGCAGGCGTCTTTGGCGAAATCCTCCATGCGAAGGGTGCTTATATCCACAACCTCGACCCGTTCTGGGATTATTACTGGAAGAACCCCGATGGTTCTGACCCCGACC
>ONWB01000040.1:14455-19392 GCA_900321445.1 uncultured Prevotellaceae bacterium | reverse complement strand
CCGCATGAAGACGCTCGTGGCTATGGACACGAAGGCTGTTCATGGTCCCGACTGGGTGGAAGCCAAGACTGGCAAGCGCCCCGAGAACTATCGCAATGGCGACCATACCACCACGCTTATTCGTACGCAGAATGGTAAAGTCATCGAGATTCAGCACAACGTAATGAACCCGCAGCCCTACAACCGCCTCTATCAGCTTGTTGGAACAAAGGGCTTCGCCGATAAGTACCCCGTTCGTGAGAATGGCGACGGCCGTGGCTATGCTCTCGATGCTGCACAGCTGCAGGCAAGCGGCGTAACGCCGAAGATTGACGACCTGAACAGCCACGACTACATGCCCTACGACCAGCAGGTTGCCCTGACTGAGAAGTACGAAAGCCCCATCATCCAGAAATATGGTGAACGCGGACGTCGCCTCGGTCATGGCGGTATGGACTTCATGATGGACAGCCGCCTCGTATATTGCCTCCAGAATGGCCTGCCCCTTGACATGGACGTTTACGACATGGCAGAATGGTGCTGTGTGGCTGAACTCGGAGCAATCTCCTGCGACCACAACTTCGCTTCCGTCACTGTTCCCGACTTCACGCGTGGTTACTGGAACGTAGTGAAGGGCTTCAAGCATGCCTATGCTGCCGACGAGGCTGCTACGGAAGCTGTTGCTGAAAAGGTTACTGCTGCCCAGAAGACCCTCGGCGAGCAGGCTTGGAAGGAGAACGACGCAGCTACGACGCTCGAGGAGCGCAATGCTGTTGCCAAGAAGTACGCCGTCCTCGCGCAGGCTGAAATCGAGGCAGCCCTCAATGGTGGAAAGGTTTCTAAAGAGACGAAGAAGGCTGTTCAGAAAGCACGTAAAAACCGCAAATAATACGCTATTGTCATGCGTAAAATCATAACATTTATCCTGTTCATAGCCGTTGTTTTCAGCGGCTATGCGCAGTTTGAAGACTTATATTCCTATAAGCATCTGGAGAAGCGCTACCGCTATCGTGTATATCTGAAGGACAAGAAGAACTCGCCCTACAGCACGAAGCGTCCCGAGGAATTCCTCTCGCGCCGCGCTATTGAGCGTCGCCAGCGCTATGGCATCAAGGTCGATAAGTTCGACCTGCCAGTATCTCCCAACTATCTGCAAGTGCTGCGCGATGCAGGCCTGCACATCCATAATGCCAGCAAGTGGCAGAATACCGTCGTTGTCGAGACGGCAGACACTACGCTGATGCAGGCCGTTCGCAAAATGGCCTTCGTCGATGGTGTCGTGCGTGTGTGGGTAGGTCCCGACTCCATGCTCGTCATGGACAAGTCTGACCGCCGTACAAAAGTGAAGAACACTCGCGATAAGATGCCCAGCTACTACGGCACGGCGCGTTTCCAAGTCGAGATGCTCAACGCCCACATGCTCCACGATGCAGGATTTCGTGGCGAGGGTATGCTCATCGGCATCCTCGATGGAGGCTTCAACAATGCCGACGCCATCACGGGTTTCAAGAAGGAGAACATACTCGGAGTCCGCAACTATGTAGATCCCTCTGTTGACGTGTATTCTGAAAGTTCCCACGGCATGATGGTCCTCTCCTGCATAGGTGCGAACACCCCCTACAACCTTGTAGGTACGGCTCCCGAGGCGCAGTTCTACCTTATTCAGACTGAGGACGGCAACTCCGAGCAGCTTGTCGAGGAAGACAACTATTGTGCTGGCCTCGAGTATGCCGACTCCTTGGGATGCGATGTCGTCACAGCCTCCCTTGGGTACTACAAGTTCGACTATCCTGAGATGAACCATCCCTATTCAGCCCTCGACGGTCAGACCGCCATCAACAGCCGTTCGGCATCGATGGCTGCCAGCCGCGGCATTCTGCTTCTCAACTCGGCTGGCAACGAAGGCGACGAGACATGGAAGAAGATTGGCTTCCCCGCCGATGCGCGCGACATTCTTGCCGTAGGCGCAGTGCGCATGGATAGCACGAACACCGCCTTCTCCAGCCTTGGCTATAGTGCCGACGGGCGCGTAAAGCCCGACGCTATGGCAATGGGCGAGGATGCAGCCGTATTCAGCACACGTGGCACAACGACGACTGCAAACGGCACGAGCTTCTCATGCCCCATACTCTGTGGAGCCGTAACATGCCTCTGGCAGGCACATCGCGACAAGACGCCCCTCCAGATCATCGACGCCGTACACCGTGCCGGCAGCTATGCCGATGCTCCCAACGAGGTGTTCGGATACGGCATCCCCGACCTCTGGAAAGCCCATCAGCTCCTGCAGAAGAAGTAACATCTATCAGATAATCAACAAAAAAGGCGCAGTCCCAGAATTTGGAGGCTGCGCCTTTTGCATAGTCCTCAGTCACGTTATCAAACAAGTTGGCGTAAGGTTTATGGGGCGTCTCGGAGCCATGTGTGACGAAACGCCCAAATCTCAAATCGAGGTCCGAGTATTTTCCCAAAAGGTGCGAGTATTTTCATCGAAATAGGAGAAGGGAGGTTTTCCAAGTGTTGAAGCGAATCATCTTGCAACGTGGAGGAAACCGCAATTCCGCGAGGGCGGAGGAATACCAATGTGCGGAACATTTTGCTCCACGGCTTGGAACATCGTGTTCCAAGCCGCGAAACATCGTGTTCCAAGCCGCGAAACACCGTGTTCCAAGCCTTGAAACATCGTGTTTCAAGCCGCGAAACATTGTGTTCCAAGCCTTGAAACATTGTGTTTCAAGCAGCGAAATTTTCTTGGAACACGTATCTCTGTGTAAACCAAGTACTTATCGTTTTGGCGAAAATGCTTGTTTTCTTGTATTGATGTCAGGTAAAAGTTTAGGCAGCGCAGTTGGCACTTCCTCATATTGCTATCAGGGGAAGAGCACTGAAGACGCTCTTCCCCTGATACCAGTATTTTGATATGAATCTATAGCCTGTCTTACTCGATAGGGTGGGCCTTGGACTCAAGGTTGTAGTATTCGCGCAATAGGTTGCTGCTGGCATAGGCCTTTATGCTGGCTTTTGGCAGATATATTTCTGCGCGATTGATGTACACGCTGGGTATGCTTATGTATCCAGAGGGGGGCGTCGTGGAGCGGAAGATGAATCTCTTCGGGTTATCTACTCGCACAAATGCGTCTCTGCCGATTTCCTTCAAGGTTGAGGGAAGGTCGATGGTGGCGAGTGAGGAGCAGAACTCAAACGAGCGCAGTCCGAGGCTTTCGACACCCTCGGGGACGAGAATCTCTTTCAGGGACTCGCAGTTGGAGAAGGCGTAGTCGCCGATTTTCCTGATACCCTTAGGCAACTTGATGGACAAGAGCGACTTGCAGTGGCTGAATGTGCCGTCGGAGATTTCGCTGAGGCTTGCGGGGAGCGTTACTGTTGTCAAGTTCTCGCACTTATTCAGTGCAAAACGTCCTACATGGCGCACTGTGTTGGGGATGACAAGCGAGGTGAGGCCACTCTCCGAGAGCCCGTTCTCGTGAATGCTGTCGAGACTGGCAGGTAGCGTCAGCTGTTTCAGGTTCTCGCAATCGCGTATCATGCCGCCAGGAATGGCGCGCAGCGAGGCTGGCAGCGTTAGCGAGCGGAGCGAATGGCAGTCGCTGAATGTTGAGGAGCCCATAGACTTTATCTTCGAGGGTAGGCTTACGGACTCCAACGACTCGCATTCCTGAAAGACCATGCCGCCCATGGATGTGATTCCATCGTGCAGGCTTACGCTTACCAGTTTCTTGCACTCGCGCCACAGGCCTTCAGGCAGGTGCGTCACACCCTGCGGAATCGTCATCTCTGTAAGCGAGGCGTTGTCGTCGAAGGCGTAGTTGCCGATGCGTTTTAGTTTGGATGGCAGCTCGTAGCGAGTTACCTTGCTGCAGCCCGAGAATGCCCATTCGCCAAACTCCGTTATCTGGTCCGACAGCGTGATGGAGCTCATGCTCACACAGTCGATGAATGCGCCTCGACCTAAAGAGGTCACGCTGCTTGGCATCGTTACGCTGGTGATGTGTTCGCACGACGAGAATGCGTACGGCCCAATCGTGGTCACGCCGTCGCGTACCGTGTATGCCCCCTCGCGTCTGGAAGCCACCTTGACGAGCGTTGTCTTTGCGGCATTGTATATGTCGCCGTCGATTGCGGAGAAATGCTTGTTGCCATCCTTGATGCGCAGGTCGTCAAGGGCGTCGCAGAATACAAAGGCGGAACCATCGATGGCGCTGAGCGAGGCGGGAAGCAACACGTGGTTCAGGCTGCTGCATTTGCGGAAGGCGTTCTTTTCGACAGTCTCCAAACCCTCGCTGAAATGCACCGTGTGCAAGTTGGCGCACTGCTCAAAGGCGCCATGTCGCAACACCTTCACAGAGGAAGGAATCGTCACCTCCTCTATCGGGCTGTTCAGGAATGCCATCTCGCCCACTTCGCGCAGCGTGGCGGGCAGGTGTACGTGTCCTTTCTTGCCCATAGGTACAACAAGTACGCTCTTCTTCGCCTTGTCCATCAGCAAGCCCTCGTGGGAGGAATACTGCTTGCTGGCCGCCGAAGCCTCGAAGGCCTCGAGCGTAGTGCTGTAGAAAGCTGCATCGCCGATGGACGTCAGCGAGGCGGGAATCGTCACCGTCGTGAAATTGGTCTTCCAGAATGCCATGTCGCCGATGGTGAGCAGACCTTCGGGCAGGTTGCCATTGTTCAGGCCGCTCTCGAAGAAGGCGTATGTCTCGATATTCTTCAGTTTTGCCGGCCAGTTGAAAACCTCCAGCGACGAACATTCCCTGAATGCGCTTTCACCAATCTCGGTGATGCTCGCCGGCAAGGCAACAGACCGCAGCGCCTTGGCGCGTATGCACATCTCTGCGGGCAGCTGCTTAATGCCCTCCTTTATGGTCAGCTCCTCAATCTTGCATTCCTTCAATATGCCATCTCCGATGCTGCGCACACTGCCGGGGATGGTCAGGCTCTTC
>ONWB01000040.1:0-14449 GCA_900321445.1 uncultured Prevotellaceae bacterium | reverse complement strand
AATCACCTCCAAGCCGTTGTTCAGTACTACTTCCGCTACGGGCGTGCCGAAGAAAGCTGCTCTGCCAATCTCCTTCATCGTCGGAGGCAGTACCACGCGGAAGCTGCCTTCCCCACGGTCTATACAGAAAGCTTGCTCGTCGATGCTGGTCACGCTCAGATCCTTGCCGTCCGGTCCCTTGACCGAGGCCGGGATATTGTACTCATCATAGTAATACATGATGGGGATGGGCTTGTTGGGGCGGCGCATCTCAGGACGCACCACTTTCGCTGTGGTGTCTGACGTGGGCTCAAAGTAAAGTCCGCCCGCACTGAAAGACTCTTGGTTAGAAACCTGAGCCTGACACCCTACACAAGAACCAAGGAATGCCATTAGCAATAAGATGTTATGTTTCATATTCACGTGTAACTCTTTTTTCGCATCGCAAAAATAAACCTTCGCAATCTTTCCACCAAAAAACGCGCCCACTTTTTTCTAAAATGATGGAAAAACAACGGGCTGACTCAAAGTCAGCCCGTTATGCAATCTTGGTTCGAACAACGTGAGGGATCGAACAGGAACGGGTTTAGCGGGTTGCTGCGGTGAACTGGAACTTGATTTCGCCGCCGAAGTCGCCGGGCTGGGAGTCGGTAGCGGGCATCATCATGTATTGCTTGCCGAGCAGTTCGACCATGTAGGTGCGTACGTCCTCAGCCTTGATTTCCTCAAGTGTGAGTTCGTCGCCGCCGAGAACACGGCGGAACTTGCCGCCCTTAGAGGCGAGCAGGTCTGCAAGTTTTTCGTTCAGAGCCTTCATGTCCTGTTCGGTAATCATGTGGTCGGCGTAGTAGCCGAGGTCGAAGCTGGGGGTTGCAGCGTCGTCATACATGCAGACGTAGCGTACGCCCGCCATGTCCTTGAAGTCGTCGGGAGTCAGGCCGAGACCTTCGAGGCTTCCAGACGTGTATGCGTCGTTCTCCAGGGGTTCGAGGAATACGCGGAAGTTGTAGGCAATCTCTTTGCCTTCTTCGACTTCGATGGTTTCGCTGTCGCGGAAGTTGTAGTATAGGCAGAGCTTCATGTCCTTCTTCTCGCCGGGCTGATAGAGTCCGACTTGTTCCGAGGTGTTGTTCTGGAGTACTTCCTCGTCAGTCTTGGACATGCGGAAGCCTTTTGCCTTGAGTGCGTCGATGTAGGCGAGGATTTCATCCTTCGTCACGTCGGCATAGAACACTTCGTACTGGTTTACGCCGTCCGTCTGGAAGTTTGTGAGCACAACCTTTCCCTGCGTCTTGATTTCGTCCACGCCGTAGATGTCATAGACGGATGCGGGCCACTGGCCGTCTTTCAGGTCTCCGCTTGCCGCAGGAGAGTTGTCGGTAGTGTCGCCCGTTTTACTTGCTTTGTCGCCGCAAGCCGTCAGCATCGTGAGACTTGCCAAACACATAAGTGCGAAAATGGTTTTCTTCATGGTCATTAATAATTGAGATATGTGTTAGTCGTTATAGTTTTCAGAAACAAAGAACGCACTTCGCTGCGTTGCAAAGTGCGTTCTCCTGTTCAGTAGCGCGGGGGGGGCATGATCCCTCGACCTCATGATTATGAATCATGCGCTCTAACCAGCTGAGCTACCGCGCCGACTCGCAATGAAAAACAGGATATCTGCGTCATTGCGGGTGCAAAAGTAAGAGAAACTTTCCGACGAGCCAAACTTTCAGCCATGTTTTTTGCAAAAAAGGCTATGTTGGCTCGTCGGAAGGCTTTAGTTTGTTCTAATAAACTGTTTATTTATTGGACTTTCCTTCCAGTTCAACAGCGAAGCTGCGTGGTGTGCCCGTTTGTGAGCGAGCCTTGATCCAAAGTACGCGCTCAGAGGATTTGTTTGCTTCGCGCACTTGCTGGTAGAAGTCTTCTGTTGAGTCGATGTCGGTGCCGTTTACGTTGATGATGAGGCCTTTGAATACTCCTGCATCCTTCATCTTTCCGTCGCGTACAGCCGTCACGTATATGCCGTGTTTCACGCCAAACTCTCGCTTCTCGACTTCCGTCAGGGCACGCAGTCCGATGCCAAGTTCTTCGTCGTCGAAGTTCTCGATTACGTTCGTTGTTCCTTGTGCGTTGCGCAGTGTGACGGTTGCTTTCTTCGACTTCTTGTCGCGCAGGTAGCTGATTACGACCTTGTCGCCAGGCTTGTGCTGTGCCATAGCTTCTTGCAACTCTGCAAACTTTGTGATTTTCTTGCCGTCGATGTGGGTGATGACGTCGCCCTCTTGTATTTCGGCAGCAGCAGCTGCGCCGTCGCTATTAACGGAGGTAACATACACGCCTTCTGTCGTGCCAAGGTCAACTTCCTTTTCCTGTTCGCGCTGGCGGTCGATGTAGTTGCTCATGTCCATGCCAGATACGCCAAGCAGGGCGCGCTGTACAACACCGAACTTCTTGATGTCGTCGACAACCTTATTCATTATAGTCACAGGGATTGCAAAACCATATCCAGCGTAAGAACCCGTCTGCGAATATATCATCGAGTTGATGCCGACGAGTTCACCGCGCGTATTGACGAGTGCGCCTCCACTATTGCCAGGATTGATTGCGGCATCCGTCTGTATGAAACTCTGTATGTCGCCCGTGCCCAGCGAACGTGCCTTGGCGCTCACGATACCTGCCGTAACGGTTGAGGTAAAGGAGAAGGGGTTGCCGATGGCAAGTACCCATTCGCCGAGTTTCAGGTCGTCGGAGTTGCCTATAGTGATAGGTTGCAGGCCCTCGGCTTCAATTTTGATTACAGCCAGGTCCGTTTGCTCATCCTGGCCAATGATGCGTGCGCGAAATTCGCGGTTGTCATTGAGTTTCACGATGAGCTCTGTGGCACCTTCTACAACATGGTTGTTGGTGACGATGAAACCGTCGGAGCTTAGGATTACGCCAGAGCCAGCACCTTTACGGTCGGGCTCACGATACTGGCGTTGCTGCGGACGGCTGCCGCCACCTCTACCGAAGAAATCGCCGAAGAAGTCTTCGAAAGGGTCAACATACTGATACGTGCGCGTTTTGCCGGCTTGCGTCACCTTGATATAGACGACGGAGTTCACGGCCTTCTCGGCAGCGTAGGTTAGGTCGGGTGTTGGAGGTTGGTTGCTTGCTGTGGCGCTGAGGCACACAAATGCAATCATCAGGCTTAGAATTTTCTTCATGTTCTTATCCTTTTATTTTATGTCAATTATTTTTTTGATGATATGCGAAATCAGACGCGAAATTAGTTCGCCTCTCTTTTCGTGCCCCAGCCTACAAAAGAACTGCGTCCTTTTGGGCTGACGTGCACTGCGAGGCTCATGATGTTCGCGAAATCAGACGCGAAATTAGTCTTGCTTGGGACAACTGCAACATTTACGAGTATTAAAAAGTCAAAAAACGGCGCATTTTTAACATTATGCGCCGCTATATTAACATTTGATAAACATCTGTGCCGCTAATTATGGCCTTATTTGACCACTTCTATGCGGGGAAGCTTTATCTGCTGTCCGATGATGAGGATATCAGGATTGCTAAGTTCGTTGAAGGCTATGATGTGGCGTGCATAGTCTTTGCTACCATAGTAGCGTACCGCTATCTGTGCGATAGATTCGCCTTTGGCTACGGCATGCGTCCCCATCTGTCCGTTGACGCGCACATTTCCATCGGGGTGTTTGGGCAGGGCTTCTGCTGTAGATTGTGCATAGCCTTCTGTTGTAACGGCTTCCGTAGCGGCAGAATCTGCGACATTTGCAGTGCTGTCTGCTGACAGGGAGTCGGCTGCAAGACTATCGGGTAGTACGGGCGTTGCGGGAGTGTTTTTGGTGGGAGCATTCTCTGAACATGATGTTATCCCAAAAATATCTTTTACGCCACACATGTATCCAAGCGCAAAGAGCAGGAGGCCAGCCAAGATAAGGAGGATGGGCTTCCAGATGCTTCGCCGTGTTTCCTCGACTTCGTCAGGGGTGTTGTTATTTTCAGTTGAATCTTCTTTTGGTAACGTAGTCGGAGCAGACTCTGTATCAGCTTTTTCCTCCGTCTGTTGTGGAACGGTTGGCAACGCTGCGAGCGGAGTCGGAACGGGCTCTTCCTGAGATATAGAAGGTTCTGGTGTATTTGTAGGCTCTGGAATCTCTGGAGATTTTGGGTCGGCTGGAGAGGCTTGAGCCTCAGGCATTGGCTCTGGCTCGACCTCTGGCAGCATAGTTGCAAGTTCCTTCTCTACGCGCTGTTCGACTTCTTCAAGTACGCTTTCTGTTACGTCGTCGTCAAGTACGATAGTCTGGAACTGCGAGAAAGGCTTGTTGACCAGTTCTTTGAGCATGCTGTCTGGCGTGAAGGAAATTTTCCTGTGCTCGTCGAGGGTGATTCTCTCGCCAGTGCTTACGCTGACGCTTTCTCGCGAGCTCACGCTGATAATCTTGAATGTGCCAAAGCCCTTAATCTTAACGAGTTTGTCCTCTTGGAGCCCAGTTTCAATAGTGTTGAAAAAGGAGCGAATAAAGACCTCAGCCCTGTGTTTGCTTATGCCGCTACTTTCTGAAAGCATGGCGGCAAGTTCCGGAAGTAGGAGTTTGCGGTTCATAGGGTGTGTTCTTTAAGTGTTGCACTGGGTTTGAAGGAGATGCTGAGCTTTGGCGGTACGAGTTGCCGCTTTTTCGTGGTAGGGTTCACCACAATGCGCTCCTTCTTCTTGCGCATTTCAAATATGCCGAAGCCCTGGATGTTGGCCGTGTCGCCGTCTTCCATGTTTTCTGCGAGGCATGCCGTGAAGCGCTCCACAATGCGCTGCACCTCGTTTTTCTTCATGCCTGTGAGGGATGCTACGGAGTTGATGAAATCCTTGTTAGTCATGTATTGTTGTTTTTTATTCAGACTCAGATAAGGCTTGTTGCATATAGGTCGAACTCGTCGGAGTCGGTGATTGAGACATCGTAAAAGTTGCCTATTTGCAAGTCCTCGTTTGCGGGGATGAGCACTTCGCCGTCCACTTCTGGCGAGTCGAACTCTGTGCGTCCTATGAAGTAGTCACCTTCTATGCGGTCGATGACGACGCGCATCACCTTGCCCACGCGGCTTTGTCCTATTTCTGCTGACACCTCCTGCTGTGCTTGCATCAGGCGGTCGAGACGCTGCTGCTTGACATCTTCAGGCACGTCGTCCTCGTAGTTCTGCTCAGCATAGGTGCCTTCCTCCTCGCTGTAGGCGAAAGCTCCCATGCGTTCGAAGCGTGCTTCGCGCACGAAGTCCAGGAGTTGTTCAAAATCCTCCTCCGTCTCGCCTGGGAATCCCACCATCAGCGTCGTGCGTATGGCTATCCCCGGCACCTCTTTGCGCAGGGTGCGTAGGAGTTGGAGGGTTTCTTCCTTCGTAACGTTGCGGTGCATGCGCTGGAGAACGTTGTCGCTGATGTGTTGTAGCGCAATGTCGAGGTATCGGCAAACGTTCTTGTTCTCGCGCATCACACGCAGCAGGTCTGTGGGGAAATGCGTGGGATAGGCGTAATGCAGTCGTATCCATTCCACACCATCGAGCTTCGCCATCTGCTCTACGAGCTCTGCAATCGCCTGACGTCCATAGATGTCGATGCCGTAGAATGTGAGTTCCTGCGCGATTATCTGGAATTCTTTCACGCCCTGCTTGACGTATGCTCTCATTTCGTCGAGGAGATCCTCAATCGTGCGGCTTTGGTGCCGCCCAGTGATGAGAGGAATGGCGCAGTATGCACAACTGCGGTCGCAGCCTTCAGAGATTTTTATGTATGCACCGCCCCACGTTCTTGGTCGAGGTATTGGTGGGGTGTTGATGTCCGTGTTTGGGGCTTTGGCGTCTTTGGGCGCAAGGGCGTCGATGAGGCCTTCCCAGTCGAACTTTCCAAAGAGTAGGTCTATTTCAGGAATTTCCGTGCGTAGTTCCTCGCGATAGCGCTCGGACAGGCATCCCATCACGCAGAGTTTGCCTATTCTCCCTTCCGCCTTCAGCTCGCCGAGTTCCAAAATCATGTTGATGCTTTCTTCCTTAGCGTCGCCTATGAAGCCGCACGTGTTGACAACGACGGCATCGCCGCCAACCTCGTCGGGGTCGAAGCATATCTGCATGCCGCGTTTCTGGAACATGTGGGCGAGGCGCACGGAATCTACCAGATTCTTCGAGCATCCCATCGTGATGATATCTACTCTCATAGGCTTCTTATTGCACGCTCTACGGCGCTTGGTAGGTATGTCTGTTCGAGATGATGTATCTTCTCTTCAATGTCCTCGACGCTGTCTTGCGGCGTGAGCGCTACGCGGTGCTGCGCTATAATCTCGCCATGGTCGAAGTGCTCGTCAACGTAATGGACGGTTATGCCCGTTTCGCGTTCTCCTGCCGCCTTTACGGCTTCATGAACGTGATGTCCGTACATTCCTTTTCCACCGTATGCGGGAAGCAGGGCGGGGTGGAGGTTTACGATGCGTCGCGGGAAGGCTTCTACCAAGTACTCTGGCACGAGTAGCAGGAATCCTGCCAGCACGATGAGGTCGATATCGTATTCCCTCAGCATGGCAAGGGTCTTTGCCGAGTCATTCAGCTCAGTGCGACTTACGACCGCCGTAGGCACGTTCAGGCGGCGTGCACGTTCAAGGGCGAAGGCATCGGGCTTGTTGCTGACGACGAGCCTCACACGCGCCTCCTCGCTTTCGGCGAAGTGGCGTATGAGATTTTCGCAGTTTGTCCCGTTTCCTGATACGAAGATGCAGAGGTTGGTCATTATTGTTCTTTTAGGTCTTTGTTAGTGACAAACTCTTTAATTTGACTATTTGACAATTTACTATTTGACTATTGTCAGAGTTCGCGTTTCCCTAACTCAAAATTGTCAAATAGTAAATTGTTAGATTGTAAATCGTCCAATCTTCGGATAAATAAACTCGTCACTTGTCACTTATAAATTGTCAAATAGTAAATTGTCAAATCGTCAGATAAAAAGGCTTTCCACGAAGGCGCGGCTGTCGAATCGCTGCAGGTCGGTCATCTGCTCGCCCAATCCGATGTACTTCACAGGGACGCCGAGCTGGTGGCTGATGCCCAAGACTACGCCACCCTTCGCTGTGCCGTCGAGTTTCGTTATGGCGAGAGCCGACACGTCTGTCGCCTTCACAAACTGCTTTGCCTGCTCGAAGGCGTTCTGACCTGTACTGCCGTCGAGGACGAGGAGTACCTCTTGTGGTGCTTCGGGCACGACCTTCTTCATCACGTTCTTAATCTTCGTGAGCTCGTTCATCAAGCCCACTTTGTTGTGCAGGCGCCCAGCCGTGTCGATGATGACGATGTCAGCCTTGTTTGCAACGGCCGACGACAGCGTGTCGTAAGCCACGCTTGCAGGGTCGCTCCCCATCTGCTGCTTCACGACGGGCACGCCCACGCGCTCGCCCCAGATGCAGAGTTGCTCGACGGCAGCTGCGCGGAACGTGTCGGCAGCACCAAGGAACACCTTCTTTCCTGCCTGCTTGAACTGCCAAGCAAGTTTGCCGATGGTGGTGGTCTTGCCCACTCCGTTGACGCCTACGACCATGATGACGTATGGCTGTCCCTGCGCATTCGCAGCCTCGATGGCGGCGTCCTCGCCGTCCTGCTCCTTGCCCACCGCGTCCGTGAGCATAAGCTCAATCTCCTCACGCAGTATCTGGTTCAGTTCCGATGTACCTACGTATTTGTCGCGTGCCACGCGTTCCTCAATGCGGCGTATAATCTCTACGGTCGTGTCAACACCCACGTCGCTCGTTACGAGCACCTCCTCGAGGTTGTCCAGCACTTCGTCGTCAACTTTCGACTTGCCCGCAACGGCGCGCGTCAGTTTGCTCAGCACACTCTCCTTCGTCTTTTGCAAGCCCTTGTCGAGCGTTTCCTTGGATTCTTTTTTAGAGAAAAAACTGAAAAGTCCCATATCTCAGCATGTGTATAGTTTAGGCGGCAAAGATAGAATTTTCTGTTTGAAAACGCATATCTTTGGACATCTTATTTTTAAGGTGCGCTCTGCCGAGGAAATATTTTGTTGATTTGTTTTACGCACTTTGCTTATTGGTTTATGGTTATTATGAAATAAGCTCCTCTGCTACACCAACCCCAACTTTCATAGAGCGCAGCGACCATAGGACGAATGTGCTTGATGCGAAAGGATAATAGGCTTAGACAATTCTACCATTCATGTATCCTGATTTAGGTTGATTATAGCGTGGGTGCAAGATAGGTGCAAGAAGTGAAAGATGCTGGCATGTTTTGCCGTAATAGTGAATTGCGGCTTAACCAGAAGGCTTGAAAAACCATCTTTCTCCGAGTATTTTTAATCCTTAAGCCCTCACGATTGATTTTTAAGCCCTCACGATTAATCCTTAAGCCCTCACGATTTGAGTTGAAGCCTTCGCGATGAAACTTGAGTTCTTCATATTTGTTCAAAAAAGCAGCCAAGCGGGTTTGCTCGGCTGCTGTGTACTTGGGGATAGGTCATGCTTCCCTACATTTCTTTTTCTATGATGTTGTCCTGCTTGAAAGATGACTTCCAATCAGAATTTTTGTATGCATTCCCGCTTCCAATCGGAACGTAGAGTTTGGCATCTGGGCTGATTTTTATTGATAGTGTTAGCACACATCATTGAAGTACGTTGTTGCGATGGTAAAAATACAAAAAGTTTGGAATTAAAAATGAATAGAAGAAATAAATCTTTCCTGTTCCCCAAACCTTAATGACACGCTTTTTGGCGTCACTCTGGCCGCATTTTTCCTCGCTTAGTGTTCGCTATATACAGATATTTTGTATCTTTGCAAAAAGATTCGCCTTGCTGGGGCGAGAGCGACGTATGGCTATTTACTTATCTTTATCTAACAATATAGACTTCATGTTATGAATAGGAAAATAGGCTATCAGGAAAAGGAATCCTTTGCTGTCGAGGTAGAAAAAGACGTGATTGATGGCGTTCGTGAGGGGCGCATTACGCATATCGGCTTAGACCTCAGCGAGAAAAACCAAAGCAAGATTTTGGAGAATATACAGGGGCATCTTATTTTGGTTACTGATGAAACTCCTGTGAGGTTTCATGGATGCTATTGGTATAATGATGGGGCGTTTCCGTATGCCATTAAGGAAAACCTGAAGTACTTAGTGCTGAATAATGGTGATGAAAATTGTGTTGTTCAGATTATCAGCATAAATAAGGAGGCAGGTACGCGTTTCCGCTTTCAGGGGCCAGGCATGCCGAGTGTTCCAGACCCCAATGGCGACAGTTGTATATGGGAACTACAGTTTGAGGTGGTTCCTGTCCTGTCCAAGCCAAAAACGTATCTGATGCGGTGGAATCCCTCTATTAGTTCGTTCACGGAGGATGATTACAAAGAATGTGTGGCTACAATGAGAGATGGAAACTTCCGTATAAACTGGAGCATCTTCGAGTGGGAAGAGGCTCGCAGGGGTGACGAATTCTATATGTTACGCGTGGGTGATGAGAAGGCTGGCATAGTATTTCGCGGATTGTTCATTTCAGAGCCATACGTGATGGACGACTGGGCGGGAACGTCCAAGCGACGTCTATACATGGATATGGCTTGCATGAATCCCGTGGCAAATGATGCCATTCCGCCACTCTCACTCAGTAAATTGCAAGAATCCATACCAGATTTCGACTGGACGAAAGGCCATTCAGGCGTCTTGTTGCCTGACGACGTCGCTGCAAGGTTGCACGAAATGTGGGAAGAGGTTCAGGAAGAATAGGGGAATTCCCCTTTTTCCTACTATTTTATTCCCTGTTTATAGACACCAGCGCATCGGCAACGACGAAGGTGCTGCCTCCTACGAAGATGGTGTCAGCAGGGCATGCTGCGTTGCGTGCTGCGCTGAGTGCGTCGGCTACGTTGGGGAATGTCTTGATGTCGAGCGTTCGCTGCTGGAAGTGTGTGGCGAGTACGTCGCTGGGCATGGCGCGATCTACGGATGCTCGTGCGAGGTAGTATGTGGCTTTCGCAGGCAATAGCGGCAGGATGGCATCGACGTCCTTGTCACCCGCGAAGCCGAGGACGCAGTGAAGGTGCGCGTCTGTGCGTTCTGCCAAGGTGTTGAGCTGCTGTGAGAGATACGCCCAACCACCAGCATTGTGGCCAGTGTCGAGAATGAGGTCGGGGCACTCTTCGATGCGCTGCCAGCGTCCCATGAGCCCTGTCCAGTCGCAGACGTGGAGGAAGCCCTGACGTACATTTTCGAGTGTGAGTACGCCAGCGGGAGAGATATTATTGAGGAGTTGGACGGCGTGGAGTATGGTCTCGGCATTGCGTGCTTGAGGAAGTCCTGTAAGAGCGCCTTGTAGTTTTCCGTAGTGGAGTGTTTCGTAGTGCATAAGTCCGTCCTTGCCTACTTCTGCCTTGATGATTTCTGGTGTGTCCTCTGCAAAGAATAGAGGTGCTCCTACATGCTTGGCAATCTCTTCGAATATGGGGCGCGTGTGTGCATCTGTCTCACCCACGAGGGCAGGAATGCCTGCTTTGAAGATGCCAGCCTTCTCGCGTGCGATAGCCTCAGGGGTGTTGCCAAGCAGTGCTGTGTGGTCGAGGCTTATATTCGTGACGACGGAGAGCAAGGGGGTGATGATATTCGTGCAGTCGATACGTCCTCCGAGTCCCACTTCTATGACGGCAATATCTACGCCTTCGCTGGAAAAGTATTGCATGGCGAGGGCCGTTGTTAGTTCAAAGAACGAGGGGTGTAGGGGTTCGAAGAAACTGCGATGTTCCTCAACAAAATCAACGACGTACTGCTTGGGCATCATCTTTCCGTTGATGCGTATCCTCTCGCGGAAATCGACGAGGTGGGGGCTGGTGTAGAGTCCTACACGAAGTCCTGCAGCCTGAAGCATTGCCGCAATAGTGTGGCAGCAACTGCCCTTGCCGTTTGTACCACCAACATGTATGGTTGGGTAGAACCTGTGAGGGTGGCCGAGGTGTTTGTCGAGGGCGAGGGTAGTGTCTAACCCTGGCTTATACGCGCCCGCTCCCTTCTGCTGGAAGAGGGGAGCGGAGTCGTAAAGGTATTGTACAGTTTGTTGATAATTCATTTTATCTGACGATTGGACGAGTTATAAGTTACAAGTTACAAGTGACGAGTGACAAGTTTTTTAGTGACCATTAATCATTAAATTGTCAGATAGTAAATTGTCCAATCGTCAGAAAAAGAGCGTGTCACTGTATTATGAGCCGAAGTAGTTGCGGAAGGCACGGAAGATTCGTTCTTTAGCGCTTGGAGTGGGCTCTACTGAAGTGTCGCTCTCGATGCTTTGCAATGCGCTCTTCGCAGCATTGCTGGGATATTCGGGGATATAGACGCTAACGTTCACAACGATGTCGCCTGTTCCGTAACCATAGCCGCTAACGGCGGGGAGTCCCTTGCCGCGTAGGCGTAGTGTCGTGCCAGGTTGTGTACCAGGCTTTATCTTTATTCTTGCGCGCGCGTCGATGGTGGGGATTTCCACCTCGCACCCCAACGTCGCCTGAGACACGGTGAGCAGGAGGTTGTAGATGAGGTCCTGCCCATCGCGGATGAAGTCCTCTGAGGGTATGGCTTCGATGACTACTTCGATGTTGCCTGGTACTCCGCCATGCTTTGCGGCATTGCCCTTCCCATTTACGTTGAGCACCATATTGTTGTCAACGCCTGCGGGGATGTTGACTTCCACGACTTCCTCGCCCTTTACGACGCCATCGCCGTGGCAGTGGGAACAGGGGTGCGTGATGATGGTGCCTTCGCCGTGACACTGTGGACAGGGACTCTGCTGCTGCACCATTCCAAAGAAGCTTTGGTGTGCGCGTACTACATATCCTGAGCCATGACACGTGGGACACGTTTCGGCTTGGTGTCCAGCTTCTGAACCCGTGCCGTGGCAGTGGGGGCACGTTACGTCCTTTTTCACCTTGAACTTTTTGGTAGTCCCTGTGGCCATCTCCTGCAGCGTGAGGCGCACTTTTAGGCGCAGGTCGCCTCCGCGATATTTGCGTTGGCTGCTTCTGCCACCTCCGCCAAAGCCTCCAAATCCGCCAAAACCTCCGAAGTCCATACCTTCGAAGATGCTGCCAAAGTGCGAGAACAAGTCGTTGATGTCCATCTCGCTGGCATTGAAGCCACCTCCGCCAGCTCCGCTGACGCCAGCATGTCCGAACTGGTCGTAGCGCTTACGCTTTTCAGGGTCGCGAAGTACGTCGTAGGCCTCTGCAACCTTCTTGAACTTCTCTTCGGCGTCCTTGTCCCCTGGGTTCTTGTCGGGGTGGTACTTTATCGCCAGTTTGCGGAAGGCTTTCTTGATTTCTTCGTCAGAAGCTGTTCGCTCGACGCCAAGTATTTCGTAATAATCCTCTTTCATGATGGATAGTCTTTTTGTGACGATTGACGAGTAGCTAAGTTGTTACTGTCCAACGGCGACTTTAGCGTGTCTGAGAACGCGGTCGCCAAGCATGTATCCTGTGCTGATGCAGTCGATGACTTTCCCCTTCTTATCGGCATCCTCTGTGGGTACGAGTGCCACGGCTTCGTGGAAGTCGGTGTCGAAGTCCTTGCCGATGGTCTCCATGCGCTTCAGTCCCTGATGCGTGAGTGTGTCGATGAGTTTCTTCGAAATGAGGTCGAGTCCCTGTCGTAGTGTCTCTACGTCGGCATCCTCAGCCGTGTTGGCTTCTGCACGCTCAAGGTCGTCGAGTATTGGCAGGAGGTTCTCGATGACGCGTGCACCGCCATTGAGTATGATTTCCGCCTTTTCCTTCATTGTGCGTCTGCGGTAGTTGTCGAATTCCGCTACTGAGCGCAGATACATGTCCTTGACGCGGGCAATCTCCTGCTCTGCAGCCTCGAGTTTCTCCTCCACCGTGGGCTCTGTGCCCTCCTCGTCCTCGTTGGCGTCATCCTGCTTTGGGGCTTCGTCGTCCTCCTCATCTGTTGCCTGTTGCTCCGTGTCTTGGAGCGTTTCGTCGCAGTTTTGTTTTTCTACGACGTTTTCTTTCTCTATGTCTTCAACCTTAATTTCGTGTTTCTTCATAATGCGGTGTGTTTTTTTGTTGAAGCCGTTAAGCAAAAGACGTGCCAGAGTACATACGCTCGCGCAACTCGCGTATGTGGTCGTCGTGGATATAGTCCTCGTATGTCATCAGCTTGTCGATGGTTCCGTTGGGCGTGAGTTCGATGATGCGGTTGGCAACGGTGTTGATGAACTCGTGGTCGTGGGAAGCGAAGAGTATGTTTCCGCGGAAGAGTTTCAGGTTGTTGTTGAATGCCTGTATGCTCTCCATGTCGAGGTGGTTTGTAGGTGTGTCGAGTATGAGGCAGTTGGCGTTCTTCAGCTGCATGCGTGCTATCATGCAGCGCATCTTCTCGCCTCCAGAGAGTACGTTGACTGGCTTCATGATTTCTTCGTCCTTGAAGAGCATGCGTCCCAGGTATGCCTTGAAGAAGACCTCGTTGCCTGTGCCATATTGCGACAGCCAGTCGAGCATCGTCATTTGCGTATTAAAGAAAGATGTGTTGTCGAGGGGTAGGTATGCAGACGTTATCGTTACGCCCCACTTGTAGTTGCCAGATACGGGCTGCTGATGTCCGTTGATAATCTCGAAGAGTGCCGTCATGGCGCGCGGGTCATGGGAGATGAACACAATCTTGTCGTCCTTTTCGACGTTGAATGTCAGTTTGTCGAACAGCACGTTGCCCTCGTCGTCAGTGGCTTTCAGGTCGTTGACCTCCAACACCTGGTTGCCTGGTTCGCGCTCCATTTGGAAGATGATGCCAGGGTAGCGGCGTGTTGAAGGTTTGATTTCCTCCACGTTGAGCTTCTCGAGCATCTTCTTGCGGCTTGTCGTCTGGCGGCTCTTGGAGACGTTGGCAGAGAAGCGGCGTATGAACTCTTCCAGTTCCTTGCGCTTCTCGTCGGCCTTCTGCTTTTGGTTTTGTGCCTGGCGCAGGGCGAGCTGCGACGACTCGTACCAGAAGCTGTAGTTGCCAGCAAATAGCGTCACCTTGCCGAAGTCGATGTCCACGGTGTGGGTACATACTTGGTCGAGGAAGTGACGGTCGTGGCTTACGACGAGCACGGTGTGTTCGAAGTTGCCGAGGTACTCTTCCAACCATTCTACGGTCTCGAGGTCGAGGTCGTTGGTAGGCTCGTCGAGTAGCAGGTTGTCGGGCTCGCCAAATAGTGCCTGCGCCAGCATGACGCGAACCTTCTCCTTACCAGACAGGTCGCCCATGAGCTTTTGGTGGAGGGGTGTCTTGATGCCGAGTCCTTCGAGCAGCTCTGCTGCGTCGTTTTCAGCGGTATAGCCGCCAGCATTGGCGAATTTCTCCTCCAACTCAGCCACGCGTATGCCGTCTTCGTCGGAGAAGTCCTCCTTGCTGTAGAGGGCTTCGCGCTCTTTCGTGATGTCCCAGAGTACGGTGTGCCCCATGAGCACGGTGTCGAGG
>ONWB01000025.1 GCA_900321445.1 uncultured Prevotellaceae bacterium | reverse complement strand
GAGGCCGCGCAGTTCGTCCTGCGTGTAGTAGCCGCCGTAGGCGTCGGGCATGTCCTTGGTGGCATAGTTGCGGTCGCGCCCAACCCACCATTTGTCCCAGTCGCTCTGTGTACGATAGGCAGTCCTTGCTGTCAGTTCGGGATAGCTCTTTATCTCCATCCTCCACCCTGCGGCGTCCACAAGGTGCAGGTGCAGGCGGTTGATGCCCATCTCGGAGAGGATGTCCACCTGACGATACAGAAAACTCATGGGGAAATAGTGGCGCGAGACGTCGATCATGCAACCGCGCCAGGGGAAAGGATTTTGCGCGTCAACTCCGGCGAAGGTAGCGAGCGCCATTCCCGCAAAAAGCGTGAGGGAAAGAACTATGCGCTTCATCTCTTTTGTGGTTTATCGGTCATCTCGATTTCAAGCACACCGCCTGCCGCAAGCTGCGCGTGGGTGAAGAATGGCGTCTTCAGCGGCTTACCGTTCAGGCGCATGCTCTTAACGTACTTGTTGCGGCGCGAATTGTTCTGCGTCTTCACCGTAAAAGTCTTTCCTCCAGGCAGATTGATGCATACTTCTCCGAAGATGGGGCGGCTGATGGCGTATTCAGGCTTTCCTGGGCAGGGCTGGTAGAATCCCATCGCGTTCAGGATGTACCACGCCGACATTTGTCCGCAGTCCTCGTTGCCGCTGAGGCCGAGCGGACCGTCGAAATAGAGGTTGTAGAGCACGCTGTCCACGAGTTCCTGCGTCTTCCAAGCCTGCCCGAAGTAGTTGTAGAGGAATATGGTGGCGTGGCTGGGCTCGTTGCCGTGCGCATATTGTCCGATAAGCCCGCTGATGTCGGGAGACACGTTGTCGCCAGTCAGGATACTGGGGGCTATGAAAAGGCTGTCGAGCTTTGCGATGAAGCGCTCCTTCGAACCGAATAGCTTCATGAGTCCCTGTGGGTCGTGTGGCGCGAAGAACGTCCATTGCCACGCATTGCCTTCCGTATAGTCGTCCATGCGATGGTCGGAGCTCGTGGGGTCGAAATGGTCGCGCCAAGAGCCGTCCAGTTTCTTACCGCGCATGAATCCCAGACGCGCGTCGAAGTAGTGGCGATAGGCTTTCGACAGTTCCTCGTAGCGCTTCTGCGTAGCTTTGTCGCCCTCGCCACGAGCAATCTGCGCAATGCACCAGTCGTTATATGCGTACTCGAGGGCTTTTGCCACGCTCTCGCCCGTCTTGTCGCAGGGGATGTAGCCGATTTTGTTTTTCCAGTAGCGAGCCTCGGGCATTATCTCGCCCATCTTCCAACGTGGAAGGGCTTGTGTGATGCCCGTCGTGTCGTACTCCGCACAGCGCAGGGCGTGTCGAAATGCCTTCTTGACGTCGTAGTCGCGGTAGCCCTTCGTGTACATGTCGGCGAGCAACGAAACGTAGTGGTAGCCTATCATGCAGCCCGTGTAGTTGGCTTCGAGTTCCCACTTGGGAACGATGCCGCCCTCCTCACCTTTTTGTATCAAGGAACGTATGTAAGCTTCGTTCTTCGCAGGGTCGAGGATGCTCACCAATGGATGCAGTGCGCGGAAGGTATCCCAAAGCGAGAACACCGTGTACATCGGGTCGCGCTCGGCGTCGCACTTGTGGATTTTCTGGTCCATGCCGAGGTAGCGTCCGTCAACGTCGCAGAAGAGGTTTGGGGCGATGTTGGCGTGGTACAGGGCGGTGTAGAATATCGTGCGCATGGAGTCGGCGGCAGCCGCTCCCAAGTCCTTGATGTCGATGGAGGAAAGCACCTCGTTCCACTTGCGTCGCGCCGTTGCCCTTGTGCCTTCGAAGTCCCACGCGGGCTGTTCGGTGTAGAGGTTGCGCTCGGCACCCTTGTAGTCGCAGAACGAAATGGCGCTCTTTACCATCACCTCGCTGGGCTGCGCGCCCTCAGCATTCTTCTTGAACGTGAGGATGAGCTTGCAGCAGGGATATGTGCGCCCCTTCTCCGTGATGGTGTCGCGCACTTCCTCGACCGTGAATGGCGCAGAGAATTCTGCCACGAAATACACGGGCTGATTGTATGCCCAACCGTTTGAACGGTGGAAGGCGCGAAGCTTGCGGTCGCCGACCTGTTCCCAGTCCATCTCAAGCATGTTCTGGTGCTGGTTGTTGTAGTCGAGGTCGAGGAGCATGGCTGCGTCTGTGCGCTTGCCTGCCGATTGTGTATATTTGAAGCGGTACAAGGCCGTACGCTCTGTCGCAGTTACTTCCGCCTGCACGCCGTAGCGGCGCAGGAACACGGAGTAGTAGCCGGGCGTCGCCGTCTCCTGCTCGTGCCAGAAGGGCGAAGCCCACGCGCAGCGGTACTGTCCGCTCTTCTCGCCAACGTGGCGCAGGTCGGGGCGCTCGTTCATAGGCATGAGCAGGAAATCGCTCAGGTCGCCGCATCCTGTTCCGCTGAGGCGGAGCTGCGAGAATCCGTTGATGGTCGTGTCCTCATAGTAGTAGCCCGAACATGCGTCCCAGCCGTGATGCCTCGTGTCGGGACCTGGCTGCACCATTCCGTGGGGCACCATGGCGGCAACGTGCGTGTGACCGTGGCCACCTGTGCCAATGTATTCGTTAACATAGGACGAATAGTCCTTCTGAGCCGATGCGGCAAGACACAAAACTGCCGCACAAAGTGATAAAATACGTCTCATCTTTATAAATAATATGGATTTTGCGGCGTAAAATTAGCACGAAACTGCGAATTACACGAAAATTATTCCTACTTTTGCGCCGTCGTAAAACAATAATGTATGAAAAAACAACTACTCCTATCCCTTTTCAGCCTGTTTTTCCTTGCTGCGAACGCACAGGAAGCAGTCATCGACTACACGCAGAGCATGCCCGTAAGGCAGCCCTCCACACTCAGCGGATTCTTTGCTCCGCACAAGAGCATTTCGACAAAGGCGGAAGCAAGCGGTCCCACGGCATACTACAGCCGCCCCGAGGGACTCATGTTCTTCGGCATGAGCTATCGCGGCCTTCACGCCCGCCACTACGCTTTCGCGCCCCAGGGTGTGGACATCACGTACAAGGGTGTCGTCACTGGCGACAAGGCTATCTGGAACTACGAGCTCGAATACAATCCCGACGGCTCCCCGCTGACGCCCCTCACGAAGGAGTTCACGGAGGCCGACCCCACGCTTACAATCACGTATGAGGACGGCGGCTACTATGCCCCCGAACTGCGTGCAACGGTAGGAGAAGGCACCGCCGCCAAGGACTCTGCATACAGCATCGTTCTGAGCCGCATCTATACGCGCTGCTCGACGGGAGAAATCTTCGGAAGCGGCGACGAGATGTACGACATCCCCGTCGGCAACTACAACGGCCGCTATTTCGGCTACCTCGACAACGCATACCTCTATGCCGCCACCAACAACGAGGAGTCCGACAAGCGCATCGCCGAGGGCTTTGGCCTTCAGGCAGCCCACATCGGCGGTTTCTACGAGCGCATGCCGCTGATGAACGGTGCATCCTACGCACTCTACGGTGCCGACGTCATCGTTTATGCCGAGACGGAACCGCAGAAGTCCGACATCGCGGTTGAGGTGTACGAGACAATGGACGGCGAAATCATCGACCCCGAGGCACCGCTCACGGTCATGTACGCAGGCGCCGTCACGCCGCTTTACTACAACGACAATTCGCTCATGGGCTACGGCATCCGCTTCGCCGCCCCGCAGGCCATCACGGCAAACGGCGAGATTATGCTGCACATCGTCAACACTGCCGAGAGCACGCTCTCGTTCTCGCCCTGCCTGGTAGTGTCCAACGACCCCGACCAGAGCAACTACGCAACCTGCGACTTTGAGTATTCCGTAGGAGGAAAGGTTGACAATATGCTTTACCCCATGGACTTCCTGACATACAAGAACGGCTACCACATCACAAGCCTCGCCGCAGGACTCATCATGTCGTACCACCCCTTCGACGTCGAGGAGATTCAGAACGGCATCAGCAGCCCTTCAATCGGCAATGGTCAAAGTTCAATATTCAATGAGACCTACGACCTCCAAGGTCGCCGCGTCAATGGTCAGACTCGCGGGATTTTCATCAAAAATGGCAAAAAGTTCGTAAAATAGCCCTTTTGCTGACATTTTTTACTACTTTTGTGCCTTAAAATCCGCTTTCTATAGGCTAAATTCACACTATTAGTATAACTAAAACCTTTAACTTATGAAGAAATCTCTACTCTTCATGGCTCTTGCAGCCATCGCAGTCGGCGCCAGCGCGCAGACATTCAAGGTTAAGGACGCACGCCGCAACGCACGCGTAGAAATGAAGGCCGAGCCCCAGCAGCTTAGCCTCCAGCAGTCCACCCTGAGCACCGCCAGCCGCATCGCACGCGCACCGCGCCGCGTAACAACCGAGGAACCCACCGTACAGGCCTATCGCCCCGAGGGTTTCTACTGGCTCCTCCAGAACTGGAATGGCTCCGAAGCCCCCGCAGGACTCGCCATCGGCCCCTCAGGCGTTGAAAACGTGTTCACCGCCGACTTCTCCGCAGAGTCCAGCAAATGGGTGTACTCCACCGAGCGTGACGGCGACCAATTCCTCCCACAGGAAGTAGATGTCACCGAGTCCGACTCCACCCTCGCCGTCACCTACGAGCCCGGCTTCTGGCCTACCCCCATGGCAGTCGTGTCCAGCAAGGTCGGCACGAAGCTCAAGAACACCCTCGTTGCCGACACCGCCGTATTCGCAAGCTACGGCCTCTGCGTCGGCTTCAACTCCAACGGCGTGCTCACCAACAACGACAACGAGTTCGTAGAAATGGGTGTCGGCAACTACGACCCCAACTACTTCCTCGGCAGCTCCAACACTGTTGGCGTGTTCGAGACTAACAGCGAGGAAGCCGTAACCAAGCTCACAAAGATGTTCGGCGGCGAGGCTGCCGGCGTTCTCTCCGCCACCACACTAGGCCTTGGAGAATATTACTCCATGAATGCCGAAAGCGAAGCCCTCATCACCAGCATTGACGCCACCTTCCGCAACCCTGACGCAGCACCCACCGACGAGGACGTCGTAGCCTACCTCATGCCCATTGTCGATGGCAACATCGCTGACCCCATCGCAGCATTCTACCTCAGCGAGAGCGTAGAATGGCAATACGACGACAATAGCCACATGGGACACAGCTGCCACTTCGTCCCCGAAGCACCCGTGCTCGTCAGCGGCGACTTCTTCGTGCAGTTCGTCAACGCCGAAGGCAGCTACTACCAGCTCGCACCCACCATCCCCGTAGTCAAGGACTACAACGACGGCAGCTACGGCTACGCCATCGTGGAGCTGCAAGTCCTCGACGACCAGAACCAAGAGCAGACGGAAGTCATCCTGCAGAGCACCAACGTCTTCAACTTCGGCGACTCCTCCTACATCGTACCCTCCAACGGATTCCTTACCCACATGACCTACGACCCCGTAGAGATTGCCGACTACAAGACAGGCATCAGCAACACCGCCATCGCAGACCGCAACGCTACCCACACCTACGACCTCCAAGGCCGCCGCGTCATGGGCGCGCAGAAAGGCGTGTTCATCGTAAACGGACAGAAGGTTATCATGTAAACCCCACGCAAGCGAGGGAAGAATGCATCTTCCCCGCTACGAATAACAAACAGCAGAGAGGGGAGCTCCAACATGGAGCCCCTCTCTTTTTTTTCATATAGATCGTACTCATTCTCTGGGGTTGCTTAAACGAGAAGGCTTCGCGATGTTTTTTTCTGCGAGAAAGATGAATCTTTCTGCGACTAAAAAGTTTTCTCCTGCGTGGAAAAAGTATTCTCGCCCATCAAAAAAGCATCCTCCTGCGTGGAAAACATCCGAGCGACTCAAAACAACAAATTCCACACCAAAAAGTGCACGTTTGGAACGCTATTTTCTGTCCCGAAAAGGGCAATTTTAGAAAAATACTGCAATACTGCCACAATACTGCCACACGCAACCGACTGGATATCAGCGGCGTGTGGCAGTGTGGCAGTTGTGGCAGTTTTTATTAAAAGTTATGGACGCACGCGTGCGCGCGAGAGAAACACGCCCCAGCTCGCTTGACGTAGGGACGCACGTTTAATAACCAACGATGCGGTATTCCGTAAGTTTCTGCTGCAGGGCTGCCCGTGCGTCTGTGCGATTGTCGAGGGTTTGCTGGTGCATGAGCTGAGCTTGCAGGAGGTCGGAGATGGTTATGGTGCCAGCATTGTAGCAGTCGCGCTGTACTCGCAGGTTCTCCTGCGCCTGTTCTGTGCTGCGTTCTGCGAGAGCGAGTTGTGCGTAGGCTTCCTGCACGTCGCGCCATGCGCGTTGGCGGCGTATGTCCAGTAGCTGGGCGTTGTCCTCGAGCTGTTCGCGGGCTTGCTGCGTGGCAAGGCGCTTGCGCCTTATGGCGTGAGTGCCGCCCCACCAGTTGCTGATGGGTATGCTGAGTGTTGCGAAAAGCATTCCGAAGCTGCGGTCGTTATCGACGAAGCGTATGCCTGCGAGGTCGCTCGGCGGCATGTGGTAGTAGTGGTATCCTGCGCCGACGGCCAGCGTCGGCAGGTTCTTCCCGACCTCCATGCGTCGTTGCAGGTCGGCGGCCTTCACCTGCATCTCCAAGAGCTGATATTCGGGCAGGCGGCTTATGCCCTCACCCTCGCCTGGGGGAGCGGGTAGCGCGGGGGCCACGTGTTCCCAGTTGGGCTCCTCGACGTCGAACGCGCCGCAGCTGTCGCCCTGGAGTCCGCAGAACTGCGCGACTACCATCTTCAGAACCTCCGTACCGTTGTCGAGTTGCAGCTGTCGGCTCTGCAACTCGTTCTGGCGCAGCTGCACCTGCAGTAGGTCGTTACGCAGGATGAGTCCTGCCTCGACCGCCAGCGTCACATCCCTGTATATTGTGTCCAAGGTTTGCCGTGCGAGGTCGAGCGTGCGCTGTTTCTCCTTGAGCGACACAAGCTGCCAGTAGTACTGCGCCATCTGCTTCTCCACGTCGTTCTCGGACATCTGCAGCTGAAGGCGGCTGGCATCCTCGCCGAGGCGTGCGAGCTTGTTGCCATTCACAATCTGTCCGCCAGCGAATATGGGCTGTACGGCATTGATACCCGCCATCGTCACACCCTTCATCATCGACATCCCGAACGGACTCCCCAGCGCCGCCAGGGCTTCAGCGGGCAACACCTCCGCAAGCACGGGCTGCAGGCGGGCAGGTATCAGGTCGCTGGGCGACACTTCCATATTCATCATGCCCTTGTCGGCATTCATCCATACTCCCGTTGCGTTCACCTGGGGGAAGAAATGCGTGAAAGCCTCGCGGCGCTGCTCCTCCGCCTGCTGTATGCCGAGGCGTGCGTTGCGAACGCCTATGTTGCGTTGCAGGGCGGAATCTCTGAGTGCCTCGTAGGAATAGGTCTGCGCAGCCGCGATGCAGCAGCACAGGGAACATACTATCGTTGCTATCGTCTGTTTCATGACTTACTTGAGATTTACTTTCCAATATACCACGGGAAGCATCGTCACCACCATAATGAGCGAACCTATGCCTCCTGCGAAAATCGTTACGCCCACAGGCATCCAGAACGACGACTGTGCAATAATCATCGGAACCACGCCGACGGCAGTGGTGGCAGTGGTAAGGAATATCGGCACCATTCGCCTGCGCCCTGCATCGTAGGCGGCCTGACGCACAGCCTCGTTGTAGGCACGCTTGTCCTTCCTCCAATCCGGATGCTCCTCCACGTATCTTTTCATAAGGTTGTTGGCATGCTCAAAGATGAGAATCTCGTTGCGCATAATCATACCCATCAGCGTGATAAGCCCCATCACCGACGTGAGGCCGAGCGTGCGGTTCATCAGCCCAAGGCCTATGAGCGCGCCGGGAATCATCAGCCCGAGAGCCACCATGCAGACGGTAGTAATGCCGTACTTCTTGAAGTTGAAGAGCAGGAAGAAGAAGATGATAATCATTGCTATTCCCACGCCGCCGAATATTTGGGGCATCGACCGGGAGTCGTATTCTATCTCTCCGCCCACCTCGCAGCGCACGCCTTGCGGAAGGCGTATCTCCTCCTGCATCATCTCTGCCACGCGCTGCTCTACCGGCGCGGCATACACGCCGTTCGCCAGCTGCGCCGTCACTGTCATGCAACGCTCACCGCCACGATGTTGTATGCGGCTCTCGCTCCAGAGGGGACGCACGTCGGCAAGTTGGCGAAGCGGAACCGTCGAATTGCCAGTGACGCCAGCGGCGGCCATAGTCATGGGCGAGACAATGCCGAGGTCCTCGACGTCGGAGAATGTGCAGCGTGCATCATCCTTCACCACGATGGGCACCTCGTAGTTTCCCTCCCACAACTGTCCAACGCGCACGTTGCCGCTCATAGCACCTATTGTAAGTGCAGCCGTAGTGCGGTCTATCCCCAACTGGGCAGAGGCCACGGGGTCGAGAGCAACGTCGATAATCGGACGTGGCTGTAGGAAGTCGGTATGCACCCACTCGAGCTCAGGCATCTGGCGCATCTTATCCATCAAAGCCTCGCTCGCATAGTGTAGCGAGTCGATGTCGGCACCATAGAAACGGTATTCCAATTCTGCAACCTCAAGATAGTCGAGGCGCTTGAAGCGCACGTAGGCCTCGGGGAAAGCCTCGCTCCACTTTGGCTGGTAGTCGGCAAGAAGGTCGAGGGTAGCCTGCTGGGACGTTGTGTTCACTATAAACTGCGCAAAGTTGCGTCCCGCCATCTGTGGAGCATAGCAGGTCATGAAGCGCGGCGAACTGCACCCAATGAAGCCAGTGATGCACTTAACGCGTTCGTCGCGCTGTAGGACTTTGCGCACAGAATCAGCCACGAAGCGCGTGTCCGTCGTGCTCTTACCCTCAGGCAAGAACACCTCTACGGCAAACTGGTCGCGGTCGGCATAGGGGAACATGCGCACCTTCAGCGTCGGCACTATGAGCAGCGAAAGCACGACGATGCCGATGCCGCCCCAGATGGTAAGCCAAGGATGACGGAAGGTCTTCTCCAGTACCCAATCGTAGCTGTGCTGCACGGCATTTGTCACTGCGTTGCCTCCCGTCTTCATCTTCCCTGGTTGCATAATCTTCACCTCAAGGAAAGGTATCACCATCACGGCCAGCATGAGCGAAACAAGCAGGTTGATGCTTATGGTCCACGGAAAATCGCCTATGGCATCGCTAAAGGCGCCCTTCATCGTGATAAGCAATGGGAAGAATATGACGCTGATGCAAAGCGTCGCCAGCAACATAGGCATGAAATACTGCTTGGCAGAGTCTATTGCCGCGCGTTTAGGGTCGAAGCCCTTGCCTATGTATTCCAGATAGCCATCGATGACGACTATGCTGTTGTCCACGACCATTCCCAGCACCACGATGAGTGCCGCCAGCGTGACGATATTCAGTTCGATACCCGCCACGTACATGATGCCTACGGAAATAAACGTACTCAGCGGGATGGTGATGGCGGCGACGAGTGCCGAGCGGAAGGGGAAGAGTAGCATCATCACGAGGATGATAACTATCATCGACACTATCAGGTCACGCAGAAAGGAGCTGACGCTTTCGCCGACGACCTTAGGCTGGTCTGCGATGCGTGTCACCGTGACATCATTGGGGAGCTCCTCGTTGCGATATTCGTCAAGCACCTTGTCGACTTCCTTGCCATACTGCACGATGTTCTCTCCTGGCGTCATCTCAAGCGACAGTAGCACGCAGGGATGTCCGTCCTGCTCTATGCAGCTGCCGCCATCGTCGTACTCGCGGACGACGCGCGCAACATCCCTCACACGCACAGTCTTACCCGTCGCGGGGTCTGAGAAAATTATAAGGTTTTCAATCTCCGCCTCGCTGTTCTCCGTCTGCGCGACGTGTATGGGTATTTGCTGGTCGTTGTCGTTGATGCTGCCGCTCATCGTTGTCAGTCCCTGCGACTGCAACTTGGAGAATAGGCTCTGCTGCCCTATTCCGTAAGCCTGCAAGCGCTGGCGGTCAATGTATAGGCTTATCTGTTCCTGCTCCTCGCCATATACTCTGACATTTGCCACAGATGGCACGCGGCGCAGGCGGTCGGAGAGTTCGTCGCTATAGATGTGGAGTTCACGATAGCTGCGCTCGGGGCTCTCTATGGCTATCAGCAGTGCGCTGGTATTGCCGAAGTCGTCGTTGGCAACAAGGGCGAGCACACCGCTCGGCAGCGACTGCTTGAACAGTGCAAGGCCGTGCTTTATCTTGCTCCACACCTCGTCCTTGTTGTTGACGTCGTCGTTAAGCCTCACCATGGCAATGCACATGCCGTTCTGCGACGTGCTGGTGGTCTTTGCACGATCCACCTCGCCATAAGTAAACAAGTAACGCTCCAGCGGGCGCGCCACTTGCTGCTCTACCTCTTCGGTTGTAGCACCAGGATAAACGGCCACCACTACGCCCTGACGTATAGTGAATGCGGGAAACTCGTCTTTCGGCATCACATACATGCCATATATCCCCAAGAAAAAGAGCACGCATACGATGAGCAGCGAAATCCCATAGTTCTCAAGCGGCCAGCGGAGCCAGTTCATGCCTCTATTTTCCATTGTACCCCTATAACGCTACGCGAGTTCCCTCGCTCAGTTTATGATACCCCTCAACCACTATGCGCTGCCCAGCAGCAATACCCGTCAGTACGGCGATGCGATTGCCTGAGGTATGTCCTATGGTGACGGTGGTGCGATGGGCTGTGTTCTTTTGGTCAATAGTCCAAACGAAGAGCGTACCATCGGCACGGTGCTGAACACTCGACACGGGCACCATTAGCCATTGACCATTGACCATTGAAGATTGACTTCCTCCTCGTGATGACGAAAGGCTGGTTGGGAACTCCACCTCTGCCACCATGCCGGGCAGGAGCTTGCGCGCAGGATTCTGCACATTTATGCGCACTTCGTAGGTGTGTGTCATTACGTCGGCCTGTACGCCCTTTTCTATCCTTCCACCTTGTATGCGCACTCCAGCGGCTTCCACCTTTATCGTCGAAGGCGTGTTCTCGTGTATGTAGGGGATTTCGCTCTCTGGCACAGCCACCTTCACTTTTACGCTACTTACGTCGAGAATGGTTACTACGGGTCGCGATGGCATCGACGTTTCGCCTGCGCCCACCATCTTGCTACCCACGATGCCACTGACGGGGGCATAGAGGCGCGTGTCCTGTAGGCTCTTCTGCGCTATGCGCTCTGCTGCCTGTGCCGAACGCACTCCGCTCTTTGCCGTGCGGAGGGCTGTCTCTGCCTGCTGCAGGCGTGTCTGCATCTCTATCCACTTTATCTCTGGCAGCGACCCGTTGTCGTGGAGCAGCTTCATGCGGTCGTAGGCGTCCTTAGCTTGGTCGTAGGCGGCCTGCGTCTGCACGACCATGTCGCGCGCTTGCTGCGTCGATTCTCTGGCTGCTTCCGACATGTTGCTGGACGTCGAGGGGTCGAGTTCTGCCAACAGCTGTCCGCGGCCTACGGTCTGCCCCGCACTGACGTACATGCGGCGCACCACACCCATGCTCGTGAAACTGACTGCCGTGGCTTCGCGCTCTTCTACAACGCCAACATAACTGCGGCCATCACTGCCAAATTCCTCACCTACCACTTCCGTCCTGACATGCACGGGGGCCTTCTCGTGCTTAGTCTCCTTACCACACCCTGCGAATAGTATCGTAGTGGCAAGTGCGGCTACTATCATGTAATTTTGTCCTCTCATTGCTGTGTTCTTTCTATTACGTTAACCAATAACCATTAACCCATAACCAGCGATGCAACTCGTCGCTTGTCTCTCGTCACTATTGTTTAACGTTTATTGTTTAACGTAAAATTGTGGGCGCAAAAATAGACAAAATTCATGAATTACAATACTTCCGGAGCTTAAATAAAAGTAAATCGCTCTTTTCAGTTTTTGCGAAATCGCCGACATGCTCCATATTCCATTATAATTTTTAATCTTTAATTTATAATTTTTCATTCTTCATTCTTCATTTATATCCTCAGGCTAAGGCCTGCTATGACGAGGAGGCGTGGCTGCGGAACGTTAGCGAGGTCGAAGTAGTGTGTGGCTGTAAGGTTTTGCGCCTCTATGTATGCCTCGTAGTGCGGCTTTTGCCATCGCAGTCGGAGGTCGAGAATGGCATGGGTGCCATAGGGCACTGGGCTATTGGGCTCTTGGCGGGGGATGTAAGTGCCTCTGCGGTTTTGGAGGCGCAGGCTCCACGATGCCGTGAGGTTTGTGGCGACGGCGTGGTCGAGGCGGAGGATGAGTTTGTGGCGCAGGTATTCAAGGGCGTAGCACGACTTGTAGGGAGTTTGTCCGTCGCGCCGCTCCTGATGGATGTAGGTGTAGCTGGCACTGAGGCTGCGCAACGGCTGCCGCTTGCCGAAGATTCCTCTAAGGTCGAGGGCTGCAGAGAGGCTCGCGCCCATGTTGTCGAGGCGAAAACTCGTGGCATGGTAGATGTCGTCGGGAGAGCGCATCACCCAGTCTATCATGCCCGTGCCGCAGTTGTAGAAGCCACGCAGCTGGGCGCGCCACGTACCTGCGCAGTATTCGGCGCCAAGTCGCCATGCGCTGTTTTCCTCAGGCTTCAGGCCGAGGTTGCCCTCCTGCGTGGGGCTTTTGTAGTAGAGATCTGTGAACGTGGGCAGGCGCAGCGTCTTGTGCCACGAGGCATAGAGCTTCCAGCCGTGGGGAAGTGCGTAGGAAACGTCGGCACTGGGGTAGAGGCGGAGGTGACGGCTGGCGGCGGTGTTGCGCTGGGCGAGGACGGAGAGGCTGACTGCCAACTGGTGCCAGCGAAGCGTCTGGGCGAGCGAGAGCGCCACGTTGGTGCGATTGTCGTGATGAGTATAGTGCGAGAATTGCTGCGCAACGTCCATGGGGCGTCCGAGGTTGGAACTGTAGATTTCCTCCTGCCGCAGCTCTGCACCGAATGCCGAGGTCGCCCTGAGTGCGCCCTGCAATGCCTGCCATGCGGCGTAGGTGCGGAAGCCGCAGGTGAGGACGTCGCCGCGATGGAAGTTCTCGGCGGTGTGCGTGCCGCGGATTAGCTGGAAGTGGTCGGTGTTGCGCACCCACGAGAACTCGGGCACTATGCGCACGCTGCCCTCTGTCTCGGCACGCAGCCCCACGTGGTAGCGACGCGTGGCTTCCCACTGGTTGGGGTATGCTGCGCTGTAGAACGTGTTGGCACCGAAGTCGTTCAGCGTGGCTCCCGCCTGTACGTTAAGCTTGAAATTGTGCCCTCGCAGATGTGCCTGCCAGAATGCCTTGCCGCCCTGGAAATCGGAGTTCGCGACAGCGCCATCGCTGCGGCGGTAGGAGAGGGAAAGCGACGTGCCTGCGACAGACTTCATACCTCGGGGGATGAGCTCGGCGCGCGTTTCGGCGAGGAGGGTGCCGTACGAACCTCCAGCCACCTCGCCATAACAGGAAAGGGGATTCGTCTGGGAGATATGGGCGGGAGCTTCGGTTATAATGTTCACAGCCCCGCTGAAAGCTTGCGTACCGAAGGCACTCGCCGCGGCTCCGTTCATGACCTCGATGCGGCGAATGTCGGAAACGTTTACGGGGAAGTCGGCGGCGTTGTGCCCTGTCTGGGGATTGCCAACGGGGAAACCATTGACGTAGTATGCTACTTGGTCAAAGGTTCCCCCGTCGATGCTGATGTCTGTCTGTATTCCAAAGGCACCGCGCTGGCGCACGTCGATACCAGTGGCGAGTTTGAGGGCATCGTTTACGGATGCGACACCCGCTGCACGCAGGTCGGCCTGCGTGAGCACCTGCACCTGCACGGCAGTTGCGTCAGCAATGCGGCTCACTGCAGGCGGTGCCGTCACCCATGCCGCAGCAAGTTCCAACGTATCGGAGTCCTCGGGCGAAGGTGCGCTGCCGCCTGCCTGCGGAGCGGAAGCCTGCGCCAAGCAGGGGGCTGCCGTTGCAAGCGTTGCCACGCTGAGCACACCGACGCGCACTTCGCGTCCGAGGACGCTGAAGAGGGCGTAGGACTTGCGAGCGAAGTGGCGGAATGTGAATACTTCATGCAATTTCAACAAAAATGGTTTTCGGGACTTGTTCATCGTTATGGTTTATTTTTGCACTAAAATTTGCACTTTTTGCAACATGAACAGACTTATATATACGCTCACGCTTGCCCTCGCATCGCTCACGGCATGGGCGCAGGGGAGCATCACAGGTCGCGTTGTTGAAAAGCAGACAACGTCGCCACTGGAATTTGCCAACGTCGTCGTGCGCCAGGCGGGACAGGCAAAGCCCTTGAAAACTGGATACACTGACGCCGAGGGGCGCTTTATGCTACAAAGCCTGCCTCTCGGACGCTACACAATCGGCATCTCCCTTCTCGGATATAAGGAGGAAAGGCGCGACGTACAGCTGACGGCGACGGCAAAACGTGCCGACATTGGTGACATTCTGCTCGCAGAAGCCTCTACGCAGCTGAGCGAGGCTACCGTAACAGGGCAACGCTCTGAGATGAAGCTCGAAGTGGATCGCAAGACCTTCAACGTCGAGAGCCAGATAAGCCTGGCAGGACAGTCAGCGGTGGAAGTGCTGGAGAACATACCGTCCGTGGAGGTCGATAACGACGGCAATGTCTCGCTACGAGGGAACTCAAGCGTGGAAGTATGGATAAACGGACGGCAGGCTGGACTCACAAGCGACAACCAGGGCAACATACTGCAGCAGATGCCGGCAGAGAGCATCGAGCGCATTGAGGTCATCGACAATCCCTCTGCGAAGTTCTCGGCAGAAGGCTCGGCAGGCATCATCAACATCGTGATGAAGAAGAACCTGAAGCCTGGCTACTATGGCTCCGTGCAACTGGGAGGAAACACCCACGGAGGTGCTAACACGAGCGCGAACATAAACTACAACTCCCGCCATCTTGACGCCTACCTGAACGTAGGACTGCGACATCGCGAAGGGCGCGGAGGCTCTGAAAGCGAACAGGAATACTACCAGACGCAGACATACCAGCGATACTCGGCAGACAACCGCAACAGGGGCAATAATATATTTACGCGCGCAGGCTTAACGTGGCACGCTACGACAAGGGACGACATAGGGGTAGCGGGAATGTTCATGCTGGGGCACCACAACTCATGCAATACCACCCCCTACCACTACGGTCTGCTGGCAACGGGCGAGGATACGCACATCCTGACGCGACGCACCAAGGACAAGGGCGACATGCGCATGATGAACCTTGAGTTGACATATCGCCACAACTTTACGGAAAAACACTTCCTTGACCTCAGCCTCAGCCACAACCAGTGGAAGCACGACGGCGACAACTGGTACCAGGACAGCACAACATACTACCAGCTACCACAGGCTACGGACTACAGCTACCAGTACCGACCTATGAACATGAACAACCGCCGCTGGGAGGCGAAGGTGGACTATGAAAACCAAATCACGGAGCAGATAAAGCTGCAGACGGGCTACCAGCTCAATATCTTCCACGAGAACTCACCGCAGGAGAGCTGGACGGACAACACGTCGTGGAACGGCAATAATGCTACGGAAGAGCAGGACTTCTTCAACCGCTTCATCTACGACAACAGGGTGCATGCCCTCTATGCCACGCTGAGCTACAATGCGGGAGCCTTTGGGCTGATGGGCGGACTGCGCGGAGAATACTGGAACGTCGAGACAGAGAGCCTGAACTGGGCGCAGGAGCATACCGGAGCTCCACACGACGCAAAGTTCGAGAAAGACTATTTCCAACTCTTCCCAAGCGTGTTCATGAGTTACCAGATTACCCCCTCCGACCAGCTGCAACTGAACTATACGCGGCGACTGCGCCGACCGTGGGGCGGACAGCTAAACTCTTTCCGCGACACACGCGATGCCACGATGGTGCGATTCGGAAATCCCGAACTCACACCAGAGTACTCAAACTCGTTCTCGCTGAACTACCTTCGCACATGGGAAGGCCACTCGCTGCTCGTATCAGCATACTATCGCCCGACAACGGACGTTATGCAACGCATCAACTGGCAGTCGGCAGCAGACGGAATAATGTACCAGTCAACATTCAACGTGGCAAAAAGTACATCGACAGGACTCGAACTGACGGCGAAGAACAAACTTTTCCGCATCCTCGACCTCTCGACAAATGCCAACTTTTACTATTATAAGCTCGATGGCTATTCCTTCCACATCGACGGACAGGACATCCGTGGCGACGGCAACCACAGCTTCAGTTGGAACCTCCGTATGCAGGCTTCGCTGATGCTGCCGTGGGACGTCTCGTTCCAAGCAACGGCACGCTTCCGCGGACGCGAGGCTATAGCACAGGGACACCGCAACGCCAGCGGGAGCCTCGACCTCGGACTGCGCAAGAACCTCCTCAACAAGCGCTTTACCATCTCGCTAAACGTGCGAGACCTGCTCAACACGCGGCGCATGGAGAACTACACGAGCAGCGACACGTTCTGGCGACATCAGAAGAACTGGCGCAATTCGCGCTTCTTCGGCATCACGCTGTCCTACAACTTTGGCAACACGAAGCCGAAGAAACAACAACGACGTGAAGGCGACGACGAGGAGATGGAAACCTCTGGAGGATATGGCGAGGGCGACATGTAAACTGAAAAACCATGATTGAAAAAAGAACACCAAGGATAGAACAAGAGCGCGAACGCGCCGTACTCGTAGCACTCGTCACGCGACAGCAGGACGAGCGCAAGACCGAGGAATACCTCGACGAACTGCAGTTTCTGGCCGAAACGGCAGGCGCTGAGACTGTGCGTCGCTTTACACAAAAGATGGACGGACCATCAAGCACAACGTACTTGGGAAAGGGTAAACTCGACGAAATTCACGACTTCCTCCACCCCGAGGGTGCCGACGAGGCGCGTGCCGACATGGTCATCTTCGACGACGAACTCTCTGCAAAGCAGATACGAAACATAGAAAACGCCCTGCAGACACGCGTCATCGACCGCACACAACTCATCCTCGACATCTTTGCCATGCGTGCACAAACCGCCGAGGCAAAGACACAGGTCGAGTTGGCACAATACAAGTACATGCTACCGCGCCTGCAACGAATGTGGACACACCTCGAGCGACAGGGTGGCGGTTCGGGTTCTGGAGGCGGCAAGGGTAGCGTGGGACTACGCGGCCCTGGCGAGACGCAGCTCGAGATGGACCGCCGCATCATACTGAACCGAATGTCGCTACTAAAGGGACGTCTGGCTGAGATAGACAAGCAGAAGCGCACACAACGAGGCAACCGAGGCCGCATGATACGCGTGGCACTGGTCGGCTACACCAATGTCGGAAAGAGCACGTTGCTAAACCTGCTTGCAAAGTCGGAGGTGTTTGCCGAAAACAAGCTCTTCGCCACTCTTGACACAACTGTGCGCAAGGTGGTCATCGAGAACCTCCCCTTCTTACTCTCCGACACCGTAGGCTTCATACGCAAACTGCCTACAGACCTCGTGGAGTCATTCAAAAGCACCCTCGACGAAGTGCGCGAGGCCGACCTCCTGCTCCACGTCGTAGACATCTCCCACCCCGACTTCGAGGAACAGCTGCAAGTGGTAGAAAAGACGCTCTCCGACCTTGGCTGTGCCGACACACCCACCGTCATCGTTTTCAACAAGACTGACGCCTACCAATGGGTTGAGAAGGAAGCCGACGACCTCACGCCTCCTACGCGAGAGAACGTGTCGTTGCCTGAGCTGATGCGGACGTGGATGGCACGCCTCGGCGACGACTGCATCTTCATCTCTGCCCGCGAACGAATAAACATCGACGAGCTCAAAGACCTTATGTATAAGCGCGTACGCGAACTGCACGTACAGAAATACCCCTACAACGACTTCCTCTATCAGCACTACGATGCCGACGGACGCGCCCTCTGAGACCCCGAGCCACCCAGCGAAATAGTACCTATAACCCCCATAGTTCCTATAGTTCCCATTCTTCCCATAATCCCCACCCTCCCATGAAAAGACTTCTCATGCTCATCGCCTTCGCCGTCTCTCTCGCAGCAGGCGCCCAGAAGGCATACAAGATTTATCCCGTACCTCACGAGCAGCATCTCGCAGCGGAGACTGCCACGTTCACACAGACTGTGAACATCGTGGCTGAGGACGGCATCGACGCTGCAACCCTTAATCGCGCCAAGCAGGTTCTGGGCGACCACGGCCTGCAAGCCTGCGTGTCGCAACGTGCGAAGCGGGGCGTGTCGAACCTCCTGATTGGAGTGAATGCCTCGAAGGGCATCGCCGACAAGGCCGCGACCAAGATGAAACTCTCGCGCAACGTCTTCATCCTGCCAAAGTACGACCGCCACGTGCTGAACCTCAGTGCCGACAAGCAGGGAACAGCACAGGTCGTCATCCTTGGCGAGGACACCGACGCCGCCTTCTGCGCCCTGGCATCGCTGGAGCAGATGCTCGACGCTGGCAGTGCAGGCATGCCGTGCGTGACACTTTACGACTATGCCGACCTGAAGGACCGCGGCGTCATCGAGGGATACTACGGCGTGCCCTACACGGCGGAGGTGACGAAAGACCTCTTCCGCTTCATGGCGCGCTACAAGATGAACTGCTACATGTATGGTGCAAAGAGCGACCCCTACCACTCGCAGCGCTGGGGGGAACCCTACCCCACAAGCATCACGCCCGACCAGAAACGTATCGGCATGCTCACGCAAGACATGCTGCGCGACATCGTCGGCGTAGCTCATGAGTCGAAGGTGAACTTCATATGGGCAATCCATCCCAGACAGGCCTTTACAGATGCGCAGAACACCCATGTCCTCAACGACATCGGTGCCGACCGTCTGACGGAGCTTCAGCAGCGCATAGACACACGTTGGAACGCCGCACAGGCCGCCGCCGCCGACACGGTGAAGCCTCTACACTACGTGCCGCAGCTCTACGCTTTCTCATGGGTGTCGCGCGAAAAGGGCAAGCGCTTCTTTGAGAGTCTGCGCGACGTGCCCGGCAAGGTGAACATCTACATCACAGGCCGCAACGTGTGGAGCGTGCCAAACTCCGAGGACCTCGCCATCGTTAAGGGATGGATGGGGCGCGAAGCCAGCTGGTGGTGGAACTACCCCTGCAACGACAACGACATGACCAAGCTCTTCCCAATGGACATGTACTCGAACTTCCGCGACGAAAAGCACATCGCCAACCTCGCACGCCTTGAACCCTCTCTCTGCGGCACGCGCACGCTCATCCTCAACCCCATGCAGCAGGGCGAAGTATCGAAGATTGCACTCTTCAGCGCCGCCGACTACGCATGGAACAACGCCGCCTTTGACAACCAGCAGTCGTGGGAGGCTGCCCTGCCCGCCGTTGTGGGAGAAAAGTACGCGCCAGCCCTGCGAACGGTAGCCCCTTACCTGCGCTATTATGACGAGGATGCCCTCGCCTACCTCACTGGCGACTACAAGAATGGGCAGCGCGATTTCCCCGGAGCCCTGGCATCGGAACTACGCCGCGTGAACGCCGCCTGCCAGACACTTGAAGGACTCAAGACATCGGCACGCGAGAGCGACCGCCTCTTCTACGACGACATGCGCCCATGGCTGCTGAAGCTTCGCGATATGACGGCAGAAGCCCTCTACCTGATGGGCAAGGGCGAGGCACCAGCCACGAGCGCCAACACCGACGAATACCACTTCCCCATCCTCAACGGCATGGGCGAGGACATCAAACTCGAGACGCGCGAAGCCGAACCTTCGGCACGAATACTCGAGCCCCTGCTGCAATGGCTGAGAAACAGATAGCCTGAGCTTTCGGAACCATATCCGTTAACCATTGACCATTGAGCATTGACCATTGAACCATAGTTCA
>ONWB01000049.1 GCA_900321445.1 uncultured Prevotellaceae bacterium | reverse complement strand
TGCACTACCGCTCGGCACGTCCGAAGGACTGACGCTTGCTACCATAGGGACGCAAGAAGGCTCACTGAAGGTTCTTCTAACCGTTGACCATTAATCATTAAAAATTAAAATATAAGAAGGAAAATGAAAAAATTAGTAATTGTAATGATGCTTCTCTGCTCGGCAATGGGTGTTGAGGCTCAGGAGCATAACTGCGGAAAGTGCAGTAAGGAGGTAAATCCCGTGATAGACGCGATAATGTCGCGCACAAGCATACGTCAGTATCAAGAGCGTGCGGTAGGTAGCGACACCATCGAGATACTTCTTCGTGCAGGTATGGCGGCACCTACAGCCGTAAACAAGCAGCCGTGGTATTTCGTAGTTGTGCAGAATCCTGAGACGCTCGAAGCATTAGGTGGACGCTCGAAGGAGGCTCCGTTGGCGATAGTAGTATGTGGCGACATGACGAAGGCTTTAGAGGGAGATGCGCGCGAATACTGGGTGCAAGACTGCTCGGCAGCCACGGAGAACATCCTGCTTGCTGCCCATGCGCTGGGACTTGGAGCCGTGTGGCAAGGTGTTTATCCTATCAGCAGGCGAGTAGAAAACGTGAGCAAATTGCTTAATCTATCTGAGAACCTCATACCACTGAACGTGATAGCCATAGGGTATCCCGCTGAAAGTCCAGAACCTAAGAACAAGTGGAAGCCTGAGAACGTATGTTTTGAATAGTAATAGGATAAAAAGTACAAATGGTAAAATAGAAAATACCTAAATAGTCAGTGAAAACGGCATTTCTTTACGGGGAAATGCCTGTTTTTTATATTAGCAAGGCGTTTTACGTGCAAAAAATAGTATCTTCGCGCCCGAATTATGTAAAGAAATAAAGAAAAGTATTTTTATGGAAAAGAAAAACTATAAGCGTACTACCGTGACGGCAGCACTGCCGTATGCTAACGGCGGTGTGCATATCGGACACCTCGCAGGAGTGTATGTGCCCGCTGACATATACACGCGCTATCTGCGCCTAAAGGGGCAGGAGGTTATGTTCGTATGTGGTTCCGACGAGCATGGTGTGCCCATAACGATACGTGCTCGCAAGGAGGGCATAACACCCCAGCAGGTTGTTGACCGCTACCACGAGATGATAAGTCGCTCCTTCGAGGATTTTGGCATTAGCTTCGACGTATATAGCCGTACGACGAGCAAAACGCACCATAAATTCGCAGCAGACTTCTTCAAGAAGCTATACGATGATGGAAAGCTCACGGAGAAGACAAGCACACAACTCTATGACGAGGAGGCACACCAGTTCCTTGCCGACAGGTACGTGACAGGTGAATGTCCACACTGCCACAATCAGGGAGCATACGGCGACCAGTGTGAAAAGTGTGGACGCGATCTTTCGCCAACTGAGCTTATAAACCCAAAAAGCACCATAAGCGGATCTACACCCGTATTGCGCGAGACAAAAAACTGGTATCTGCCACTTAATGAATACCAGGAATGGCTAAAGAAGTGGATACTGGAAGGTCACAAGGAATGGCGTTCAAACGTATATGGACAGTGCAAGTCGTGGTTGGAGATGGACCTGCAGCCGCGTGCTATGACGCGCGACCTGGATTGGGGAATACCCGTACCTGTGGAAGGTGCAGAGGGGAAAGTCCTATACGTATGGTTCGATGCGCCTATAGGATACATATCGAACACAAAGGAACTCTGCGAGCGCGACCCAGAGCGTTGGGGAACGTGGCAAAAGTGGTGGCAGGATGACGACACACGTCTCGTACACTTCATTGGCAAGGACAATATCGTGTTCCACTGCATCATATTCCCAACGATGATGCATGCGCACGGAGGATATATTATGCCTGATAACGTGCCATCCAACGAATTCCTGAACCTTGAGAACGACAAGATTTCCACAAGTCGCAACTGGGCAGTATGGCTTCACGAGTACCTTGTGGATTTCCCTGGAAAGCAGGACGTAATGAGATACGTGCTCACTGCAAACGCTCCAGAGACGAAGGACAACAACTTCATGTGGAGCGACTTCCAGGAACGCAACAACTCTGAACTTGTTGCCATATATGGAAACTTCGTCAACAGAGCCCTGCAACTCACGAAGAAATACTTCGGAGGCGTAGTGCCTGAGTGCGGAGAACTGACAAATACTGACAAGGCTGCAATAGCAGATTTCGCTGACGTAAAGGTGCGCGTAGAGCAACACCTCGAACAGTTCAAGTTCCGCGATGCGCTGAAGGAAGCCATGAACCTTGCAAGAATAGGCAACAAGTACATCACTGAGTGTGAACCTTGGAAACTCTGGAAGCAGGTGGACGCCGCTTTGGTGCAACCAGCAGTTGAGCGCCGCGAAGACGGAACGCTAACAGCAGCAGCACTAAAGAAGCAGCAGGATCAGAACGCTCAGCTAATAGCACAAAGCGAGGCAGCACGACGCATAGCAACGATACTGAACGTATCACTGCAACTCGTAGGCAACCTCTCTATCGCTTTCGACCCCTTCATGCCTTTCAGCTCCAACAAACTGCGCAAGATGCTGTGCCTCGACGACTTCCGCTGGGAGCAGTTGGGAAGCACAGACATCCTACCTGCAGGACATGCTATGCAGGAGCCCGACCTACTGTTCGAGAAGATAGAGGACGAGGCAATACAGGCACAGCTCGACCGCCTCGAGCGTATAAAGAAGGAAAACGAACTCGCTGCCCACAAGGCCAATCCCGTCAAGCAGGACATAGCCTTTGAGGAATGGGAAAAACTCGACATACGCGTTGGAACAGTGCTCGAATGCGAAAAGGTGCCCAAGGCCGACAAGTTGCTACGCTTCCTCATCGACGACGGACTTGAGAAGCGCACCATCGTCAGCGGGATAGCAAAATACTATAAGCCTGAGGAACTCATAGGCAAGCAGGTGTGCTTCCTTGCAAATCTGCCAGCACGCAAGTTGCGAGGCATTGAAAGTCAGGGTATGATACTCTCTGCTGAAGATGCCGACGGCAGCCTCTCAGTAGTGACAACTCTGCGTACTGTAAAACCAGGCAGCGAGGTCAAGTAAGGGGTTAAAAAGCGGAAAAACCGCATCGATACTTGCATTTTCCCTATGCTTGCGCTATATTTGCAAGCCTTTTTCAGGCATTGCGAATATAGGCTGCGGTTCGGAAGTCACAAATAAATTTGGTACTTCCCTCGCCTTGCGCTATATTTGCGCGCTTTTACGCACACGTTTGAACAAAAATACGTAATAATAAACTCAAAAACAAATGCAAAACAAAGGATTCATTAAGGTAATCGCAGTACTGCTGACCTTGATATGTCTTTTCTACTTCTCGTTCTCATTCGTAACGAGTCACTACGAGAAGAAAGCCGCTGCTATGGGCGAGGAAGAAGGTAAAGCATACCTCGACTCTATGGCAAACGAGCGCGTTTACATGGGAAAGACGCTGAAGGAGTGTCAGGCACTGCAGATTGGCCTTGGTCTCGACCTGAAGGGTGGTATGGACGTGATACTCGAAGTGTCCGTTCCTGAAGTTGTTAAGAACCTCGCAGGCGAAAATTCAAAGACTGAAGCATTCCAGAAGGCTGTTGATGCCGCACGCCAGGACTACAAGAAAGGCGATGGCGACTTCGTGGAGCGTTTCGTTGCACACTACGCTGAAGCTAACGGTGCCGACAAGCTTGGAGCCGTATTCGCTACAGGACTGAAGGGTGCCAATATCTCATTTACATCTACAGACGCACAGGTAAAGAGCGCCCTCGACGTAGAAGTTGATGCTGCCGTAAGCAATGCATATCAGGTAGTACGCAACCGTGTCGACCAGTTTGGTGTGGCTCAGCCTAACATCCAGATTCTGCGTGGTCGTGGACAGATTGGTCAGATCATGGTGGAAATGCCTGGTATCAAGGAGCCTGAGCGTATTCGTAAGCTACTCCAGGGTAGCGCAAACCTCGAATTCTGGGAGACATACAACCTTGGCGAAATCCAGGGTGCTATCAATAGCCTTGACCAGATTCAGCTCGAAGGTGGCAAGGCTGTGGCACAGGCCGACAGCGCAACTGCCGACAGCACGAAGAAGGCAGCTGCTCCCACAGGCAAGCGCTTCCGCGACCTCATCCAATTGGCCGACGCTCAGGGATGGGTTGTAGGTTATGCACTTCCTAAGGACACGGCCGACATCAACGCCATCGTTAACAGCGATGCTGCAAAGATGAAGCTTCCACGCGACCTGCGTCTGAAGTGGAGCGTGAAGCCTGAAGCAGGACACGCATACGCCCTTTACAGCCTCAAGGCTATGAACGGCCAGCCCTCAATGCAGGGTGCCGTCATCGACGATGCTAAGGACGACTTCAACCAGATGCACCAGCCAATCGTCACAATGGCGATGACGAACGACGGTGCTCGCGAGTGGGCAAACCTGACGAAGAAGAACATCGGACGTGGTGTGGCTATCGTACTTGACGACGCCGTTTACAGCGCTCCGCGTGTAAACTCCGAAATCAATGGTGGACACTCTGAAATCAGCGGCCACTTCACCATCGACGACACGCGCGACCTTGCAAACGTGCTGAAGAGCGGTAAGATGCCTGCTCCCACGAACATCATCTCTGAGGAAACGGTAGGTCCGAGCCTTGGTGCAGCTTCTATTCAGGCTGGTATCGAGAGCGCAATCATCGCATTCATACTCCTGATGATATTCATGTGCTGCTACTATGGCATCATTCCTGGTATGGTTGCAAACCTCGCCCTCATACTGAACTTCTTCTTCACACTTGGTGTGCTGACATCCTTCCAGGCAGCTCTTACCATGAGCGGTATCGCAGGTATGGTGCTGACGCTTGGTATGGCAGTGGATGCCAATGTGCTCATCTACGAGCGCACGAAGGAAGAGCTTCGCGCAGGCAAGGGTCTGAAGCAGGCAATAGCATCTGGTTATGGTAACGCATTCTCCGCTATCTTCGACTCCAACGTGACGTCGCTTATTACGGCCCTCATCCTCTACAACGTAGGTACAGGTCCTATTCGTGGTTTCGCACTCACGCTCGGCATTGGTATCGTTGCCAGCTTCTTCACAGCTGTATGGATTAGCCGCATCATCTTCGAGCACTTCGTAAACAAGGACAAGTGGACAAAGCTCACGTTCGATACGAAGCTCTCACGCGGCATTATGCAGAACGCTAAGTTCAACATCCTTGGTGGTGCTAAGAGGGCTATGGTCATCTTCGGCATCCTCGTAGTAGCAGGTCTCGTAAGCCTTGGCGTACGTGGTCTCTCCAAGGGTATCGACTTCACTGGTGGTCGCAACTTCGTAATCGAGTTTGCTGACCGCAATACAACTCCCGAGCAGGTGCAGGCAGCTGTGGCTAAGGTCATCAACGCTGCCGACGCTAACGCATCCGTAACGGGTATCGAAGTGAGCACGACGCAGGGTAAGGCTGTACGTCTCTCCACAAACTACCTCATCGACAGCGATGCCGACGATGCCGACATGCAGGTTGAGCAGGCTATCTGGCAGGGTCTCCACGACGCTAATCTCATCACCGCCAACTACGACACGTTTAAGAACCGTGACGTCCACGAGGGCGGCTCCATCGTTAGCGCACAAAAGGTGGGTGCAAGCGTTGCAAGCGAAATGACGAAGGATGCAATCCTCGCCACATTCCTCTCGCTTATCTTCATCTTCGTGTATATCCTCGTACGTTTCCGCAACGTAGCATTCTCAGTAGGTTCCATCTGCGCACTGACGGTAGATACGTTCCTCATCATCGGCATGTACTCAATGTGCTGGGGTTGGGTTCCGTTCTCACTCGAAGTTGACCAGACATTCGTGGGCGCTATTCTGACGGCTATTGGTTACTCTATCAACGATAAGGTGGTTGTGTTCGACCGTATCCGTGAGAACCTCGGACTCTGGCCAAAGCGCAACACGAAGCGCCTCTTCAACGAGAGTATCAACCAGACGCTCGTACGTACCATCGTGACATCCGTAACGACATTGCTCGTGCTGCTCTGCATCTTCATCCTTGGTGGCGACAGCATCCGCAGCTTCGCATTCGCAATGATTCTTGGTGTCATCTTCGGCACGCTGAGCTCTATCTTCCTCGCAGCTCCTATCGCATACCGCACGCTTGGTAAGAAGCGCGTCATGGAAGAGGAAAAGGCTTAATAGAAGTAACTCACACGCACACACGTGCGTATATATAAAGATGTGTGGACACTATCAAGTGCCCACACATCTTTTTGTTTTGCTGTAGATTCGAGGTTTTTAGCGTGTACCTCTCTATGCCTTCACGTTACTTGTGCCTTCACGTTGCCTTTAACTGAAAGAATAATCCCATCTCCTCAAAAAATAGAGGGAGTATATTCCAGAATGGTGGGCTTTGGTGGAGATATGTTCAAGTGTTGCTAAGATGCGTGCTTAGTAGAATAAGGTTTTATCTCTTTCTCTTCAGATAGCACGTCATAGGGTAGTGGTCGGAGAGCAGGCATGCGTCGTCGATTGTGCATTGGAATGGTCGCCAATCAGAGCTGCATAGTATGTTGTCGATGCGTACGCGTATGTTGCCCTCGTTGAAAGTGCGTCCTACGCCATTGGCAGTAGCTACATAGGCATCTGTAAGGTTGCGGCTCAGCAGTCGATGGCTATAGCTGATGGGCGAGTCGTTGAAGTCGCCGCATACAAGTTGGCTGAGGTGCGCATTACGCTCGAGGAAGGCGGCTATGGTGTCAGCCATTAATGCGCGTGCTATGCTGGCATCTGCGATTTTTGTAATGAGCATCTTACCTTCTGACGCATGTTGCGCTCTTGCCTCGTCGTCGTTGGGGATAGTGTTGCTGACGGTGGCTTTCATCATGCCTTTCCAGTCGTCGCGCTCCTCTGAGGACATCTGGTTGGATGCGAGGTGGTTGTTGACGACTAATAATGTGTCGCCAGGGTCGAGCAGCAACCAGAATGCTGCGCTTGCGTTGACGCCGTGGCGGCAGATGAGCTGCTTGCGCACGATGGGGTAGGCAGACAGCAGTGTGAGCATGTTGCCCGTCAGCTTGATGCTGTCCATATAGGGAGTGTGCGTAACTTCACGGCGCACAAACTTATCGTAGAAACTCTTGGCAGCGTTCGCCTCCTGCACACAGATGATGTCAGCCTTACTCTCTGCCATGTATTTTGCAACGAGGTTGTGGGCTTTGTCCTCAGTATAGCATTTGCCACCTCCCCATCCTCGCACATTGAAGGTCATCACCTTCATGCAGTCCTTTGGCGCTATGGATGGGAAGTTTATAGGGAAGTATGTGCGTATGCTACCTATGCAGAGCAGTATGCCAACGGCAGGAATCCAGCTACGCCGTGGACGGAAGCATACACATAAAAGCAACGCCGCCAGTGCCGCCACCAGAAGATAAGGGAAACCCAGCCCCACCACACCTGCATAGCGCAGCGTCTGAGGGTGTATGTACGCAGATAGTGCTCCTGCCCAGAGGAACACGACAGCGACGATTGATACTGCGAAGATGATGCGGGAGAGGAGTTTCATTTTTATTGAGCATTGACCGTTGACCATTGACCATTAACCGTTGACCGTTGAACATTGACCATTGAGATAGTGACAAGTGACGAGCTTCAGCGCCGCTTATTGTTATGTCAGGCTTGTCAATAATCCAATAGTAAATTGTCCAATAGTCAGATAACAAGTGTTGTCAGATAGTCAATAGTCAAATAGTCAATAGTCAAATAGTAAATCGTCAAATAGTCAGATTAAATGCTTTTCACCTGCTAATCCTAAACAGTTCCTGCTTTTCCTGTGCCGTCAGGCTGTCGTAGCCCGACTGCCTAACCTTGTCGAGGATGGCGTCGAGGCGCTCTTCCTCCTGCTTGCGGCGAAGGTTGTATTCGTGGTCAGCGCTATGGGACGTCTTAGGGGCTTGCGGCGCAGTTTTCTTGCGCCTTTCGTAGTCGAAGACGTTGCGAATGCGCTGCAGTATTGTAGGCTTTTCCTCGTTTATGTAGATGCGGTTTCTATATTGCGCACGCTTCTGCTGACGTCGCCAGTATCTTAGCAGCAGCCATCCAAAGAGCATACCTCCGAGGTGTGCAAAGTGGGCGATGTTGCCATTAGAGCTGAATGCTGAGAAAAGCTCGATGGCAGCGTAGGCAATGACGAAATACTTCGCCTTCATGGGGATGGGCGGTATGAGTAGCATGATGCGTTGTTCGGGGTATAGCACTCCGAAGGCGAGCAGCACGCCATAGCATGCGCCGCTGGCTCCTACCGTTATCCACTGGTTAAGGAACATCTCCATAGGGATGATGGTGCCACTCAGGTTCACGTTGTCATAGGCCATCATGCCCGTGAAGTAGAACTCTCCGAACTGCCACAGCTCCTGACAGATGCCTGCTCCCACGCCGCAGAACAAGTAGTAGATGAGGAAACGCTTCGTGCCAAGGGTCCTCTCGATTACCATTCCGAACATCCACAATGCGAACATGTTGAAGAACAAGTGCATCAGCCCTCCATGCATGAACATGTAGGTAAAGAGCTGCCAGATGCGGAAATTGTCAGCGAGGAAGAAGTTGAGGCCGAATGTCGCGTTTAGGTCTATTCCCATGCGCATCAGCACGTCCTGCAAGAGTAGTACTACGCAGTTGATGATGAGCAGGTTGAGCGTTACGGGAGGGATATTCTTGAAGTTCATGAGTGAGGAATCTTTGTGTTAGAAAAGTATTGCCAGCTGCACCTGCAGGGTATTGGTGCGGAACTCATAGTTGTCGGCCGTGAGGTCGTCGCCAGCCCATTCCCTAACCTTCGCGTAGTTTGTGAGCGCGATGTTGTAGCTGATGCCCAGTTCGAAGTGACTGATGAGCTTCACGCCGCATCCTACGTTCCAACTTACGTTGGCATTCTTGGCGCGGAACGTCGAGCGCCCCACTTCAAAGGAGTTTGTCTTCCAGTTGCGGTCGCCAACGTTGAAGCCGAACTGCGGACCTGTTGCGATGAAGATGGAGGCTATGTGGTTCACGCCTGCCGTCACCTTGAGGTTCACGGGTAGCTCAACGGAACGGAACGTCTGGTCGTCGCCCTCGTTCAGGTTCAGCCGTCGCTGGCAGTATAGCGCAGAGACGTCGAAGCCAAGGCCGAGGACGCCCATGCCGAACTTCGCACCCGCATACCATCCGTAGCAGTTGTCGGGGGTGAAGCGCGCCGTCAGCTTGCCGTCGAGGCTGGGGCTGTTGAGGCTCGCACCTGCCACGATGCCAAACTCCGAGTCTGCGCGCGAGGGCAAGGCGAGCATACATGCCGCAATGAGTATGAAGAGGCTCCTTTTCATGCTTTTGTCACTACCAAAGGAAGTTTCTGATGACCCAGTAGCATCCTATGCCCGCTACGTAGCCTACGAAGGCTATCCACGTAATCTTCTTCATGTACCAGCCAAAGGAAATCTTCTCCAGTCCCATGACGACAACGCCAGCGGCACTGCCGATGATGAGCATCGAACCGCCCACACCAGCACAGTATGCCAGCAGCTGCCAGAATACGCCGTCCAGCGCCATGTCGCCAGCTGCCTGCATTGGGTACATGCCCATGCAGCCTGCCACCAGCGGCACGTTGTCCACGATGCTGGAGAGCACGCCGATGATGCCCGTCACGAGATAGTGGTTACCCTCGAAGATGGTGTCCAGCGAGCGTCCCAGAAGTTCCAGCACGCCGATAGTCTCCAGACATGCCACAGCCATCAGGATGCCGAGGAAGAAGAATATCGTGTCGAGGTCAATGCGGCGCAGCATGTTCGTCACGCGCTTCTGCATAGCCCCCTTCTCCTCCTTCTGTTGCTTCAGGTTAGCGTAGAAAGCCTCCGTCACAGTCCACAGAAGTCCCAGCACGAGCAGTATGCCCACGAAGGGAGGCAGGTGCGTCAGCGTCTTGAAGATAGGCACGAAGATGAGGCCGCCCACGCCAAGGAAAAAGATAATCTTACGCTGCGAAGCCGTGAAGTCGCTCGCCTGCACAGACTGCGCCTGCGAAGCCGTGAACGTGAGGTTCCCCTTCAGGTGAAGCGAGAGGATATACGCAGGTATCAGCATCGAGACGAGGCTCGGGATGAAAATCTCCGTGATGACGCCCTGCGACGTAATGACACCCTTGTTCCAAAGCATAATAGTCGTGACGTCGCCAATGGGCGAGAACGCGCCACCAGAGTTTGCCGAAATCACCACGAGTGCCGCGTAGATAAGGCGGTCTTGCTTGTCGCTAACGAGCTTGCGGAGAATCATAATCATCACGATGCTCGTCGTAAGGTTGTCGAGGATTGCCGAGAGGAAGAACGTCATGAACGCAATGCGCCACAGCAACTTGCGCTTGCTGTGCGTCTGCAAAGTGTCGCGCACGAAGTTGAAGCCCCCGTTCTGGTCCACAAGCTCCACAATGGTCATCGCGCCCATCAGGAAGAACAGCGTCGTCGCCGTACTGCCCAAATGCCTTTCGATGATGTTCGATACCGTCTGCGCCACGTTGTTGCCAAAGGAAGGCAGCAACTCAGCAACGTCAGGATACTGTACAGGATTAAACATGAACAGCGTCCAGCAACCTACGAACATCAGCAGCGCAACGGCCGCCTTGTTTATCTTTGTGACGCTCTCGAGAGCAATAGACAGATAGCCCAGCACAAAGAGCGCAACAATGAAGATAGTCAGTGTACTCATAGCAAAAACATTATTTTCTTACACATTTCGGGCGCGAAGATACAACATTAAAATAAAAAAGCATTACTTTTGCACCCGCATCTGCTCAAAAAGCATGCTAAGCCCTCATAGTTCAATGGATAGAACAAGTCTCTCCTAAAGATTAGATATGAGTTCGATTCTCATTGGGGGTACCACTTAAATGCCGAAAAAAGTTCGAAACCTCGAACTTTTTTCATTGAGCCATGCAGTGCGCGTCTGTCTTTATCTTTCTACAAGCTTATCCTTATCGCCTGGCAGAAGCTCTTCAAATTTACTTCTCGTCCCCACGGGAATGTATATTGACTTTAAGGCATCGCACACGTCGAAAGCCCAGTCCCCAATAGAAGTTACACTCTCAGGAATGTGTATTGACATCAAGGCTTCGCACTCTCTGAAAGCCCCTTTCCCAATAGAAGTTACGCTCTCAGGGATAATAGTTTTAGAACATCCTGCAATCAAGGTATTCCTCTTCGTTTCTATTATTGCGTTACAGTTTTCGCGAGAATCGTAATGTCTATTATTCTTATCTACTGTTATAGCCGTTAAGGCTATGCAGCCATAGAAAGCCTTGTCTCCAATAGCAGTTACGCTCTCAGGAATGTGTATAGTCGTTAAGGCTTCGCAGCAATAGAAAGCCATTTTTCCAATAGCAGTTACGCTCTCAGGAATGTGTATAGACGTTAAGGCATCGCATCTGTAGAAAGCCCCATATCCAATAGACGTTACACTATCAGGGATAATAGTTTTATAACATCCTGCAATCAGAGTATTACTCTTCGTTTCTCAATCAGAGTATTACTCTTCGTTTCTATTATTGCGTTACAGTTTTCGCGAGAATCGTAATGTCTATTATTCTTATCTACTGTTATTGACGTTAAGGCTTCGCACCTTTCGAAAGCCCCGTTTCCAATAGCAGTTACGCTCTCAGGAATATGTATAGCCGTTAAGGCTTTGCAGTCGCTGAAAGCCCAGTCCCAAATAGACGTTACGCCCTCAGGGATATGTATAGATTTTAAGGCTGTGCACCCCGAGAAAGCCCCATATCCAATAGACGTTACACTATCAGGGATAATAGTTTTATAACATCCTGCAATCAGAGTATTAGTCTTCGTTTCTATTATTGCGTTACAGTTTTCGCGAGAATCGTAATGTCTATTATTCTTATCTACTGCTATAGACGTTAAGGCTTTGCACCGCGAGAAAGCCTCGTCTCCAATAGAAGTTACACTATTAGGAATGTGTATAGACGTTAGGGCTTTGCACCCCCTGAAAGCCGAGTTTCCAATAGACATTACACTCTCAGGGATATGTATAGATGTTAAGGCTTTGCAGCCCCTGAAAGCCCCGTTTCCAATAGCAGTTACGCTCTCAGGAATATGTATAGCCGTTAAGGCTTTGCAGTCGCTGAAAGCCCCGTCTCCAATAGACGTTATACTATCAGGGATATGTATAGATGTTAAGGCTTTGCAGCCACAGAAAGCCACATTCCCAATAGAAGTTACACCCTGAGGAATGTGTATAGCCGTTAAGGCTTCGCACCATTCGAAAGCCCCGTCTCCAATAGACGTTATACTATCAGGGATATGTATAGATGTTAAGGCTTTGCAGCCAAGGAAAGCCCCGTCCCAAATAGACGTTACGCCCTCAGGGATATGTATAGCCGTTAAGGCTTTGCACCCCCTGAAAGCCGAGTTTCCAATAGCAGTTACGCCCTCAGGGATATGTATAGCCGTTAAGGCTTCGCAGCCAAGGAAAGCCCAGTTTCCAATAGCAGTTACGCTCTCCGGGATGTGTATAGCCGTTAAGGCTTCGCAGCCAAGGAAAGCCCCGTTTCCAATAGACGTTACACTATCAGGGATAATAGTTTTATAACATCCTGCAATCAGAGTATTACTCTTCGTTTCTATTATTGCGTTACAGTTTTCGCGAGA
>ONWB01000003.1 GCA_900321445.1 uncultured Prevotellaceae bacterium | reverse complement strand
ATGTTCAACGGTACCGACGAGGAACTCAAGCAGACGCGCGTCACGCAGCCTGCCGTATTCCTCCATAGCGTAATCAAGGCTTTGTGCCTTGGCGACGATTTCTGCCCCGACATGGTAGCAGGTCACAGCCTTGGCGAACTGTCGGCTCTCACAGCGGCAGGATGCCTCACTTTCGAGGACGGCCTGCGCCTCGTGGCTGCTCGTGCCGAAGCCATGCAGCGAGCATGCGAAGCCGCACCAGGCACAATGGCTGCCATCATCGCACTTCCCGACGAGACTGTTGAAACAGCCTGCAACGAGGCAACGGAGGAGGGCAGCATCGTTGTGCCTGCCAACTACAACTGCCCGGGACAGCTCGTTATCTCTGGACATGCCGAGGCCGTAGAGCGTGCATGCGAAAAGCTGCGCGAAGCTGGTGCCAAGCGTGCACTCGTGCTGCCTGTAAGCGGAGCATTCCACAGCCCACTGATGCAGCCTGCGAAGGAAGAACTTGAGGCTGCCATAGCTCGTACGGAATTCCACACACCACGTTGTGCAGTATATCAGAACGTCGATGGCAAGCGCCACGTAGATGCTGAGGAAATCAAGCAGAATCTCATCCTGCAACTCACGAGTAGCGTACGATGGACGCTGGAGGTGCAGAACATGATGGCCGACGGAGCCACAAGCTTCACGGAGTGCGGTCCTGGCAAGGCTCTTCAGGGCATGATATCTAAAATTGCACGCGACGCAGCACGCGAAGTCGAGATAAAGGGTGTCGAAGAGTAATGGAAAAAGCATGGACATGCATCCGAAATTCTTGGTACTGAAAGTATTATTCGTCATACTCTGCTTATTCTTGCCTACAACGATGAAAGCCCAATCACAACGCATAATGATTTATCAGGTTCTGCCGCGACTGTACGGAAATACCTGTCAGAACAACGTCCCAGGCGGCACTCTCGATGAGAACGGCGTGGGCAAGATGGCCGACTTCACGCCAACGCGTCTGAAGCGACTTCGCGACTTCGGCTATACACACGTCTGGTACACGGGACTGCTTGAGCACGCCACGCAGACAGACTATTCGCAGTATGGCATACGCCGCGACAACGCTGCCGTAGTGAAGGGGCGCGCAGGTTCTCCTTACGCCGTCAAGGACTACTACGACATCGACCCCGACTTGGCAAAAGACCCTGCGAAGCGCATGGAGGAGTTCGAAGCACTTGTGAAGCGCACGCATAAGGCTGGGCTGAAATTCATCATGGACTTCGTGCCGAACCACGTGGCGCGGCAATACAATAGCGATGCGCGCCCTGCTGGCGTCAAGGACCTCGGACAGGGCGACAACACGGCAATGGCTTTCAACCGCGACAACAACTTCTACTACATCCCGGGCGAGTCGCTACACCTCGACAACATTCCGCAGGCGCAGGAAGCCAACGCGCTGATGCCCTATCAGGAATATCCTGCGCGAGTGACGGGCAACGACGTGTTCTCCGCCACACCTGGCGAAAACGATTGGTACGAGACAGTGAAGCTGAACTACGGCGTCGACTACCAAGGGGGACGCATAAAGCTTTATCCCCTTGGTGCGAGCGAACAGACGTGGGAAAACGTGCCTTCGACGTGGCGCAAGATGACGGAGATTTTACGTTTCTGGGCGCAGAAGGGTGTCGATGGCTTCCGCTGCGACATGGCCGAGATGGTGCCTGTCGAGTTCTGGGGATTTGCCATTCCTCGTGTGAAGGAGTTGAACCCAAACATCATCTTCATTGCGGAAGTTTACAACCCCTACGAATACCGCAACTACATCGGGCGCGGACACTTCGACTACCTCTACGACAAGGTGGGACTCTACGACACCCTGCGCGCTGTAGTGCGTGGCGAGGCTGAGGCAAGCGCTATCACAAGCTGCTGGCAGCAAGTGGACGACATCAATACGCACATGCTGAACTTCCTCGAAAACCACGATGAGCAACGCATAGCATCCCCATTCTTCGCTGGCGATGCGCGCAAGGCTCTTCCTGCACTCGTCGTGAGCAGTTCAATGGGAACAAGCCCGTTCATGGTATATGCAGGACAGGAACTCGGCGAGGCTGCCCCCGATGCTGAGGGTTTCAGCGGAGCCGACGGACGCACGACAATCTTCGACTACTGGGGCGTGGAATCATATCGCAAACTCCTTGCCGGCTACAACAAACTCGGAAAGGAGGAGCGCGAACTCTACGACTACTACCAGCGCGTCGTCACCTTGCAGAACGAGCGTCCAGCGTTACAGCACGGCAGTTTCTTCGATCTCATGTATGTAAACGAAGATGGGCTCGGAGGTTTCGATTCGAAGTGCAATTATGCATTCCTGCGCAGCAGCAAGGAGGAGACAATCCTCGTCTGCGCAAACTTCTCCGACGAGGCTCGCACAGTACGCGTACGCATACCTGAACACGCCTTCAACATACTCGGAATAAAGCAGGGGACGGTACTCACAACCGAACTCCTTACCGGCGAGAAAGGCCGCATGGAACTAAAAGCCGACGGGCTTGTGCCCATCTACCTTCCCGCAAATGGCGCAGCAATGCTGTCGTGGTGAGAATAGGAATCTGAGTATTGAGAACAGATAGTCAAGAATGTCTGCTACCATTCACAAGATGTTCTTAGGGACTATTGAGAATAAAGAAAGCAAAGCGGAACATTTAAAAGCCTTCCCATAACAACCAATCCTATGCGTACCTTAACACTTCCCTTACTCGGACTTGCCGCAGGGGCATTCGCACAATCATCACAAAAGCCTAACGTCATCCTGCTCGTTGCCGACGACCTCGGCTACGGCGACCTTTCATGCTATGGTGCAACACGCGTACAGACGCCTGCCGTTGACAGCATTGCGCGTAATGGCGTGCGCTTTACCGACTGCCATGCCGTAGCATCCACAAGCACTCCTTCGCGCTATTCCCTACTTACAGGAGAATACTGCTTCCGCCGTCCCGGTACGGACATTGCGGCAGGAAATGCGGGAATGATTATACGCCCCGAGCAGTACACCATCGCCGACATGTTCCGTAGCGCTGGCTACACAACGGCTGCCATAGGAAAATGGCACCTCGGGCTTGGAAGCGTTACAGCCCAGCAGGACTGGAACAAACCGCTTGACATGACACCTGCCGACATAGGTTTCGACTATCATTACCTGATGGCGGCAACGGCAGACCGCGTGCCGTGCGTGTTCATTGAGAATGGTGCCGTGGCAAACTACGACGCCGAGGCTCCGATTTACGTTTCGTACCAAAAGAACTTCGACGGCGAACCTACGGGTGCCAACAATCCTGAACTGCTCACAAAGCTGCGTTCAAGCCATGGACACAATCAAAGCATCGTGAACGGCATAGGACGCATTGGATACATGAAAGGGGGCGGCAAGGCTCTTTGGCGCGACGAGGACATCGCCGACAGCATCATCGCGCACTCTGTACGCTTCATGGAGCAGAACAAGGAAAATCCGTTCTTCATGTACCTCTGCACCAACGACGTACACGTTCCACGCTATCCTCACGAACGCTTTCGTGGCAAGAGTCCGATGGGATTGCGCGGAGAGGCTATCTTGCAGTTCGACTATACAGTAGGGAAGATTGCCGAAGCACTCCGAGAGCTCGGAATTGCCGACAACACATTACTTATCATAACGAGCGACAACGGTCCCGTACTCGACGACGGCTATCAAGACCAGGCTCCCGAACTTGCTGGCAGCCATAATCCCAGCGGTCCGTGGAGAGGCGGCAAATATAGCGCCTTCGAGGCAGGCACGGCAGTACCATTCATCGTCAACTGGCCCGCACGTATTCATGAGGGAAAGACCTCGGATGCCCTCGTCAGCCATATTGACGACATTGCCTCCCTTGCTGCACTCGTGGGAGCAGACGTGCCTCTTGGCTCAGCCTACGACAGCCAGAACCACATAAGCACGTGGCTCGGCGAGGACACTCGCGACAGGGAGTTCGTCATGGAGATGTCGCAGGCGCGCACACTCTCTCTGCGCACAAAGGAGTGGAAACTCATAGAGCCCTGCAACGGCGCCGCTCGACAAACGCAGACGAATATCGAGACGGGATACCTGAAAACACCGCAGCTTTACAACATCAGTACATCACGCTACGAGAGCAACAACGTCTATGACGCAACTCCCGATGTGGCGGCAGAAATGCAGGCGCGCCTGACAGCTTTGCGCCAACCGCTGGCAAGTGCCGACACATGCTACTGGTACTACCTCTATACTCCTGAGCGCGACGGACGCTACATGACGTCGAAAGGGGCAGGGAAGGGGCTCGTAGGCGTCCAGCAACCCACAACACAATCGTCGCAATGGAAGTTCGTGCTACGTCAGGACGGCACCTATGACATTGTATGCCGCGCCGATGCGTCGTATCTCATGCCTGGTGCCGTGCAGAAGCCATCCCTACAACTGAAGACGTCGAGCCAGGCACCCACAAAGGGATGGTCGCTGACGACAAACGGCATAATGGGCTGCCTGTACGCTATCGTCGACGAAGATTCCCAAGTAAACCAAGGCAACGCCTCTCGCGACTGGATGGTGCTGAACTGGGGCGACGGCACGAACACGACGGATGCAGGTTGCCGCTATGCTATCGTACTGAAAGAGGCAGAATCGCAGATGCAGTCCGCAGTTTTCATTCCTCAGATAAGTCCTGAGGATATTACCGTCAAAGAGGATGGCTTTTACCTGCGTTCAACGGGTAGCGAGATGCGCCTTTTCAGTCTCGACGGCAGGCGTGTGATGCCTCGCATGGGGGCTTTACGCGGTCCGCATATAGCTCTCGTAGGCACGCAGCGGTATAAAGTGATGTTCTAAATCGAAACTATTCCAACAGATGAAAACAACCGACAGCAAGCAGGGCGGAAACGTGCATATCAGGCGGCTCGCATCGCATCTTTCGAGCGGGCAGTTGCAGATACTTCTCGCTATTGTCACAGGTGTGGGCGCAGGTCTTGCCGCGCAGTTCCTGAAATGGCTTATCGAGGAGATAAAACTGCTACTTACTCAGGGTTTCGACGTTACGCGAGCACAATGGCTCTTCCTCGTGTATCCCGTTGTGGGCATATTGCTGACGGCGTTGTTCATAAAATATGTTGTGCGCGACAACATTGCCCACGGCATCACGAAGATACTCTTCTCGCTTTCGCGCCGAAAGGGACGCATCAAGCGCCACAACACATGGTCGAGCCTGATAGCCTCTGCCCTGACGATAGGCTTTGGCGGTAGTGTGGGAGCGGAGAGTCCTATTGTGCTGACGGGCTCTGCCATAGGCTCCAACCTCGGACAAATCTTCCACTTCGACCACAAGCGCCAGATGTTGCTCATTGGCTGCGGTGCAGCAGCAGCAGCGGCAGGCATCTTCAAGGCTCCCATCGCAGGCGTGCTGTTTGCGCTTGAGGTCTTGATGATAGACATGACGATGGCGTCGCTCCTGCCGCTTCTGATATCTGCCCTTACTGCCACGTGCGTAGCCTATGCCCTCAGTGGTACCGACGCAATGTTCGACTTCCAGCTGCAAGATGCGTTCTCCATCAATCAGGTTCCCAGTAGCCTTCTCCTTGGGCTCATCTGTGGACTTGTAGCCTTGTATGCGATGCGCACTATGACGGCGACAGAGCGCATGTTCTCGCGTGTAAAGGGACTTATGCCGAAGGTCTTGATAGGCGGTGCAATACTCGCCGTGCTTATCTACCTTTTCCCACCTCTCTACGGCGAAGGATACGACACGATAAGCACCATCCTCACGCAGGCGGAGCGTGCCGACGTGAATGCCGTGATGAACAATTCGTTCTTCTACGGACACCCAGCCTTGCTACTTCTCTTCCTGGGGCTCATCATCCTCCTGAAGTCATTTGCGACGAGTGCCACAAACGGCGGTGGCGGATGCGGAGGAACATTTGCGCCGAGCCTTTTCCTCGGATGCCTATCGGGCTACGTGTTCTGCTGCCTATGGAACCACTTCGACATCCTCGGCATACATCTTAGCGAGCGCAACTACGCACTCCTCGGCATGGCGGGACTTATGAGCGGATTCTTCCATGCTCCGCTGACGGGCGTGTTCCTGATTGCCGAGCTTACAGGCGGCTACGACCTATTCATTCCCTTGATGATTGTCTCTGCCGCAGCTTATCTCACGATACACATCTTCGAGCCCCACAACATCTACGCAATACGCCTTGCCGAGAGGGGCGACCTGCTCACCCACGACAAGGATAAGGCCATACTCACGCTCATGCGCCTCGACGACGTCATCGAGCGCAGCACCGTAAAGCTTTCTCCTGAGATAGAACTCGGCAAGATGGTGCAGGTTGTCTCCCGCGACGAGCGCGAAGACTATGCCGTCACCGACGCTGCAGGACATTTGAAGGGTATCATAAACCTTCCCGCAGTCAGAAAAGTCATCTTCCGAAGCGAACTATACCGACTCTTCCGTGCCGACCAACTGATGAAGCAGCCCGAGGAAATAATCTACATAACAGATACGGTACCCGAAATCATGGAGAAGTTCCAACGCACACGCGCCGACGTTCTCCCCGTGCTGGCAACAGACAAAACCTTCGAGGGATTCGTGTCGCGCTCGCACCTCCTCGACAGCTATCGCAAGATGATGCGCGACTTCTCCGAAGAATAAAATTTTTTCTCTGAGAAAAAATCAAAATACTCTGAGAAACTTTGAAAATACTCCGAGAAACTTTGAAAATAATCTGAGAAACTTTGAGAACTCCGACTATTCCGACACTATGAACAAGGAACAACTGAGAATTGTATATATGGGAACGCCAGAGTTCGCCGTAGAAAGCCTACGACAACTCGTAGAAGGCGGCTACAACGTGGTGGGAGTCGTCACCATGCCCGACAAACCTATGGGGCGACATCAGGATACGCTCTCGCAAAGCGAGGTAAAAAAATATGCGCTGAGCCAGGGTCTGAAGGTATTGCAACCAGAACGACTCAAGGATGAAGCGTTTCTTGAAGAACTTAGGGCTATGCGTGCTGATTTGCAGATTGTTGTAGCATTCCGAATGCTTCCCGAAGTAGTGTGGAGCATGCCGCGCCTTGGCACCTTCAACTGCCATGCGTCGCTACTCCCTCAATATCGCGGTGCAGCACCCATAAACTGGGCTGTCATCAATGGCGAAGTGGAAACGGGCGTAACCACCTTTTTCCTTCAGCACGACATCGACACGGGCAACATCATAGCACAGCGCAAAACCCCAATAGGACCAGACGAAACCGTTGGCGACGTGTACGAACGCCTGATGAAGATGGGGGCAGAGCTCGTAACCGACACCGTTGACATGATTCTGCGCGACGAAGTCGTAACCCGCAGGCAAGACGAGTTGGCAGAGGGCATCGCGCTGAAGCCCGCGCCAAAGATATTCAAGGACACATGCCGCATCCCTTGGGGCGAGGGCGCACAACAATGCCACAACTTCATACGCGGACTCTCGCCATACCCCGCAGCATGGACAGAACTGCATAAGGGCGACGAGACGAAGGTGCTGAAAATCTACAAGTCGAGTCTTGTGGACAATAGCGTGAGCGCTTGCAAGCCAAAGACGGCACCCGCAGGCGCATATCCTCTATGGAGCGACTCTGGCAAACTCTACGCAAGCCTTCACGACGGCATACTACGCATCGAGGAACTGCAACTTGCAGGCAAGAAGCGCATGGCAGCTGACGACTTCCTACGAGGCTTCCGTCTGGAGGGAGACGAACACCTACAATGAGGCTCGGAAAAGGCGCGAAACTGCACTTTTTTCGCCAAAGATGTGCAACTATTCGGAAAAAACGCTTTATATTCGCGCCGTAAATAATAGCGAACAACGATACAAATACTATTTAATAACTAAAAACTCAATTATTATGAAGAAGTTCATGACAATCGCAACCATCGCAGTTGCAAGCTTTGGTTTCACAGGCTGTGGCCCCACGGGACAGACTTTCCTCAACGACCTGCTGAACAACGTAAACACCGGCATTCAGGATTCTGGCGAAACGAGCACGCTGGCTAACACGCTGACGTCGGTTCTGGGTGTTGTGGCAACGGCAAGCCCCGTAGCAGCCAAAGACCTTCCCGGCTCTTGGAACTACACATCCTCGAAAATTTACTTCGAGAGCGAGAACGTGCTTGCACAGCTCGGTGGACAGGCAGCAGCCACAACCATCGAAAGCAACATCAACACGCAGCTCGCAAAGCTCGGCATCAAGAAGGGCGCATGCAGCTTCCAGTTTGCACAGAACGGCACGTTCCAGGCTGTCATCGGCGGCAAGAACATCTCCGGCACATACAAACTGAACGAGCAGGCTGGCACGCTGACACTCACGACAGCTCTCGGCCTTGGCAACATCACCTGCAACGTGACGCGCAACGGCACACAGGCCCTCAACCTCCTGTTCCCCGCTGACAAGCTCCTGCAGATGGCACAGCTTATTGGCACCGTAACGGGCAACAGCAGCCTTTCAAGCCTTAGCAGCCTCCTCGGCAACTACAATGGCATGCAGGTAGGTCTGCAGCTTCACAAGCAATCCTAAAAACCTTACAAACGACGAGTTACGAGCGAGCAACATCGCTTGTAGCTCGTCATTCCTTTCGCTCTAATACTATGCACACACGCCAAGAAAAGCTTGAAGCCTTTGGACGCTTGCTCGATGTCATGGACACACTACGCGAAAAGTGCCCGTGGGACCGCAAGCAGACGAACCAAAGCCTGCGGCCTAACACAATAGAGGAGACCTACGAACTCTGCGAAGCCCTTCTGAAGGAAGACAACAGCGAGATTTGCAAAGAGCTGGGCGACGTGCTCCTGCACATCGTTTTCTATGCGCTTATCGGACAGGAGAAAGACGCCTTCGACATTGCCGACGTATGCAATCGCCTGTGCGACAAGCTCATCTTCCGCCATCCGCACGTCTATCCCCCTGCCGACAACCAAAGCGCTGAGGAAGCCCGCAAAGCCGACACGGCAGACAAGGTAATATCGCAATGGGAACAGCTGAAGACGCGCGAGAAGGACGGCAACCGCACCGTACTCAGCGGAGTTCCGCGCTCGCTGCCTGCGCTCATCAAGGCTTACCGCATACAAGAGAAGGCGCAGGGCGTAGGCTTCGACTGGGAAGAGCGCTCGCAGGTGTGGGACAAGGTGAAGGAGGAGATAAGGGAATTCGAGCAGGAGGTAGAAGACATGGACAAGGAGAAGGCAACGCGCGAGTTCGGCGACGTGCTCTTCAGCCTTATCAATGCCGCACGCCTCTACAAGATAAATCCGGAGAACGCTCTGGAGCACACGAACCAGAAGTTCATAAGCCGCTTCACGTATCTCGAGGAGAAGACCATCCGACAGGGACGCAAGCTGACGGACATGACACTGGCAGAAATGGATGAGATTTGGGAGGAGGCCAAACGGGTATGTACTACTTCTTAGCAATCATCGTATGCGCCATCTGGGGCGCTACGTTCGTATCGTCGAAGATACTGCTCAATGCAGGCCTCTCGCCAGCGATGGTGTTCTTCCTGCGATTCCTGCTGGCGTACATGGTGACGGTCGTCGTGACGCTGCCGCTGAGTTTCAGGAAGATGTGGTGCGACTCGCGCAAGGACGAGATTACGATGCTCGTTGCGGGCATGTCGGGCGGCTCGATGTACTTCCTCACGGAGAACTTCGCCCTGCTCTACACGCAGTCCGCACACGTCTCCTTCATGACGTCGCTGCCACCGTTGTTCCTCGTAATCTTTGCAGTACTCCGCCCCGGAGGCTCAAAGGGACACTGGACGATATGGCTCGGCATGCTGCTCGCGGTGCTCGGCTTGGTGTGCTTCGTACTGGGTGCAGACCCCGAAGCGGCTCCCAACCCGCTGCTCGGAATCATGATTGCCCTGGTGTCGGCGCTCCTGTGGTGCGTATATCAGGTCGTAGTCGATCCGATGAGCGAGAAGTACGGCACGCTGATGGTCACGCGCAAGGTGTTCGGCTACGGACTGCTGACAATCCTGCCCTTCGTCGTGTGCGAGGTGCCAGAGCTCCCCGACAGGCTCGTGGGCTGCGAGGTGTGGTTCCACCTCCTCTTCCTCGGACTCATAGCCTCGCTGTTCTGCTTCTACATGTGGAACGTCATCATCAAGAAGATTGGCAGCGTGACGTCGGCAAACTTCCTCTACCTGAACCCCTTCGTGACGTGCGTGGCATCGTACTTCCTGCTGGGCGAGCAAATCAGGTTCTGCATGATTCTGGGCGGAGCATTCACCATCGCAGGCGTATATCTCGGACTGAAGAATAGTGATAGAAACATATAAAACGCAATAACAATGATAGAAGTATTTGCCAACTTTGAGAGCACCTTCCAGCTCATCATAAAGGGACTCCTTATTGGCATCATCTGTTCTGCGCCCATGGGGCCAGTGGGAATCCTGTGTATTCGCCGCACGCTGCACAAGGGGCGCGAGTACGGGCTCGCAACAGGTGCGGGAGCTGCGCTCAGCGACCTCTTCTACGCGCTGGTGACGGGTGCCGGTATGCTCCCACTGATGATGGAGTTCATCGACAACGAGCAGAACCTCTTCTACCTGAAAATCGTCGGCGCCGTGATGCTCTTCGCCTTCGGAGTATGGATGTGGCGCACCGACCCGCGCAAGGGCTATCGACCCTCGCAGCAGTCGGAGAACAAGGGCACGCTGTTCAGCAATGCCGTATCGGCTTTCGGGCTCACCATTTCCAACCCGCTCATCATCTTCCTCCTCATCGCACTGTTCAACATGTTCACCTTCGTCATCCCCGGCAACTGGCTCGGGATAGCCCTCGGCTACGCAAGCATCGTCGGCGGAGCCATGTTCTGGTGGTGGGGACTCACCTACGTCATCACACGCATGAAGAGCAAGTTCGACCTCCACGGCATACTACTCCTCAACCGCACCATCGGCACCATCGTCCTCAGCGTGGCAGTGATATATGCCGCAATGACCATCTTCAACCTCTCACTATATTAGTACAATATACATTATAGTACATGATAATAGCAGACAAGCTGCGGCACACCAACCGCGCCGAATACATACTCTACATGTGGCAGCTGGAGGACCTCATACGTTCCTACGGCTGCAACTTTGATGAACTCAACGAACACTACCTCCGAGGCTTCCAACTCGACGAGGCACGCATGGCGGAGCTGCGACGCTGGTACTCCGACCTCTGCCGCATGATGGTAGAGGAGGGAGTGAAGGACAGCGGACACCTGCAGATAAACAAGAACGCACTCAGCGAACTCGAGGAGCTCCACCAACGCCTGCTCGCGTCCGACCGCTTCCCATACTATCGCAGCATGTACTACAAAGCACTGCCATACATCGTCGAGCTGCGAGCGCGCCAGAAGCACGACACCACCACCGAGCCCTCCGAGCTCGAAACATGCTTCAACGCACTCTACGGCACATTCCTCCTGCGCCTACAGCACAAGGAGATTTCCCCCGAAACGCAGCAGGCAGCAAAAGACATCTCAACACTACTCGGACAACTCTCCGACTACTACTTCAAAGACAAGGAAAAACCGATAGACTTTGAACAATAAACGTTAACCAATAAACGTTAACCATTGACCGCAAGTCAGCGAGCCATGCAGTACACGTCAGCATAATTTTAATTTTTACTTTTTAATTATTACTTATTACTTTTTACTTTTTACCTTTTAATTTTTACTTTTTAATTCAAAACATGTCCATCCTCATCACAGGCGCCAACGGACAACTTGGCAGCGAAATACGCGAACTCGTAGGAACATCGCAAAACCGCGATGACGACAAATACATCTTCACCGACGTACAGGAACTCGACATCACCGACCAAGCCGCAGTCCGCGACTTCGTGCGCGACAACCACGTCGAGCTGCTCATCAACTGCGCAGCATACACTGCCGTGGACCGCGCCGAGAGCGACCTCGAACTATGCCACCGCCTCAACGCCGAGGCACCGCGCCTGCTCGCCGAAGCCATGGAGAGCCAGCAAGGCGCCATCATACACGTCTCCACCGACTACGTCTTCGACGGCACGGCACACACACCATACCGCGAGGACGACGCCACAAACCCGCAGACGGCATACGGGCGTACCAAACTCCTCGGCGAACAAGCCGTAGCCGCGGCATGCCGACACAGCGTCATACTGCGCACAGCGTGGCTATACAGCGCCTATGGCAACAACTTCGTCAAGACCATGCTGCGACTCGGACGCGAGCGCGAGCAGCTCGGCGTCATCTACGACCAGATAGGCACACCCACCTATGCCCGCGACCTCGCAGCAGCAATCCTACACATCGCAGAGCGCGGCATCGTGCCCGGCACGTACCACTACACCAACGAAGGCGCAACGTCGTGGTACGACTTCACACGCGCCATCCACCACATCGCAGGCATCACAGGCTGCAACGTGCGACCACTGCACACCGAGGAATACCCCACACCCGCAGCACGCCCACACTACAGCGTCCTCGACAAGACAAAGTTCAAGGACACATACAACGTCGAAATACCCTGGTGGTACGACAGCCTCGAGGACTGCATCCACCGCCTCGAAAACGCAGAACAGTAAATAGTACCTCGTACACAACAAGAGAGCCTCCTACTACTTGCAGGGGGCTCTCTTTCGTTCTAAGCGTTTTCTCATTCACAAGCCTTCTTCTTTTATCGAGAACGCATCTCGATAAATCCTTCTCCCATTATTTTTGTTCCATTTCGATTGTTTTTCAAGGCACTCGCGATTTCTTGAAATCACGGTTTGCTTAGTATTTCGAAGGCGTGATAGTTGGTGCCTCCGACATATCTCATAAACTCGGACAAAATGCTTCAACAAGGTGTCAGAATTGCCGCTTGTTACCCCCATTTTCTGTTATTAGATAGGCCATTTGGTTTCAAAGTCCCTGCCAAATGAAGTCTGATGCTGAAATTCTGCGTCGCTCATGTGTGCGCCAAGTATGGGGAAAAGCATCGGAACGAGGGGTTCCCTGACGTCTTTCGACACCTGCGAGAGCAGGATTTTGATACATTCTGTCCCTCTTCCGAGGGTAGGTATCTTCGGTGCCTTGGGTTTTGTGATGTCGTACATAATTGATAATCTGCTTTTTAGATGAATTTGATTTGCTTGAATCTTCTTGAATCTTCCAGTTTCCAGTTCTTCCAGTTTTATTTTGAGGTACCCTCTTTTCTTATTTATATATTATAACTATCTATATATTAATTAGTTATATAGTTATAAGAAGATGGTATAGTACCTTTTTTTAATTGGAAGAATTGGAAACTGGAAGATTTGTCCATTTCTGCCTACTCAGCCGTTTCCTCTACGAGGCCACAGAGTGCCAGTAGTGTCTCCCGCTGCACGCCGCAGGAGTAGTACGACACTTCCGTATCTGGCAATATCGCATCCAACCTCTTCAGCAATCCAACCACTTCAGGCAACTCTCTTGTGTTATATCTTTCAATGAGTTATGCTTTATTCTCTTTCTGTCAGCACTCGTCCAAGGAATGTGTCCGTAAAAGCACGTTGGAAGTTTAGGTTTACCATTTTGTATTCAGGCAAGCTCTCCAAATATTCCAATTCAAAAACAAGTCGGGGAGCCTTCTTATCCTCTGTCTCTGGATGAACTTCCTCTTTGCTGCCTAGACGTACAATCTTAATTAGATAGAGGTCTCGAACGCCCTTACCCTTTATATGAGGCATGAAGTAGTATAGTTTGTTCAGAGCTATAGTAGAAGGAAATGTTCCGACATTACCTGTATAGTATAACTTTGAGGGTTCATTCGCGAAGAAATAGTCCTCATTATCTTTTTTTACCAAGCCGATAAGAAGGCGTTTGGCTGCATCGAGCTTATATGTTTTCTTTGGCTTATTGTATATCAGTTCCTTTTCTTCTGTTGCGAAGAGGTCCATCGTCAACAATGGACGTGGGTTTCGCTGAACGTGAATGGGGCGGGTGGAAGCTGGCGCCTCGTTGTAGATGAAACGATACAAGCTTCGCCCGATTTCTTGTATGATACCGCACACTAGTGCGTTTCCCATTAAGAATGCTCTGCGTCCATCTGAAACCTCGGGGTGATACGTATGGTTGTCAGGGAACATATTCAGTCGCTCAAGTTCAATGGGGATTAAACGGCGATAGCGGCCTGAGGGGGTTTGAACCACGTGTTTGAATCTTGACGGGGCTGTACCTCCTTCGCCTGTTATCATTGTACGAGACGGCTTGTCGAGGCAGTCGGGGAATGCCATTCCGCCTTCAGAGAAAACATACTCATATCCTTCTTTCGATATGCGATTGATTTTCTTTGCTCCCTTTTCGTACTGCCATTTCGGCAGGTCTTCGTCAGAGATAAAGAAGTTTTCAGGGACAAAGTCTTCATTCACAAGATTGTCTCCTAACGTCTGGGTAGTTCCGTCATAGACGGGGTCGGCATCAACAGAGTACACATGACGGTCTTTCATCATACCCGCATTGCCAAATGGACTGTCCTTTTTGCTCTTGTTAAATTCTACTGATACCTCCTGAATAGTTCCTTCGATGTCAAAAGCTGAGATTGTTCCCTTTTTCACACGAAAAGGGAATGCTTGTGCCAATACACCATCAAACTCTACCCAGTCTTCAATCTGTTCTATCTTCTGAGCTACTACGGAATTCCTCAGGTATCCTACGATGTACGTTCTGCGCCTACGTTGTGGCATACCATAGTCAGCGGCATTGATGTTGCGCCACTCAACCGTATATCCCAAATCTGCCAATGAAGCTAAAATGATGGCAAAGTCGCGTCCACGTTGTGAGGCTGGCGAATTCAGCAAGCGGTCAACATTCTCAAAGAATATGTATTGCGGTCGCTTGTTGCCCTTTTCTTTGAGTATGCGGTAAATCTGCCACCACAGAACTCCCTTCTTTCCTTCAATACCTCCAGAGCGGCTTAACGAAGCAGCTACAGAATAATCCTGACAAGGGAATCCTCCTACCAATAAGTCATGGTCAGGAATCTCCGTTGTCTTAACGAGGTTTATGTCCTTGTTTGAGTGTCCTTGAGAGCCAAATCTCGCCTGATACACTAAAGACGCGTCCTGATGAACGGTAGAGGGTTCCCACTGGTTATTCCATATAGTCTCGTAGGCATCCGACGCACCTTCCAAGCCAATGCGAAAACCACCCACACCAGCGAACAGCTCAACAACTTTTATATGATGTTTATGCATTATCTTCTATTCTATGTTTTTCCACTATTTCGCGGACATAATCATTATTAAACCAATAACAAAACTTCTTTGCACCCTTACCGTCGGGCGTCGGAGCCATGTCTTTTGCTTTTTGGGCTTTGGGACGGACATGGAACTTCTTTTTGTCAGCACCCTTCCACCAATACTCTTCAGATATATGGTTGGAGAGTACATTATCCTTTATATGCTTCCAATATACCTCCGCCCATTCTAAGTCCTTTTGCGGCATCGTCCAGAAAAAAACATCATCCAAAACATAATCCTCTTTGCCCGCAGTTTGCTCCCTGAATACCACAAACATAAATCTACTGGAATAGAGCTCATATAGACGCGAGTCTAACCACTCTTCGCATTCAGCAACCTCAATATAGTCAATATTCTCAAATGACATCGCTTCTTTGATAATCCCATTTGCCTGGATGCGTATAGTTTTCATCGTCAGACCTGCTTTTAGAAATTCTTCTGAACGGTTGACATTGGTACACTTGGAAAAAGACGCAATTGCATTGGCAACCATTGCAAACTTGTTCTTCGGATTGTTTGAGATATCCAAATTCTTGCGTTTTGCAATCTTTTTATACGATATGTTTAGGTACGGCTTAAAACGTTTGAGAAGGATGTCGTCAAAAGAATGCTTCTGAAGTGCACTGGTACTTACAAGCTCCGATTTTGCACCTGCTACATTTGAGACAGCATTCTTACCGCTTTTAATGACGTAATCCAAAACGGTTCTCATATATGCCATCTTGAGGCTGAAAGCTCTGCGCGGAGCATCAAAATCGGGATTATAGGGCTGCTTCATCAGGCTTTCGCCTTTCTGCCCCTTGCGGCAGGCGCCGAGATACATGGTGTCGCCCTCCGATAGCTCGTGAGCCTTCCCCTGTTTTATCTTGTCAATGATTACCTCATAGTCGTTCTTAATTATAAGAAGGTCTTTTTTGGGTAGTTTCCATAGAACAGAAAAGATAAACTCTAAATCAAGATTGTCGCAGTTTGACTGATGTATGTAGAAAAGCAACAACATCAATCGGCATTTAAGATAGAAATGAGAGTGTTCGAAATCCTCCATTACGACATCACAATAGTTTATCATATTGCAGACAAGACGTTCCTTGATAAGATACTCCTCCTGCTTGTTCTTTTTGAGCGGAGTACATTTCAATTCCATCCCAGCCTCGGAGAAATCAGCTCCGGAATAGTTGTTAGTCTCAAGCAAAAAGTAGATATTCTCAACCATTTGCCCAAGTCCGCCTTTTCCTTTCCTTACTTCATATCCATCCCAAACAAAGTCACGCAACGTCTTTCCCAGTATCCCCTTGCTATATTCGAAAATACCCTGTGCGCTCCTTATGTCGTATGGCAAATCCGTAAGTATAATATCTTTTGAATTCTTCTTCATTACTTATCTTTCAATGGTTTATCCATTCTCATGGTTCATTCAGATTTTGTGTTTTGTCTGCAAAAATACATAAATCTGAGATACGGAGTGTGTGAGGAATTGTTTTTTTTATTGCAAAGCTCAATGAAAAGTGACTTTTGTTAATTGAGTATGCGTGGAGAATGATTTTTTGTTATCGATTGGAAGGGAATTTTTTATGATGAATGAAGTTTTTTCCATTTATTTTTGAGATTTTCGGAGGAAATGGTATAATTTTACCGCAGAATATTTGAAACTGAGGAGATTCGAGGGTGTAGTTTTAATGAAATAACATATAGATACCATGAAAAGGAACATGCATTTTCAGGAAGAGGCGGCACGCTGCCTGCTGTGTGTGGATGCGCCATGCAACAAAGTGTGTAGAAACGGCGACCCTGCACGCGCCATTCGTGCCATACGCTTCGGCAACGAGGCTATGGCGGGGCGGTGGGTCGCTGAGTGTACGGAGCAGGACTTGGAGGCTGCCGAGGAGGCTTGCATTCACTACGACAGGCCTATAAGAATCAGGGAGCTTATGGCTCCGTTCCGCCACACGAAGTCGGAGGGAGGGACTGCCGCGACGGAGGAGCTTCCGAGCTTGGAGATTGAATTCTGCGGCATCAGGTGCGAAAACCCGTTCTTCCTGGCTTCGTCGGCAATATGCACGAACTACGAGATGGTGGCGCGCGCCTTTGAGATGGGGTGGGCAGGCGTGTTCTACAAGACTATCTGCCTGCAGGACATCCGCGAGGTGTCGCCGCGCTTCGACGCTGTCTACGACAACGGTGGGCACGGAAACTTCTTCGCCTTCCGCAATATGGAGCAGCTGAGCGAGAACCCCGTGGAGGTGGACTTCGACATCCTGCGCCGCCTGAAGAAGGACTATCCTACGAAGGTTGTCGTGGCCTCCATCATGGGGCAGAACGAGGAGGACTGGATAAAGTTGGCGCAGATGGCTGAGGAGGCTGGCTGCGACGCTGTGGAACTGAACTACTCCTGTCCGCAGATGCGCCAGACGGGCATGGGCAGCGACGTGGGGCAAGACCCTGAGCTGGTGACTTTCTTCACGGCTTATGTGAAGCGCAGCGTGAAGATTCCCGTCATTCCCAAGATGACGCCGAACATTGCCCATATCTCGGAGCCTGCGATGGGGGCTTACTTCGCGGGTGCCGATGCTATTTCGGCCATCAACACTATCAAGAGCGTAACGCTGGGAGAGGGCTCGGAGGTGAATGGATGCCAGACGGGCTCGGGGCTTTCGGGACGTGCCGTCAAGCCTATTGCGCTGCGCCACATTCTGGCGATGGTGAAGAATCCGATTATGAAAAACGTACAGTACAGCGGCATCGGAGGCATTGAAACGTGGCGCGATGCGTTGGAGTTCATACAGTTGGGATGCCGCAACGTGCAGGTGTGTACTGCTGTCATGCAATACGGCTACCGCATCATCGACGACATGGTTCTAGGCTTGCAGAACTACATGGCCAAGCGCGGAATAGACTCGGTTGACGCTCTCGTGGGCGAGCTGCTGCCCAAATTCTACCTGCCCTCAGACCTCGACCGCGACACTATCGTGTACCCAAGGATAGACCGCGACAAGTGCATCGGTTGTGGGCGTTGCTACGTCTCTTGTCAGGATGGCGGGCACCAGGCCATTGTGTTCGAGGAGAAAGACGGGCTCCGTCAGCCCAGCATCGTCGGCACAAAGTGCGTCGGTTGCCACCTTTGCCGACTTGTTTGCCCAACAGGTGCCATCGGCGCCACCAAGCGTATCAGCAAAAGGGGGTAAATAGCTCAGAAGCCTACATCCGGCTTGCGGCGTTCAGAAGATAATAGTCGAGGATTGTGAGTGCTGCCATAGCTTCCACGACGGGTACGGCACGCGGCAGTACGCAGGGGTCGTGGCGTCCGTGTGCGGCATAGCGGATTGGGGTGCCAGCGTCGGTGGTTGTCGTCTGCTCGGAGAGTAGGGTGGGGACGGGCTTGAATGCCACGCGCATGACGATGTCCTCGCCGTTGGAGATGCCGCCTTGTATGCCTCCACTGTGGTTTGTCAGGGTGCGCAGGCCTCGCGCATCGTCGCTTGCGGGCACAAATGCGTCGTTCATCTCGGAACCTTTCTTTGCTGCCATCGCAAAGCCGTCGCCGACCTCAAAGCCCTTGGCGGCATTTATGCTCATCATGGCTGCGGCAAGTGCCGCGTTGAGCTTTCCTGCTACAGGTTCGCCAAGCCCAGCGGGACATCCGCTGACGATGCACGTGGCAACGCCACCAATGGTGTCGCCCTCGCGGCGTGCTGCCTCTATGGCTTCGCGCATGCGGTTAGCAGCAACGTCGTCGGGGCAGCGCACGTCGCTTTCGTACGTGCGGCTCAGGTCGAGTTCCTGATATGGGCGCTCCACTGCGACTGTCCCCACCTGCGAAGTGTAGGCGCGCACCGTGATGCCATGAAGCTTGAGAGCCTGGCGCGCAAGGGCACCTCCGACAACGCGGCACAGCGTCTCGCGTGCGGAAGCCCTGCCACCTCCGCGATGGTCGCGGATGCCATACTTTGCAAGGTATGTGTAGTCGGCGTGCGAGGGACGCAGTACGTGGCGCAGGGCTTCGTAGTCGGCAGAGCGATGGTCCTCGTTGCGCACGATGAAGGCGAGGGGAGTGCCTGTCGTGCGTCCCTCGAAGATTCCTGAAAGGATTTCTACCTCGTCGGACTCGCGACGCGCCGTTGTCAGCGCTCCCTGTCCAGGACGTCGGCGCGCCACCTCTGCCTGAAGGCTGGGAATGTCGATGCTGATGCCTGCGGGAAAGCCATCGACGACACCGCCCATAGCTGCGCCGTGGCTCTCGCCGAATGTCGTCAGGCGAAGAATGTTTCCAAACGTGTTCATGTGGGGAAGAGGGGGAAGGGAGATTAAGGGTAATTAAGGGGATTAGGGAGTTTTTGGCATCAATGATGATGTCCGCATCCGCAATGTCCGTCGCCGTGCTTATGTCCTCCGCACCCACAATCGTGGTCGTGGTCGTGATGTCCTCCGCACTCGCAATCGTGGTCGCCACATCCGCAACCGCAACCTTCGCCGCTCATGCGGTTCAGTGCGCCTGTCATCTCCTCGGGTGTGGCATCGCGACTTTCAAGAATGTGCCCCGTAAAGTGGAGGTCGCAGCCAGCGAGGGGATGGTTCAAATCCACGCATACCACTTCGTCGCCCACTTCGCGCACGATACCGTCGAAGCGTAGTCCGTCGGCATTCATCAGGGGAATGTCGGCACCGGGGAAGATGTGGTCGCTGTCGAAATGTCCGTCGATGCAGAAAGCCTCACGCGGCATTTTCACAACGTGTTCCTCCTCGTAGTCGCCATAGGCGCGCTCCTTCTTCACGACGAAGTCGAACTTGTCGCCCGTCTGGAGGTTTTGAAGGTTTTCCTCGAAGTCCTCGAGCACCATGCCGAGCCCCGATATGAACTGATAGGGCTCGTTCTCTTTCGTGTGCTCCTCGAGATGCTCCACTCCCTCGGCGTCGATGGTGTAGAGCTTGTAATCTACTTTCAGGTACTTATTCATTGCATTATATATATATTTATAGTCAAATCGTCAGATTCACCGAGTCTTGTAGTGCACGTCAGCCCGAAAGGGCGAAGCTCTTTCGAAGGCTGGGGCACGAAGAGCATGGTGAGCTAAATTGTCAAATAGTAAATCGTCCAATAGTCAAATCCCACTATGCAAGTTCAAGCTTCAGTTCCTTCTTCAGCTTTTGTAGGGCGGGGCTGCGTTGCAGCATGTCGGCAAGCTGTTCGCGCTTCGTGTATGCCCTGCGCGCCACTTGTTCCGGATTCAATTCGAACTGAACCACGATGGAACCATTGTCGAGGTTCTTGCGTAGTGCATGCTCCAGCTGCGACTTGATTTCGTTCATGTCCGAGAGTACATTCTCTGTCTCAACATAAGCACGCACGATGCCACCTTCGCCGAGTACGGGCTTGATAATCTTCAATCGTCCCGACGTAGCACTGTACTCCACAGGCAGGGCGTTTGCGAACACGAGCCAATGGTATTCGACAGCCTCCGACGTGACAGGCGCATTGCCATAGGTCTCCTCCTCGGCCTCGCTCACCATTGCTACTGGCGCAGGCTCCTCCTTAGGCTTTTGTGCCGCGTGGAGCGACACTGTCTGCAGGCGGCTTGCCTTATGCGTATTGCGCACGGGCGCTGGCGTTGCGGCAGGAGCGGCATGTGTTGTTGGTGCAACAGGAGTTGCGGGACTTACTGGCGTTGCAGCTTCGGGTGCTGCTACTGGCTGCGTGGATGCTGATGCGGGCGCAGCCTGCGGAACCTGCTGCTTCTGAGCTGCAGGACCGAATATGGGTTTAAGCTTCTTCGTAGGGCCAAGCCCAGAGCTTTTATCGTCGTCGCCGGAAGACAGCTGCGCCACCTCGATAAGCGTAAGCTCCACAAGCAGGCGACGGTTGGGACTCTGGCGGTAGTTGATGTCGCAGTCGTTGCAGAGCTTCAGTGCGCGATAGAGGAAACGCGGCGTGCAACGCTTTGCCTGTTCCTGATAGTGAGCCCTGACAGCCGGAGCAACCTCAAGCAGTGGCAAGGTCTCAGCGTCGCGTGCCACGAGAATGTCGCGGAAATGGGTGGCAAGGCCTCCGATGAAGAACTGTGCGTTGAAACCGTGTGCAAGAATCTCGTTCAACGTGAGAAGAACGTCCTTCACCTTGCCCTCGAGAAGTTGGTCGGTAACGCGGAAATAGTAGTCATAGTCCAATACGTTCAGGTTCTCGATGGCTTTCTGATAGGTTATGTTCCCACCCGAGTAGCTTGCAATCTGGTCGAACATGGAAAGGGCGTCGCGCATACCGCCATCGGCCTTCCTTGCTATCACGTTGAGGGCTTCCTCCTCGCATGGGATGCCCTCCTTCTCTGCTACTCCGCGCAAGTGTGCCACGATGTCGTCAACGCTCATGCGGTTGAAGTCGTATATCTGGCATCGGCTTAGGATGGTCGGAATAATCTTGTGCTTCTCCGTCGTTGCAAGGATGAAGATGGCATGCGAGGGCGGTTCTTCGAGCGTTTTCAGGAAAGCATTGAAGGCCGCAGTTGACAGCATGTGAACCTCGTCGATAATAAACACCTTGTAGCGCCCAATCTGCGGGGGTATTGCCACCTGCTCAATAAGGGAACGCATGTCGTCAACGCTGTTGTTTGATGCTGCGTCGAGTTCGTGGATGTTGTAGCTGCGCCCTTCGTCGAAGGCCTTACAGCTCTCGCAATGCCCACAGGCTTCTCCAGACTCTGTCGGCGTCTGGCAGTTGATAGTCTTTGCGAAGATGCGGGCACACGTGGTCTTTCCCACGCCTCGCGGTCCGCAGAACAAATAAGCGTGTGCGAGCTTATTGTTTGCAATAGCATTTCGAAGCGTTGTCGTAAGCGCAGACTGGCCTACGACACTTTCGAATGTTGTCGGACGATACTTTCGTGCCGATACAATGTAGTTTTCCATTACTTTTTGTAATATTTGAGCGCGAAGATACGACAAAGATTCTACAACTCAAAGCACAAAAGCCACTTCCTTGAAAGCATACGTTCGCCTTTCGCCGTTTTGAAGCAGCAGGCAGAGGCGCCCGTCGGGATGAATGTCGGCAATCTGCGCGCAAAATTCGCAGTGTTCATCGCGGTATTTATGCATACCTGTGCGACGGTAAAGATTCGTGAGGTAGATGTCGTGGAGCTTCTCTGGCGACGCGAGCATGCGCCTGAAACTTATAAAATGTGTCAGGAATGACTCCAAAACCTCTGAGCGCGATAGTTCGTGCCCCAGCACTTGACACAAAGACATAGGATTTGGCGCGTCGCTCATGAAGCGTGTTTGGTTGACATTTATGCCGATGCCTATGTTTGTACGCACAATCATGCCCCTGAGAACCATGTGCTCAAGCAACATGCCGCAGACTTTGCTGTCGTTGACGTAAATGTCGTTAGGCCACTTTATCCTGACAGCGTCGCGAAGGGTGGGGGGCAAGTAGTCGCGAATGGCACAGAGCGCAGAAAGTGCTGTCGCCTCGGAGAGGTGGAACTGCGTGTCGGCTCTGACACCCTCAGGTTCTAAGACCAGGGAGAAGAGCAGGTTCTTGCCACTTGCACTCTCCCAATGGTTGCCGCGCTGTCCGCGTCCCGCCGTTTGCTCGTCGGTAGTTATGAGGAGGATTTTACCACTCAGCTCTTCAGTATTAGCTGCCGCCACCTCCATTGTACTGCTGCACTGCTCGAGATGAATGTGGCGGAAACTGTTGGGGAGTTTTATGGTAAAGTCCATAGGTGCTCAGAATAGCAGGAAGCTCAGGCATGAAGCCATCAGCTCGCGGCGTATGGCAGCATCGACAATGCTCTCGAAGGGGAATCCCAATACCATAGTGCGGCGTGATGTGCCCTGTTTGTAGGCAACAGCAGCGGGCTTGCCATTAGAATCGTACACGAAAGCAGGGAAGGCTCCCGCCTCGTCCGTAGCTTGTAGCACGTCGCAGCGGTTTACGGCATACTGCTTTTGCCCAAGACGGCTTTCAATTGTGAAGTTCATGCCGCTGCCACTGATAGCAGATGCGTTGTTTTCAACGGTTTCATCGCAGAAAAAATGAAAATAACGCCTACAAAATTCTTTTTCTTCGGGTTTCGTCATATCGCTGCCAACGTATGCTCCACTGACAAACAATGCGCCGCTATACTGTTCAAGTTTTTTGCGCATAGCCTCATCGAATACTTTGAACGGGCGAAGGTTCTGACGAGCGTCGCGCTGAAGTCCGCAGATATAGTCGATGGCATCGTAGGAGGAAAGGTCTGCGTCGAGCGCTGCGCCCTTGCTCATCGAACAATACGAAACACCCCTCAAACCCTCGATGGATGCGCCATGTACGGAGGGGAAGTCGAATGTGTTTCCTGCTATCTCGACGCCAACAAGTTCGCTTCCGCAGAAGCCGAGGGCGCCAGCGCCTTCCTTGCCCCCCTGACGAGGGTCGAACACTGACTGGTAGCCGGCATAGGAAGTTTGCGAGATATACGGCACGCCGATGTCCTCTTTGAGGTCGAAGCCTATGCGCTCGTCCGTCTCCACCCACGCAGGACCACTAAGACGGTCGAAGCCGTTGACAATGAGAACGCGAGCGCGCTCGTCAGGTGCACAATATACCGTCAGCGTCTCGCTCGGAAAGCTCTCGCCACCGTCGTTGAGTGCGGCAATGCGGAACGAATAGCGCACGCCAGGCTTAATGTCAGCCTCTGCTGCGGTACCGTTGACAATTTGCCCATTGTCGAAACCACCGTCTCCGCGACGCGTATATACAATATATTTTGTTGGTTCGGCAGTTGGTTCCAGAGGGTCGGTGGTTGGCTCCCATCGAAGTATGGCATGTTTACCGTCTTGGTTGAGCGTAGCGGAAAAGTTCTTCGGAGGCAACGGCGCTACGACGACATCGCGTATGCCATGCTGCTGGTTCACGAAGCGCAGGATTCCCTTATACACGGCGCGTGAAAGCGTAAACTTAAAGATAGGGTCGTGTCCGAACTTGAGGTCGCCGTAGTTTTGGTGCGACATGGTCTCAAGTATCATGCTCGGCATGTCTGGCATACGGCTTTCTGCATAGTCCCTGTCCCAAACCTCACGCCGCGTCCATGTGTATCCGAGTAGCTGTGAAATGTCGCGCGACATATTATGAAGCGTAAGGTTTGCGAGGTCGGAAGATGCCACGCGCGGCAGACCTGTTATGTAGTTGCGGCGCTTTTCGTAGTCGATGGTGGTGATGAGTCCAAGTGTACCATATACACTATTGTCCTTTCGCCATCCAGCATCGCTGTGTACAGCCATCGACATCTCCAACGGCACACGCAATCCCTCTGCATCAGGGCCATAGACACTCCCACCTGCGAGCCAGTTGGCAAAGTTTCCACGGGTGCGGATGTCGTCCTTATAGTCGTCCTCGCCCTTGTTTACATTATACACATTCTCAGGAGCTCCCGCCCACTGAGCATAGGCCCTTGCGCCCTCAAGGTAGCGCGGAAGTCCCGTTGTAGAGAGTGCACCACGAACATTCCGTCCCATACCACCGCCGAAACGTACTGCATCGGCGAGAACCAGCGCACCCGTCGTAGAAGATTCGTTTGTGAGAGTCACACACCCATCCGGCGACTCGCCTTTTCGGAAGCTAAACGTGCCGAGATATAGCCATGTGCCGCCTCCCATCTGCTGGTTTACGCGGAAGTGCGTAGCACCGCCCAGATGGTGCACGGTATAATGCGCATCGCATACCGCACGATTGGAATAGGGGTACGAAACATATACGGAATATCGCCCGTCTTCGGGTATATTTGGCAACCATGTAATCTTTGCCGTTGTGCCTGGTTCTGAGGCTGCAGCACGCGTCGTGCCTAAACGGAAAGGATTGTCGCCGTCGCGAAGGTTGCCCTGAGGCATTGCAAAGCCTGCCGCATCCGACTCTGCCCACAGCCCCTCCTCGAGATAGCGTCCGCTAAGCGATGGCGAGTCGTTGTCGATGATGACTTCCGCTCGCTGGTAGTCGCGCTCCTTTGCACTTATGGCAACGGCACCCGCATTCTCGAGCATCGGAAGCAGGAAGGGGTTTACGAAACTTTGCGTGAAGAGGTCCTCTGTTGTGCAGAAGAGGTTGGGACGCTGCCATTCCCACTGCTTGCGCTGGTTGCGGAAGAAGCGTCCATGACTGGGCGTTACGACAACGTGGCGTCCCTCAAGTCCGCGTGAGGCACGATAGGGACGCGAAACATTCTGCCGCCATGGAGCACCCGTATAGTCCCTGTCCACACTCATACGCCGATGGTCAACGTCGCCATCGCGCAAGGCATTGGGAACAAGGCTTGTTATGGTTTGTTCGCCACCTCTGCAAAACACTGTTATATGGTAGCTGTTGTATGGTTCAGGAAGGCTCCCTTGCAGTTCGCGATAAATCCTGCGCGTTGTCTCTGGGAGAAATGTCTGCGAAGAAAAGGCCTCGTTGGCGTAAATGTCGAGCAAAGCAGATTCGTCGTCAACAACGAAACTGTCCACGCCTACAGGACGCATAGGCCTGAATCCATCGACAGAATATGATGCAAAATATGCCATGATAGCACTTTTCAGGTCGCCCTTGGGAACCTGAGCGTGCGAAATGCTGCAAACAAAGCATAATGCAAGTATGGATAGGGTGCGTAAAAGCTTCATGGCTGTTCGGGATTTGCGTAGAATTTTTCGGGAAAACGCGGGATGAAATCGCCCTCGGCGTAATATCGAAGTATTTCGCCCATGTCTGCCTCTACGTCGCCACTCGGAATGATTTGCTTCGTGCAAACAATGCGTTTGTGCCCAAAGTCGATGGCGTATAGAAGTATTGGAAGTTTTGCTTTAAGTGCGATATAGTAAAACCCACGTTTCCAGGTCTCAACGCGCGAGCGTGTACCTTCTGGAGTAACAGCGAGGCGAAAGGTTTCTGCCTTTTCTGCTGCTTCCGCCAGTTGGTCTGTCAGGCTCGTCTTCTTACTACGTTCTACGGGTATGCCTCCTATTCTACGCATAAAGGAGCCAAGAGGCCAGAAGAACCACTCCTTTTTCATCAGGAAATTGGCGGTTTTACCGATAGAACGAATGTATAGCTCGCCGAGGATAAAGTCCCAGTTGCTCGTATGTGGTGCGACGCAGATGACACACTTCTTGGGAAGGTCTATGGTTGTTTCTACCGTCCACCCCATGCGCTTTTTTAGTATTCTTTCGTATATGTTACTCATAGAGGTATAGTGATACTTTTATTGTATTCCAATGAGTTTATGTGTCTGCAGCGACAACCGCCATTCGGGGTTCGCCTTGCAGTATTCAACAGTTTTCTGGATGATGAGCTTGTCGCGTTCCTCGTCGCCCGTGTCGCAGGGCTGCAGGAAGCGGTGGCTTGTGCGTATGTCGGCATAGGGTGGGGGAGCAACTCCGTCGAAAACGACCTTTAACTCGTCGCATTCGGTTAGTACAGGGTTTGCACCCTCAACGAATCTATCCTTAGGCGACAGGGTTATCCAATCAATGCCGCTTGGCACGGTATGCGTACCGTTTGTTTCTATGGCGACATACTTTCCTATAGCATGAAGTTCTTCGACAAGTGCGGCGTCAACTTGCAACGCTGGTTCTCCGCCTGTCAGTACAACGAGTCGGGCTTTATGTCTGGCAGCAAAATCAACGATTTCATCGAGAGTCTTGCGAGTGCCATGCTGATGTTGTGTGTCGCAGAACGGGCATGCGAGGTTGCATCCAGCAAAGCGGATGAACACCGCAGGAGTGCCAACATGGTAGCCTTCGCCCTGAAGCGAACGGAAAATTTCGTTCACCCGCTTCATTCGTCGCGCTCGTAAGTGGCTTCGTTATGCTCCGACTCGCGGATGCTCACCTTATAGCAGTTGGGTATCCTCTCGCACAACCAGCGCGCCAGATTCTCGGCCGTAGGGTTAAAGTCCACCACCTCGTTTACAAACCGGTGGTCGAGCGCCCCCTTCACCACACGCTTCAGCTCGCTGAAGTCCACAACCATGCCGTTGCGGTCCAGCTCCCGCGCACGGCACCACACCGTCACCATAGCATTGTGGCCGTGCAGCCCCGTACACTTGCTCTCGTAGTCAAGCGCCAGCCGGTGCGCCATGGCCACCTCAACCGTTTTCTTTACGTAATACATCGTCAGTTTTTACTCCTTTCACCTGCAAAATTACACATTTTCCACCGCAATCGCAACTATCTGCCCACATTTACCCCGCGTCCGCCCGCCAACAGCGTCTCCCCATCGTCCACAGGCAGTGTCGCATACTCCTCATCGTCCCGTCCGTCACCGCCGTCGTCGCGGCCACCGCCGTCCCCACCTTCCGCAGGACCGTCAAGAAGTTGCCAATATTCGGGCGAGCGCATGCCAACCTGACCGAAATAAATGCCAAGCTCACCGTAAACCATGAGACGGCAATGCCACAGCTCCGGATGATCCGTTAAGTTCAGTGCATTTCGCATGGCCGAACCGTTTTTAAGCGCCACGGCAAAACAATGCCCGGGCCTGCGCTCCGTGCTGTCGTCCGCCAGCAGCAGGTTGCTGGGCACGCGGAAAGGCGGGTCAAACTGTGCGCGGT
>ONWB01000002.1 GCA_900321445.1 uncultured Prevotellaceae bacterium | reverse complement strand
AGCTCTTGTCGATATTTTGCGCCGCATCAAGGACATGCGCGGGCCTAAGCTCCTCCACCTCCACACCGTCAAGGGTAAGGGGCTGGTCGTGGCGGAGAAGTCCCCCACCATCTGGCACGCTCCAGGCAAGTTCGACGTAGAAAGCGGCGAGCGCATATCGGAAGCGGGCGCCGAGCAGCCGCCAAAGTTCCAAGATGTCTTTGGCAAAACCCTGCTGGAATTGGCTCGCGAGAACTCGAAAATCGTCGGCGTCACGCCAGCGATGCCCACGGGATGCTCGATGAACATCATGATGAGCCACTTTCCCGAGCGCACATTCGACGTTGGCATCGCCGAGGGGCACGCAGTCACATTCTCCGCAGGCATGGCGAAGGACGGACTGCAGCCATTCTGCAATATATACTCCGCGTTTGCACAGCGCGCATACGACAACATCATCCACGACGCCGCACTCTTGCGCCTGCCCGTAGTGTTGTGTCTCGACCGCGCAGGCCTTGTCGGCGAAGACGGCCCCACGCATCACGGCGCCTTCGACCTCGCAGCGCTTCGCTGCATTCCAGGGCTAACGATAGCAAGTCCCTACGACGAGGTAGAGCTCAGGAATCTCATGTACACGGCGCAGCTTGAAGGCAAGGGCACCTTCGTCATACGCTATCCGCGAGGGCGTGGAAGCCGCACGGACTGGCATCAGCCCATGCAGGAACTCCCCGTAGGGCGCGGCCGCCGCCTTCGCGACGGCAAGGACGTGGCCGTCATCACCCTCGGCCCCATAGGTACGGAAGCCGCACGCGCCATCGAAGGAACAGGAGCCGCACACTACGACCTTCGCTTCCTGAAACCTCTCGACGAGGAGCTTCTTCGCGAAGTGGCGGAGCGCTTCCCCTGCATCCTGACCGTTGAGGACGGATGCCGCATCGGAGGTATGGGCTCCGCCATTGTGGAATGGATGAGCGACCACGGATATAGTCCCAAGATACGCCGCCTCGGCCTGCCCGACAACTTCGTCGAACACGGCAGCGTGAGCCAGTTGCGGCAGCTCGTAGGTCTCGACGCCGAGAGCATACGCCGCGAAATCGAGCATTTGAAAGAACAAGGAAAATAACTGGCAAGAGCCTGTTTGCGGAGCAGTATAAAACAGGCAAGCCAGGGAAGAACAGAAAAAACTTCAAGGAAATGAGAATCATCATAGCTGGTGCAGGAGCCGTGGGAACGCATCTTGCGAAACTCTTCTCCCGTGAGCGCCACGACATAACGCTCATCGACGAGGATGCCTCGCGCCTCGCCAACCTGAGTTCCAACTACGACATGCTCACTTTGCAGACGTCGCCATCGAGCATACAGGGTCTGCGCGAAGCCGAAGCGGGACGTGCCGACATTTTCATCGCCGTGACGCCCGACGAAGCGCGCAACTTGCTAATCTGCATGCTCGCCTCGAGGCTCGGCGCGAAGAAAACGGTGGCGCGTGTGAACAACGCGGAATATCTTGGCGAGGAACATCGCAAGTATTTCGCAAGTCTCGGCATTGGCGCCATGATTTATCCTGAGGAGCTTGCAGCCGAAGAAATCATGAACAGCGTGCGCCGAAGCTGGGTGCGCCAGTGTGTGCAGATACAGGGCGGCAAACTGCTTCTTCTCTGCATAAAGGTACGCAAAGGCGCTCCCATCCTGAACCGTCCCCTGAGGGAAGTGTCGCTTCCCGAGTCGCCGTTCCACGTTGTGGCCATCAAGCGCCGTGGAGAGACCATAATCCCTCACGGAAACGACAGCATACGCCATCAGGATGCCGTATATTTCATGACAAAGCCCGACTGCCTTGACGAACTAAAAGTCATAACGGGCAAGGACGAGTATCCGAACGTCACAAACGTACTGTTCCTGGGCGGCGGCAGCACCACGGAGCGCGCTCTCACAAGGCTTCCCGACTTTATGCACGCGAAGGTGTTCGAAACCAACGAGCATCGCATCGAGGAACTTGACGGCCTCATTGGCAAATCCCATGTGATGTATATCAATGGCGACGGCCGCGACGTGGACCTCCTCATCGAGGAAGGCATCAACAAGGCGCAGGCTTTCGTTGCCAGTACGGCAAATTCGGAGATGAACATCCTTTCGTGCCTCACGGCGAAGCGTGCTGGCGTGCGCAAGACTGTGGCGATGGTGGAGAATCTCGACTACATACAAATGGCGGAAAGCCTCGACATTGGAAGCATTCTCAACAAGAAAACAATAGCGGCTGCCTACATCTACCAGATGATGCTGAAGGCCGACGTTACGACCGTGAAGAGCTTGCTCATCGCCAATGCTGACGTTGCTGAAATCGTTGTAGCCGAGGGTTCCAAGGCGACGCGAAACCCCGTGAAGGACCTCGCCCTGCCCGCATCAACGACTCTTGGCGGAATGGTGCGCGGAGGAAAGGCTTACCTCATCAATGGTATGACGCAACTCGAGAAGGGCGACATCGTCGTAGCATTCTGTACCGACAACTCCCTGAAACGACTTGAGAAGTATTTTAAGTAACACATCTTTATATATAATTACCATGAAACACCAAACCTCTTCGCGCATCTTCCGCGGCATGGCGCTTATGCTTTTTGCCTTTGTTGTGGATGCTACGGCAGTAGCGCAAAAGCCTGTACGCGTGGCATGCATAGGAAACAGCATCACCTACGGCATGAAGCTCGAGAATCGCGAGCGCGACGCCTATCCCTTCCAACTGCAGCGCATGCTTGGGGAAGGATATGAAGTAGGAAACTTTGGGAAAAACGGCGCCACGTTGCTGCGTCGCGGCCATCGCCCTTATTTAGAACAGGAGGAGTATCGGCAGGCAATGGACTTTGCTGGCGATATCGTTGTGATACATTTAGGTGTCAACGACACAGACCCTCGCGACTGGCCGAACTACGGCGACGAGTTTGTGCACGATTATATGGCGCTGATGGATTCCCTGCGTAGCGTGAATCCCAAAGCGCGCTTCATCGTTGCTCGCATAACACCCATCGCCGACCGCCACCCACGTTTCCAGTCGGGAACAAAGCAGTGGCACGAGGAAATCCAGAAGGCCATAGAAACCGTTGCCGCACAGAGTGGCGCAGAACTCATAGACTTCTTCGCCCCGCTGTATCCGCACCCGTGGATGCTGCCAGATGCTATCCACCCGAATGTCGAGGGCGCAGGCTTGTTGGCAAAAACAGTGTATGGCGCTATCACAGGCGACTACGGAGGACTTTCCCTGCCTGCAACATTTTCCGATAATATGGTGCTCCAGCGCCGCCAGCCGCTCGAACTTCATGGAACCGCCGACGCGGGAAGCCGCGTGAGTGCGCGTCTTTTTACAGCTAAGGACAGCGTAGTGGCGCAGGCTGAGGCTGTTGCAAACAATCGCGGCGAATGGAGCGTCCACTTCCCCGCACTCAGAACTGCCGAGGGGCTTACTTTGGAGTTTAAGGCAGAGAAACAGACGGGAAAGAAGGCTTCGCAGAAAAAAGTTCAGGCAAAGACGTTCCGCAACGTCGCAGTTGGCGAAGTGTGGCTTTGCTCAGGGCAGTCGAACATGGCATTCCGCGTTTGCGAGAGCTTGGGAGGTGCCGAGGATGCCGCTCGTGCCGCCGACGACGGGCTTAGGATTTTCAACATGAAGCCTCGTTGGGAAACGAACAATGTGACATGGTCGGCAGAGGTCATCGACTCCGTGCGACATCTTCAATACTACAAGCCTACGACGTGGGAAACGGCGACGCCTGAGAACGTCCTTCAGCTGTCCGCCGTTGCCTATCACTTCGGCCGCGTGCTGCGCGACTCCCTGCGCTGCCCCGTCGGCATTATCTGCAATGCTGTAGGTGGCAGCACTACGGAGAGTTGGATAGATCGCGACATGCTCGAGACGCGCCTTCCCGTTGTGCTTAAGGACTGGATGCACAACGACTATATCCAGGATTGGTGTCGTGGACGTGCCGCCAAGAATCTTGGCCTTGGCGAGGGCATTCCGTCGATACATATCTCAGGAAACACCCAGGATTTCAATGCACGCCACCCCTACGAACCCTGCTACCTCTTTGAGGCAGGCATTCTCCCCCTCGAACACTTCCCCATACGCGGCGTTACCTGGTATCAGGGCGAAAGTAATGCCCACTTTACTGAAGGACACGAGAAGCTGTTCCGCCTGCTCGTGCGCTCGTGGCGCCAGTATTGGAACAAGCCCCAGCTCCCTTTCCATACCGTCCAGCTTTCAAGCCTCTCGCGCCCCAGCTGGCCGCATTTCCGCGACTCGCAGCGTCGCCTTGCTGAGGAGATGAACGGCGTTGATATGATTGTGACGACAGACGTGGGCGACAGCCTCGACGTACATCCTAAGAACAAGCGTCCCGTCGGCGAGCGACTGGCACGCATATCCCTCGTCAACGACTACGACTTCAACCTTCTGCCCACAGGCCCCATGTTCCAGGCGGCAGTCGTGCGCGACGGCGAAGTCATCTGCCGCTTCCATAACGCCGAAGGACTGTGCACCTCAGACGGCTGTGCACCACGAACATTTGAGTTGGCAGGTGCAGACGGCATGTTCTATCCCGCCGAAGCCATCATCGAGCGTGGACGCGTCGTCCTTAGTTGCGTGGAAGTGCCTGAGCCAACCCTCGTGCGCTATGGATGGCAGCCGTTCACACGCGCAAACCTCGTAAATGCCGACGGATTGCCTGCATCATGCTTCAAGGCCGTTGTGCGATAACAAAATTTCCTCTTCGTACATAACAAATGCCGCACCCTCCACGCAAGGGCGCGGCATTTTATTATGGAGCACGATTAGCAAGACGAGAAAAAACGTCAGTGAGTATTGCAGTGCACGTCAGCCCTGAAGGGCGAAGCTCTGAGGAGGCTGGGGCACGATTAGCAAGACGAGATAAAACGTCAGTGAATCTTGCAGTGCACGTCAGCCCTGAAGGGCGAAGCTCTGAGGAGGCTGGGGCACGATTAGCAAGACGAGATAAAGCGTGAGTGCTTAAAGAATCATCGTAATCCCAGAAAAAACAATCGTAACGCCTTCTCGTTTCATCGAGATGCGGAAAACTTTGCTTACAATAAGCCGCAAATCTTTCGAGTCGTACGAATCCTGTTATTGGTTGCTCTATCTTTTTGTGGCAAAATTCACAAAAACACCCCAACACCCACCCAAACACCGCGACTTCCCTTTATTGATGGGCATTATATCAGGGTGGGTGTTTGCCAATCACCCCACCAAACACCCACCCAAACACCCCACCAAACACCCACCCTGATATTCCATCTTGCCAACAAGTCTCTAGCCCGCTATCTTACTGCTGCCGCAACATAAAAATAGGTAATGGCAAATAATACAGCACAGAAGGGGGGGTGTATGGGGGGATGTTTGGTGGGGTGTATGGTGGGGTGTTGAGCTTAACACCCACCCATTGACTTCTCCCTGCTCATGGGCGCTTCGGAAGATTTGGGTGGGTGTTGGGGTGTTTTTCGTGTTTCTTCTTTTTTAGGGAAAAGAAACTCCGCCACGACACATTTGCCGCAGCGGAGCTTATCATATATGTCCACTTTGTTTTGTAACGATGTGCGAGTGGGCGTGGCCTGATGTGAGCAAAAGTCTCACTTCCTCCCAAAGTCAGCTGGTATCTCGCCCCATTCTTTGGTGTCCCACTTCATGATAGGGTTTTCCCACGTGTTTTCCTGGAGCCATAGCTCGGCGCGGCGTATCATGTCGTAAACCTTTGCGGACTTTGCGTTCTCGGCGAGTTTCGTCTTGCATTTCTTCTGCTTTATCCAGGCTATCGCGTTGCGGCTATCGCTGAAGATGGTGTCGCGGCGCCCCTGCTGCTTGAGCATCGCCAAAGCATGGACTATGGCCAGGAATTCCCCGATGTTGTTGGTGCCCCAGACGGGACCGAAGTGGAAGAGTTCGCGTTTGGTTATGAGGTCGATACCTCGATACTCCATCTTGCCGGGATTGCCCGAGCACGCAGCGTCCACACATACGGCCGCTGAGGATTGACCATTGACCGTTGAACGTTGACCATTGACCATTGAGGATTGACCATTGCTCTTCGTGGCTATGCTGGGTTCTGAGGCCTTTTCCTGCTGCGCCTTTTTAGCCTTTGTGACGGGACGTTCGCCTTCAAGCCATGCGCGCACAGCTTCCTCCTTGGTCTTGAACGACTTGTAGGAAGCCCCCTCCTGTCCGTGTACCATCTTCTTGCACGTTTCCCAAGAGGTGTAGATGCCAGGTTCGCGCCCGCTCCAAACGACGTAGTACTTCATCGCAGGTTACATTCTTTCAGGCATTTCGATGCCCAAGAGTCCCATGCCGAGGCGAACGGTCTTAGCAACGTTTGCGGAGAGTGTGAGGCGGAACTGGCGTTTTGCGGCATCTTCCTCGCGGAGTATGCTGAAGTCGTGGTAGAATTGGTTGTATTCTTTGGTAAGCTCGTAGCAATAGTTGGCGATGCTACTTGGGCTGTATTCCGTACCAGCCTGCTTTACGACGGAAGGGAATTCCGCGAGTTTCTGTACGATGGCAATCTCCTTTTCGGAGAGTTCTGGTGCGGATGCAACAGCGGCGTTTGCTTCTCCTGCCTTGCGCAGTATGCTGCGAATGCGGGCGTAGGTGTATTGTATGAATGGCCCCGTATTGCCGTTGAAATCGATACTCTCTTCAGGGTTGAACATCATGTTCTTGCGCGCGTCCACCTTCAGAAGGAAATACTTCAGGGCACCCATTCCCACGATGCGTGCTATCTCCTGGCGCTCGGCCTCCGTCATGTCGGCAGTCTTTCCAGCCTCGTCCATGACAGCACGTGCCTGTTCCACCATTCCTGCCATCAGGTCGTCGGCATCAACAACAGTTCCTTCGCGGCTCTTCATCTTGCCGTTGGGAAGTTCCACCATGCCGTAGCTGAAGTGTACGAGACTCTTTCCCCATTCGAAGCCAAGGCGGTCGAGGAGGATGGATAGAACTTGGAAGTGGTAGTTTTGTTCGTTGCCGACGACGTAAACCATCTTGTTGATGGGGTAGTCGCGGAAACGCTGTGCTGCTGTTCCGATGTCCTGCGTCATATATACGCTCGTGCCGTCGGAACGTATGAGGAGCTTTTGGTCGAGGCCGTCGGCGGAGAGGTCTGCCCATACGGAACCGTCGTCGTGACGCTCGAAGAGTCCGCGTTCGAGTCCTTCCATTACTTTCTTCTTACCGTCGAGGTATGTCTGGCTTTCGTAATAAATCTTGTCGAAGCTTACTCCAAGGTTTTTGTAGCTTTCGTCGAAGCCTGCATACACCCAGTTGTTCATCTGCTCCCAAAGTGCGCGCACCTCTGCGTCGCCCTGTTCCCATTTGCGAAGCATCTCGCGTGCCTGCTGCATCAATGGAGCCTCTTCCTTCGCGCGCTCCTTGGCAGCTTCGGCCTCCATGCCTTCAGCCTCAAGCTTTGCTGCAAGTTCAGCGACTTCTGCGCGGTAGTGCTTGTCGAAAGCTACGTAGTAGTCGCCCACAAGGTGGTCGCCTTTCTTGCCGCTGGACTCTGGCGTTTCGCCATTGCCGTAGAGTTTCCATGCCAGCATGGACTTGCAGATATGGATGCCGCGGTCGTTGACGATGTTTGTCTTTACGACTTTGTTTCCGCAGGCCTCCACTGTCTTTGCCAGAGCCCAGCCGAGCAGGTTGTTGCGCACGTGGCCAAGGTGAAGCGGCTTGTTTGTGTTGGGAGAGGAGTACTCTATCATTACGAGCGGGCTCTCGTCCGTAGGATGTGTGATGCCATATTCTGCGTCGGCATTGATGTCTTGCAGAAGGCTAAGCCATGCTTCGCCAGATATGGTCAGGTTGAGGAATCCTTTGACGGCGTTGTATCTGGTGCAGATGTCGGCGTGGTTCTCTACCAGCCACTGTCCAATCTCGTTAGCCGTCTGCTCAGGCCCCTTGCGGGAAGCGCGCAGGAAGGGGAACACGACGAGTGTCAGATGACCCTCAAATTCAGGGCGCGTCTTCTGGAGTTGTATCTGCTCTGGGTTGACGTCGGCGCCATAAAGCACCTTTAGGGCCTCCTGTGCGGCGGCGGAGAGTTTTTGTTCTATCTTCATCGTTAAGAATTTGTTTGTCAGCGAATGTATATCAGGGCATTATCCCGTAAAGTGTGGGCAAAAATACGATTTTCTCTGAGTAAAACTTGTTACTATACTTAGAAAATCATATTTTTGCCCACACTTTGTAATATAAAAACCTAACGTCTATAATCTTAGAAGACATAAAACAGAGCGTTTCCTTCCCTTATGTTCTCGGCTTTCCTCGTAATGGTGGCGCAGGGTGGGGCACTTCTTAAAAGGACAAACAACATGGGTATTATAAACAAAATAAGCGACTGGTATTTCTCGCGGAAGTCCATACCGCATTGGAGCATTTTCGCCTTTGACTGCTTCATTGTCTATGTGGTTTCGATAGTCGTGCACTTTATGTTCAAGGGAATACATCCTACCTTGGCTGTCTTTCCGCAACTATGCTTGACTCTGCTGATATACCTCATCTTTTACGTATTAGGATTCCGTATCTTCCGTACATATTCAGGCATTCTGCGCTACTCGTCTTTCGTTGATCTATTGAGAGTTGCAGGCGCTGTGCTCATAGGTTGTGCTCTCGGCTTTGCCTTGCACTATTTCATGTATGCCAATAACAACAATTTGTTTGTTCCCATACGTGGACGCGAGGTCATCGCTACGGCTGTGTTCTCAACTCTTGTGATGTGGCTTGTACGAATTATCGTGAAGTTTGTATATGAGACAACCTTCGACAGCACAAAGAGCCAACGCGTATTTATTTATGGTATCAAGGCCGGCGGAATAGGCTTGGCAAAGAGTATTCGTGCCGAAAAGCCTGTACGTTTTACGCTAAAAGGCTTTATCTCTGGCCAGGAAGATGAATCTGGAGCCTACTTGATGGGAGTGCGCGTGTACAAGATAGGTAAGGAGACCGTGCGTGTCATGAAGAACAAGGGTATAAACGCACTTCTTGTCTCGCCGATGAAGAACGACGAATTCATAAAGAATCGTGAACTTCAGGACGACCTCATCGATGCGGGCATAAAGATGTATATCATTCCCAAGGCTCGCGAGTGGAAAGAGGGAAGTGAGCAGTTCCAGACGCTGCGCGAGGTGCAGGTTGAAGACCTTCTTGCGCGCGACGAGATAAAGGTGGATATGGAAGCTGTCGCAAACCTATTAAGGGAAAAGAAAATCCTGATTACGGGTTCGGCGGGCAGTATAGGCTCGGAGATTGTGCGTCAGATAGCCACCTATCATCCTGCGAGCATGGTTCTCATCGACCAGGCCGAAACGCCGCAGCACGACATTCGCCTCATGATGCACAACGAATACTCGTTCATCAAGGCTGAAACGATAGTGACGAGCATTACGGACGCGGCGCGAATGGAGGAAATATTCTCGCAGTATCGTCCCGACTACGTTTTCCACGCCGCTGCCTATAAGCACGTTCCCATGATGGAGGACAATCCCAGCGAGGCTGTGAAGAACAATGTCTATGGTACGCGTGTGATTGCCGATTTGAGCGTAAAATACGGCGTAAAGAAGTTTGTCATGATAAGCACGGATAAGGCTGTCAATCCAACAAACGTCATGGGATGTTCAAAGCGAATATGCGAGATATACGTCCAGAGTCTCAACAATGCGCTTCGCAACGGCAGCGTCAAAGCGGAAGGGCTGGAGGCTGCAACTCAGTTTGTTACGACACGCTTTGGCAACGTCTTGGGTTCTAACGGCTCTGTCATCCCATTGTTCAAAAAGCAAATCCGTGAAGGCGGTCCTCTGACGGTGACGCACCCCGACATCATCCGCTACTTCATGCTTATCCCCGAAGCTTGCAAACTTGTCCTTGAGGCAGGTACAATGGGCAAGGGCGGCGAAATCTTCGTGTTCGACATGGGAGCTCCTGTGAAAATTGCCGACCTTGCAAAGCGTATGATAAGGCTCAGCGGAGCTGTGGGCGTGGAGATAAAGTTCACTGGATTGCGCGATGGCGAAAAACTCTATGAGGAAGTTCTCAACGAACAGGAGACGACACTTCCTACCTTCCACGAAAAAATACGCATCGCCCAAGTCCGGGAATACGACTACAAGCGTGTGTGCCAGGAACTTGACGAACTCTCACGCTTGGCAATGCAGTTCGACGACATGGCAACTGTGCGCCAGATGAAGAAGATTGTTCCTGAGTACAAGAGCCGCAATTCCAAGTATGAAGCCTTGGACAAGGAGACTAAGGATTAAGCTGAAAACTTCATCGCAACACATTCCTGTATATGGCAGGCTGGTATCAAAGAATAGCGCACCTCGGCATCGGGGTGCGCATCTTTTTGCTGCGATAACACAATAAACGTGCGCATCCTTACGTTAGAAAAAGGCTATGCTATCCCTGCGCAATATAATAAAAGATGTGTTACTGGCCCTCATGATAGGGACAGCGCTTGATGTTGCGGCACAGCAAGACCCTGGCTTTGCGCACTATTGGGTTGTCGAACCTCAGTATAATCCTGCTACAGCAGGACGCTCCGACCAGCTGTCGATAAATGCAAGCTATCAGACCCACGCTTTAGGTTATAAAGACGCGGGCGGCACGATGTATGCTGCTGCCGACATGGCTTTTCAACTTGGAAAGTCGAGGCATGGCGTTGGCGCAATCTTCCAGAACGACCTGATAGGACTTTTCTCACATAAGCGTTTCTCTGCCCAGTATGCCTTCCATTTCAACTTGTTGGGAGGACGCATGAGCGTCGGCGTAGAGGGTGACATGCTTCAGGAGTCTATAGAGGGTTCAAAGGCCGTTTTCCCAGAAGGAACAGACGATGCCTTCCCCTCTACCGATGTCAATGGTTCGCAGTTCGGCCTCTCAGCAGGATTGTACTATGCGCATAAGCGGTGGTATGCTGGTGTTGGCGTGATGCACATCATGGCTCCAACGATTCTTATTGGTGAAACAAACGAGTTTTCGCTGAAGAGACAGTATAATTTCACAGCTGGATACAATATAAAGCTTCGAAATCCGTTATTGACAATAGTTCCCACTACGCTTGTGCGTTACGACGGAACAGAACTACGCGCCGACATAACGGCACGTCTGATATATACCCACGAAGGGAAGCGTCTCTATTGCGGAGCAGGTTTCAGTCCAGAGCGTTCTGCCACGTTCTACGTCGGCGGTTCGTTCCATGGCGTTGATGTCGGCTATGCCTATGAGGCTTTCACGTCGGGAATAGGTCTTGGAGCGGGGCAGCATGAGCTCGTCGTCTCCTACCGCCTGCCGATAAACATGGAAAAGAAAGGGCGCAATCTTCACAAGAGTGTGCGTTATCTTTGATTAAAATAGGACAAAAACGAAAAATATATGCTTCAGAAAGTTTTTAACGTCATAGTTGTCGCTGCGTTTGCTGGCGCGCTGTTCTCCTGCATGGGGAGCAATCGTGCTATGCAGGACGGCGGCGAAGTCACAGGTGTACGCGGTTCTGCCATCAGCGAACCTATTCCTTTCGGAATGGTCGAGATTAAACGTGGTTTCCTTCGTACGGGAATCGGCGAGAACGACTCACTTTGGGGAACGGTGGTGCCTGAACGCGACATTAGTGTGGACGGATTCTGGATGGACCAGACGGAAGTTACGAACTCAATGTATCGCCAGTTTGTCAACTGGGTTCGCGACAGCATCATTCGCGAACGCTTGGCAGACCCCTCCTATGGTGGCGACGAGACGTTTAAGATAGAAGTGGACAAAAATGGCGACCCGATAACGCCGCGTCTCAACTGGTCGAAGCCTATTCCTTGGAAAAAGGCCGACGAAGACCAACTGCGCGCCATCGAGAGCGTGTATCGTACGCACCCCATTGACGGAACGGTCATGCTCGACGCAAAACAACTGAACTATCGCTACGAAATCTACGACTACGAGAAGGCTGCATTGAGGAAGTACCGCCTCAATCCGGAAGAGCGCGACCTGAATACTGACCATCGCATAGACCCCGATGAGGTCGTGATGATAAGCAAGGACACTGCATACATCGACGACAATGGCAACATCGTGCGTCAGACTATCGAACGCCCACTTTCGGGACCGTGGGATTTCTTGAATACATATATAGTAAATGTGTATCCCGATACAACGTGCTGGATTAACGACTTCCCGAATGCTAATAACGAAATATATATGCGCCTGTATTTCTCTTCGCCGAGTTACAACGACTATCCTGTTGTTGGCGTCACATGGGAACAGGCTCAGGCCTTTTGTGCTTGGCGTACTGAATATCTCCTGAAAGGACTTGGTGCTCAGGCACGTTACGTGCAGCGCTATCGTCTCCCGACAGAGGTAGAGTGGGAGTATGCTGCACGTGGAAAGGATGGAAATCCCTTCCCTTGGGAACAAGAAGAAGGCGACGAAGCTGCCAAGAAGAATCAGCAAGGGTGCTTCTATGCCAATTTCAAACCAGATCAAGGCAACTATACCGAGGATGGTAACCTAATCACGAGTAGGACAGGTATATATGGTGCCAATACGAATGGTCTCTTTGACATGGCAGGAAATGTGGCTGAATGGACGAGTACGGTATATACGGAAAGCGGAGTGGCTGCTATGGCCGACCTCAATCCGCAGCTTTCCTATAACGCGGCTCGCGAAGATCCATACATGCTGAAGCGTAAGAGCGTTCGTGGTGGTTCGTGGAAGGATCCGCTCTCCTACGTACGCTCAGCATGGCGCACATGGGAGTATCAGAACCAACCCCGCAGCTTCATAGGCTTCCGCTGTGTGCGCTCCAAGGCAGCTACGACAAGCGGAAAGGTACGTCAATCTAATCGTAAGAAGTAAACATCTCCACACATACAAACATGCAAAAGAAAAGAAACATATTCATACGCATGGTCATTGCCTTGCAGCGCTGGATGGACAGTGTTCCAGGGCAGACATTCCTCAACTACGCATATAGCTGGGGTGCATCAATCGTTATCTTGGGTGCCCTCTTTAAGCTCACGCACCTTCCTGGTGGTAACGTGATGCTGTTCATAGGTATGGGAACAGAGGTCATCGTATTCTTCATATCCGCATTCGACCGCCCCTTCGACAAGGAACAGATTGGCAAGGTGCTCCCGAAGGAGTACATACCAGCCTCAGAAGAAGAGGAAATGCAGGCTGTTCAGGTTGTTCATGGTGGCGAGGGAATAGAATTTCCGCCCGTTGAAAGCGAAGATGATAGCGTAGAACCACAGCCCGCTCGCGTTGCAGCAGTTGGCGGCACGCAGATTGTCGGAGGCGGTATGTCCGTTGCTCCAGCGTCTGGTGTTGAGGGCGGTGTATCTGGTGGTGTTGTCTCTGGTGGAGGCGGCGTTGTCGTCGTTGGGGGCGGTGTTGTTGGTGGCGGAAGTGCCGTTCCGCCCATTCCCGCGTCTGCGACTGGCGAAGAACAAGAGAATGTTGCAACCGCAACGACTCCTGTGCCTGCGGCAGCGGTGGCTGCTATGCCGCAAGATACTGATGCCCAGCAGCTGGCAGCCATTATACGTGCAGCCAACGACGAGCTCCTGCATCGTGCGCAGGCCGTGCTCTCGCCAGAGATGGAAGAAGCTACAAAGACCTATATCGAGAAGTTGCAGATTCTTGCCGAAACCTTCGAGAAGGTGGACGAGCAGAGTGCACGCCTCACTAAGGACAGCGAGGAGATGGAGAACCTGAACCGCACGCTGACAGGTATCAACAAGGTTTATGAGCTTCACCTCAAGAGCATCAGCCTGCAAGTGGGCACCATCGACGAGATCAACAACCAGACAAAGAAACTCTCCGAACAAATCCAGCACCTCAACCAAGTATATGGTCGCATGATAGATGCCCTGACTGTAAACATGCCGCGAGGCGCTGCTTCTACCCCTACCGAAGGATAAGACCATAACATGGCAAGCACAATAAAGAAAAGGCCCGTTTCCCCGCGCCAAAAGATGATCAACCTGATGTACATCGTGTTGATGGCGATGCTCGCCCTCAACGTGTCAAACGATGTGCTGAAGGGATTCCGGCTTGTGGGTGACAGCCTCCAACGCACCACTACCAATGCCGCGAAGGAAAATCACGACATCTACGACGATTTCGCCAAGATGATGGAGAAGAATCCTACGAAGGTGAAGCCCTGGTACGACAAAGCACTGGAGGTTCGCACAATGTCGGACTCTCTCTACAACCTTGCGGATGGTTTGAAATGGGCTATTGCCCGCGAGGCAGACGGCAGAAACGGCAATCCAGAACACCTCTCGAATCAGGAGGATCTGACGGCAGCAGGCACGGTAATGCTTGCGCCTGTACGTGGAAAGGGCGAACTGCTATTCAACAGTATCAACAGTTTCCGCGAAAAGATTCTCCAGCTCGTCAGCGACCCTCGCCAGAAGGCTATCATCGCTTCCGACCTCAGCACGGAGGTTCCCAAGAACGACAACGACCTACTTGGCAAGAACTGGCAGGAGTACATGTTTGAGGACATGCCTGCTGTGGCCGCAATTACGATGCTATCAAAACTACAGAGCGACGTGCGAAAGGCCGAGAACCAAGTGCTCCACACCCTGCGTGCAAACGTAGATGTGAAGGACATACGTGTAAACGAGCTTAACGCCTATTGCCTCCCCGAAGCCACAACGTTATTCCCTGGCGATGTATTCAAGAGCCGCATATTCATGGCGGCTGTAGATACCACGCAACGTCCTGAAATCTTCGTAAACGGACAGCGCATCTCCCCTGACGGAAACTACAACTTCACCGTTGGCGGTCCTGGCGAACACCAGTTCTCGGGATATATCCTTATGCCGAATGCTGCTGGCGAAGTAATACGTCGCGACTTCATGCAGAAGTACACGGTAATAGCTCCTCCTAACACCTCGACGAGCGCAACGGTTGCTGCCGATTTGATGAATGTCCTATACGCAGGCTTCGACAACCCCGTCAGCGTGAGTGCCACGGGTGTGAGTGCCGACAAGTTCTCGCTTTCGATGACAGGAGGTACGCTCACCTCCAAGGGCGGAGGCCATTATATAGCACGTCCTTCCGCTGTGGGACAGCCCGTCACCTTCACCGTGACAGGAACTGTGGATGGCAAGACCGTACAGGTAGGTACCTTCACATTCAAAGTGCGCAAACTACCTGATCCAACAGCCTTCATCGTCGTTGGCAACGACCGCTTCAAGGGCGGACGCCTCGCCAAGGCCAGCGCCGTTGCAGCACCCAGTATAGGTGCCGCCATCGACGACGGACTCCTTGATATTCCCTTCCGTGTGCAGAGTTTCGAGACTGTATTCTTCGACCGCATGGGTAATGCCCGTCCCGAGCCAAGCAGCGGAGCCCACTTCACAGAGAATCAGCGCGGCTTGATGCGCGACTTGCGTCGTGGCGGACGCTTCTACATCCGTGGCGTTGTCTGCGTAGGTCCCGACGGTATAACCCGCACGCTGCCACAGGCTCTTGAAGTGATTGTGCAGTAAAAAGTTCCTTTCTAAGGGTACTCCAAATAACCAAAATAGGTATGAAACGAACAACATTATTTCTGATATCCCTGCTTGTAGTGACGGCTATGGTCGCACAACCCGCACGCCGCCGTAACCAGCAGACTCCGGCGGCTCAGACGACGTCAACTACGCCGATGCAAACGGCACAGAGACAGCCGGCAACCGCAGCTACGCAACAGAAGCAAAAGCCTGCGGGCGTAAGCTATCGTGAGTTCCCGACGGCACAGCCCATGCCTGCTGATGTTTCGTGGAGGCGCGACGTCTATCGCACGCTCGACCTCATGCAGGACGAGAACGCGTCCCTGTATTATCCGACAATGCCGCAGGATGGTCGCCAAAATCTGTTCTCATATCTCTTTTATCTGCTCCGCAAAAAGCAGATAAAGGCCTACGACACGAACCTTGAGGCAAACGAAAACTTTGCAGAAAGCAATACTGTCACAGCACGAGCCCTGATGGACCGCTACCACATGTATTATGAGCGTGATAGCGTTAAGAAGACGATACGCATCAGCGATGCCGACATACCTTCCGACGAAGTGAAGCTGTACTACGTCAAGGAGAGCGTGTATTACGACCAGAATACTGCTACGTTTCATTCTCGCGTGACGGCACTATGTCCCGTTCTCGTTCGTGGTGACGTGGAGTTTGGCGGCACGGAGGCGCGCTATCCCATGTTCTGGGTAAAGTACGACGATGTGGCTCCTTTCCTTGGCAAGCTCCCACTTATGAGCAGTAATTATAACAATGCTGCGACACTCTCTGCCGATGACTTCTTCACTATGGGGCGTTATAAGGGTGACATCTATCGTACCGTTAACCTTCAGGACCGACTCCTTGCCTCCTACTGCCAGACCGATAGCGACATGGTGCGCGAGCAACAGCGCATAGAAGGCGAACTTACGGAGTTCCAGCGCCACGTATGGGGCATCGACAGCGTCCAAGTAGCAGCTGAGGCTTCTGCGCAAGCACCCGCCGACTCCGCACAGGTGGATGGCGACAACGACGAGGAAACATCTTCTGCCGCGCCTGCTAAAGTGCGCCGTCAGGGTACGTCACGTCGCAATCGTTCCGCAGCAGCTCCCAAACAAAAGAAGCAAAAAGCCCAAAAGCAGCGTCGTGAGCGTGCTCCCAAAGCCAGCGGCTCTGGCTCTGGATTCAGCGTGCGCCGACAGAGGCATTGATAAGTGAAAAACCTCTCTCCATAAGCTCAAGTATAAGCGTTTCCCGAAAATAAAGAGGATGTGTCACGACACATCCTCTTTTCTGTATGGTAAATTGGAATTTAGTTTGTCTTTATTTCGGCCAAAGATTGCTCAGTTGCTCAAATAGATAAGGGATATGGGCATAAGTATCATCTTTCAGCCCCAACCTTACCATAATCAATTGTTTATAAGGATTCACATAGAGTACCTGACCACGGATGCCCAAAGCATAATATCCGGGGTACTCTGGCTTATCAGCGCCTATACAACTGGTATTGTACCAGCAGAAATGGTATCCTTCATTATCCCGTGAATACAATGTCGATTGCTCAATCCAAGATTCGCTGACAATCCTTTTGCCATTCCATTTCCCTTTGTTCAGATACAGCCGGCCGATTTTCGCCAAATCCAGCATCGTCAAGGCTAGTCCCCCGAAAGCGTGTGCTGTGTGGTGCTTCTCGCTGTCATAATTCATGTATGCCTGCGACTCCATACCGAGAGGCGACCATACCTTTTCTTCAAGGTAATCTGCAAATTTACGCCGAGTGGCTCTCTCGATAATGATTCCCAGTATCTCTGTAGTCATACTCTCGTATCGATACTCCGTACCAGGCTCGCAACGAAACTCCAACTTTTTGACTTGCCCCATGATGTTGCGCCCATAGTTTAGTTTGGCCATTGCGTGCAAGCGTTTGATATCTTTTAGCTTCAAGCTCAGCGAATAGGTGTCGTCGAAGTCTAAGCCACTTTGCATATCCAGCAGGTGCCGGATCGTGAGTTTCTGCCACATTGGATTCGCCTTCCTTAGCTCCGGCAGGTAATCCGTTACCGGATCATCTATGCTCTTGATATACCCCTCATCCACCGCAATGCCACAGAGCAGTGACGTAATGGACTTAGAGACAGAGAACACGCTTGCAATCTTGTCTGATGTAATACCTCCCGTGCATTTCTCATAAACGATACTGTCTTTCTGGACAATAAGCACGCCCTGTGTCTCGGTCTTGGGACCGATGGCCTCCCACATTGTGGTATTGAAATACATCTTGCCCTGGTTAAAGAAATGCAAGGTGTCAATCCAGCTAGCCTGCTGTGATGCATGTTCAAAAGTGAAGACTTCGGAACGGTTGACAATGGTATCCTTTAGTCGCTTTTCATAACTGAAACTCATTGGACCATAAGCACCATCAGCCATATAGCCTCGCACAATAGTACAGGATGCCAGCAAGGTCATCGCAAAAATAACACAAAGTATTCTCCTCACTAGATTATTTAAGTAATACATGTAAATTCCGATTTATCTGGCTAAAAAGGTACGAAAGTTCAAGCAGACCGCAATCATACCCCATGTTAAACTGTCTTTTGAGCCCTCATTTTTTGACGAGACTGGTGCCTCGGACTGAATTAATACATTCTCCGCGACGAGGCAGATGGGGTTAGTCCGACAGGCTGAGTGCCCAATAGACTGCGTGGCCGTGACGCTGGTCTTCGGGCGGGAGCTTCATGTAGTCGCCGAAGTCTTCGCGCAAGTAGAAGTCGGGGTCTGCGGGTGCGGGGAAGGTATGCCCCTCAAATTCTACGGTAGAAAGCGGGAAGATGCGGTTGCGTTCATGGAGCAGTCCCCATCCGTTGTTTCGCAAGTCTTGGGCGAGGTAGCGGTCTTTGGGTTTCACGAGGCATGCGATGCGCCACATTGCTCCGAAAATGGCGCGGCGCGCTCCGAACCAGAAGAATTCGGCAAAGGAACGTAGGCTGTAGTAGTGCTGGCGGCCGAGAATGCTGTTTGCCTTGCAGTAGCCGCGTGCCACGATGCGGGCAAACTTGCGCGAAACGCTGGGTGCGGGGCCTTGTGGGAAGATGTCGATATAGACGCCCTTGTTGTAGGGGAGAGAGAAGTCGTCGGCGTATTCCACGAAGAAGCTGTCGGAGAGTCGCACCTTGTAGATGGGCGTATGGCGTGGAGGTTCGGGCACTTCGTATTGTGGAGGAAGTTCCTGGCGCAGGACTTCCAGCATACGTGGCACGTCCTCTTTCAGAACGTCGATGTCCATGTCGTCGTCCCAGGGGATAAAACCACCATGGCGCACGGCTCCGAGTAACGTTCCGCCCTGTAGCCACCATCTTATGCCATTGCGGGTGAGGATGTCGCCGACGAGGGTTAGCATTTCGAGCATCTTCAGCTGTAGCGGGCGCAGTTGGCGCTGGCGATAGGCGGCGAGATATTGGTTCTCAGAGTTCTCGAGATTCTTAGGGTTCTCAGAGACCTCTGATTTCTCTGAGGATTTTGTTTTTTTCAACTTCAAAACCCGTTCGAGCAGCTGCAAATCCTGTGGTGTTGTCAGCTTCAGGTTTGCTTCGTCGCCATCAACGAGGAAAATCTTCGTTTCCGGCATGTATTTCAGAACCACTCCGCAGTCGTCGGTAGCGCGAAAGTCAGGATCTGCTTTGGCGCGACGATATGCCTCTGCGATGACGTGGAGACGGAAAGCCTGTGGCGTTTGCATGCGTCGCAGTCGGCTGCGTTCCAAGGTGCCCGTCATCTGTTCACCGTCTGCCTCGATGATGGTGTCGGGGGTAGGCAGGCATACGCTCACGGCTTCTTCTGCAATAAGCTGCGTGCATATTCGCGTGATAAGCTCGTCAGAGATGAGGGGGCGCGCAGCATCGTGGAAGAGCATGTTCAGCGTCTCGCCACGAAGTTGCTGGGGACTGAAGGAGTTTACGTAGTCGATGGCGGCGAGTGTGCTGTCTGTCCGTTCTACTCCGCCAGGAATGACGGCGCGAAGCTTCGTGGCACCCACGGCTTCTGCCGTCTGCCGCGTTTCGTCCATAAATTCAGGATTTCCCACGATGATGATGTCGTCAATGAGGGTGTTCTTCTGGAAAGCCTCAATGCTATATGCCAGAATGGGGCGTCCGAGCAACTGTAGGAACTGCTTCGGGCGTTCAGTTCCCATGCGTTTGCCGCTACCTGCGGCCAGTATGACTGCTATGTTCTTCATTTTGTCGTTTCTGAGCGCGAAAGTAAGGCTTTTATCTTGGATATGCAAAAAATTTTATACCTTTGCTGCGCTGAAGTCGTGCCAAGCACAGCCTTTCGGTGGATGCGGAGCACGGCAGTATGAGCCAAGAAGTATATGGAAAGCCTGAAAGAAAAAACGGCAAAGGGTCTGCTTTGGGGAGGCATCGCCAACGGCCTTCAGCAGGTGCTGAATCTCGTATTCGGCATTGTCATTGCGCAGAAGTTGCTGCCCTCCGACTACGGCCTCGTAGGTATGCTCGCGATATTCTCTGCTGTGGCAGGAGCGTTGCAGGAGGGCGGTTTTATCTCGGCCCTCAACAATCGCAAGAACGTGACCTACGCCGACTACAACAGCGTATTCTGGTTCAACCTGCTTGTCAGCATTTCCATCTACGCCGTGCTTTTCCTTTGTGCGCCGCTCATCGCACGCTTCTTTGGCGAGCCTGAGCTGACGGCGTTGGCGCGTTACTTGTTCGTTGGCTTCGTCATTACAAGCCTGAACATTGCGCCTCGCGCCTACTTGTTTCGTAATCTGAAAGTAAAGGAGAATTCCCTCATCATACTTTTCGCCCTATTCTTGTCGGGCATCGTCGGCGTCCTTATGGCCGTCAATAAGATGGCCTACTGGGGACTCGCCACGCAGACCATCGTGTACGTTTCTACCATCACAATCCTGACGTACTGGATTACAGGCTGGCGTCCGTCGCTGAAGTTCACGTTCCGCCCAGTGCGCGAGATGTTTGGCTTTAGCTGCAAGCTGATACTCACAAACTTGTGTAATATCGTCAACCAGAACCTCTTTACCGTTATCTTGGGGCGCTTCTACACGAAAGTTGAGGTCGGCAATTTCTCGCAGGCCAACAAGTGGAACTACATGGGGCATGTCACGCTCACGAACATGCTTTGGGGCGTTGCGCAGCCCGTATTTGCGAAGGTCGAGGACGACCCAGGTCGTCAGCTTGCCGTATTTCGCAAGTTGTTGCGCTTTACCGCCTTGCTCGCCTTCCCTGCAATGTTCGGACTTAGTATCATCTCGCGCGAATTTATCCTGATTGCGATAGGCGAGAAGTGGCTTGGCGCAGCTTCGATAATGCAGCTTCTTTGTATTTGGGGCGCTTTCGTTCCCATACAAGGCAACTTCTCGAACCTTCTCATTGCGCGTGGGAAGAGCAATGCCTATATGTGGTGTACGATAGCCCTTGTCGCGAGCGTTTTCGTTGCAGCGATTGGCATGAAACCCTTTGGCATGACGTGGATGCTGCGCGTATTCGTCGGCGTCAACATCGGCTGGCTTTTCGTGTGGCACGCCCTCGTTCATCGCACCATAGGCCTGCGCCTCATCGACATGCTGCGCGACATCATACCCTACATGCTCCTTGCGGCAGCGTTGTGCGCTCTTGCCTACTACCTTTTGCTTGGTGTCGGAAGCCCGTGGCTTTCGCTCGTTGCGAAGGTGCTGGGGGTTGGCGCCGCATATTGTCTCATCCTTTGGCTAAGCGGCTCTGTGATATTCCGCGAGGCGGTGGATTTTTTGTTGAAAAGAAAGAATAAAACGATAGATAAAGATGCTGAAAACAGTTAACATCCGTTGCGTCAACACAGGGCGCACGCATAAGGTGCCCGTTGGTTTCACGCTTGAGGACTTCTACGACATGATAGAGCTGGACATGCCGTACGGTAGTACCAGCGCCAAGGTAAACAACAAGGTCGAAGGCCTCCATTACACCATCTTTAGCGACAAGGACGTTGAGTTTCTTGACGTAACGTCGCAGTCGGGCTTGCGTACGTATGTCCGTTCCCTTTTCTTTGTGCTATACAAAGCCGTCAGCGAGCTGTACCCTGCGGCAGGACTGCAGATAGATACGCCTGTTGCCAACGGCTATTATTGCCGCTTGAGCAACATGGAGCCGCTGACGGAGGAAACGGTGAACCGTTTGCGCGACAAGATGCAGGAAATCATCGACGACAAAATACCCTACCACCGCGTCGTGGCACGCACAGAGGACGCTGTGAGGCTGTTCCGTGAACATGGTCTTGAGGATAAGGCGCTATTGCTCGAGGGCTTTGGCGAGATTTACACGACGTACTACACTCTTGGCGATACCGTGGACTATTTCTATGGTTCGTTGCTCGTAAATACAGGGCAGATACATCTTTTCGGGCTCGAAGCCTTTGCCGACGGACTCCTGCTGCGCCTTCCCGACCCGAAGAACCCTAAGCAGCTGCAGCCCATGCGCCATCAGCCCAAGATGTTCAGCGTGTTCGAGGAGCAGCACCAGTGGCAGAATATTCTTGGCGTTTCGACGGTCGGCGAGCTGAATGCCCTTTGCCAGCAGGGGGGCGCGATAGACCTCATCAACGTGTCTGAAGCATTGCAGGAGAAGAAGATTTCCGCCCTTGCCGACCGTATAGCTTCCGAGCCCAAGCGTAGTGTCGTACTCATTGCGGGGCCGTCGTCGAGTGGAAAGACGACGTTTGCGAAACGCCTTGCCGTACAGCTCTTTGCCTGTGGAAAGAAACCCGTGTCCATCGAACTCGACAACTATTTCGTGGATCGCGAAAAGACGCCCGTCGATAAGGAAGGAAACTACGACTTCGAGCACATAAAAGCGATGAACATGCGCCTTTTGTCGAAGCAGATGAATGCGCTCCTGCACGGCGAGGAGGTGGAACTCCCGCGCTACGATTTCCAAAGCGGCAAGAGTCTGAAAAGCGGCACGCGCCTAAAGCTCTCACCCGACAACATCGTTATCTTCGAGGGCATTCACGCGCTGAATCCCATGCTCACGAAGGATGTTCCCGACGAGAACAAATTCAAGATATACGCTTCTGCGCTTACGACCATCATGCTCGACCACCACAACTACATACCTACTACTGACAACAGGCTCCTGCGACGCATTGTTCGCGACCATAAGTATCGCGGATGTACCGCAGAACAGACGATTCGTCAGTGGCCGAGCGTCAGGGCAGGCGAGGAGAAGTGGATATTCCCGTATCAGGAGGAGGCCGACGTGATGGTGAACACGGCTTTGCTGTTCGAGCTTCCCGCCTTGCGCCGTCAGGCCATGCGCCTGCTTGAGCAGGTTCCGGAGCATGCGCCCGAATACTCCGAGGCATACCGCCTGCGGAAGTTCCTTTCCTATCTGTGTCCCATCGACATTGAGCCCCTTCCACCGACAAGCCTGCTGCGCGAATTTCTTGGCGGCAGCACGTTCAAATACTAAGTTTTCAGAAAAAAGATGAACAAGAAAGATTTATCCTCAGACATTCGCCGCTTGGCAGAGGCGAAGCGTGCCGTAATCCTCGCGCACTATTATACGGAGGGCGCCGTCCAGGACGTTGCCGACTTCGTCGGCGACAGTCTCGCGCTGGCTCAGCAAGCTGCAAAGACCGAGGCCGACATCATTGTAATGTGCGGCGTGCATTTCATGGCTGAGACGTGCAAGATACTTTGTCCCGCAAAGAAAGTCCTCATTCCTGATCCTGAGGCCACGTGCTCCCTCGCCGAGAGCTGCCCAGGCGATTCTTTTGCGGAATTTGTGCGTCAGCATCCCGACCACAAGGTCATCTCCTACGTCAACACCTCAGCTGCTACGAAAGCCGTCACGGACATCGTCGTCACGTCCAGCAACGCGCGACAGATTGTCGAGAGCTTTCCAAAAGATCAAGCCCTCATCTTCGGCCCCGACCGCAATCTGGGCAGCTACATCAACAGCATAACAGGTCGCGAGATGCTTCTTTGGGACGGCGCGTGCCATGTTCACGAGCGCTTCTCGCCTGCAAAGATTCTTGAAGCCAAGGCTGCTCATCCGCAGGCGCTTGTCCTCGCACATCCAGAGTGCAAGGCTCCCGTGCTGAAGCTTGCCGACGTCGTGGGAAGCACGGCGCGCCTGCTCAACTACGCCGTCCAATCCGAATGCAGGGAGTTTATCGTCGTAACAGAGAGCGGTATCCTCCACGAAATGCAGCGTCAGGCGCCCGAAAAGCTCTTTATCCCCGTGGCTCCTGAGGCACCAGAAACGCCTGGCTGCAGCTGCAACGAATGTAACTACATGCGTCTCGTGACGCTTGAGAAGCTATATCGCTGCCTCAAGGACGAAGCGCCGGAAGTCGTGCTCCCCGAGGACATTCGCAAGAAGGCTGAGCGCCCCATTCGCGCCATGCTCGAACTCTCAGCAAAGCTGGGATTGTAGAATCCAGAAACTATATTGTTTTGAACTAAGGCCTCTAAGTGTGCGCCTTCGTGCATGCAACCATGCTACGAAGGCGCATGCTTTTCATAAACCACGTTTGTGGGATGAATATCCCACGTCTGTGGTTTTCATATCCCACGCTTGTGGTTTATTCATCCCACGTCTGTGGTTTATGAACGAGAGGGCTTCTCGAGGCGTGTTTCGTGCCTCGAAGAAGTTTCGATCCGCTTTCCGCGCAACGGAAGGTGCGTTGCGGATGTTGTGCGCGGCGTTATGGGGATGTTATGCAAAGGGAAGGTTGAAAATGCGGCGCCCTGTCTGGAATTTACTCGCCTTTGGCGAATAAAATACGTGCATAAGGGCTTTACGTCGCGAGAATTTCCTATATTTGCGCCGCAATAAATAGAACGAAAGACACTACATGAAGGAATTCCTTAGCGTACTGCGCCGTTTCATTCCGCCATATAAGAAGTATTTGGCGCTATCTGTCGTATTCAACATACTCTCCGCCATTCTCAACATCTTTTCTTTCGCCACGCTTATCCCTATGCTCAACATCCTCTTCAAGACTGGCGAGGGTGAGAACGCTACTGAGCTGATGGCGTGGGACTGGGGAAACATCGACGGAGTGCTGATGAACAACATGAACTACTACGTCAACCAGCTCATTGCCGACGTGGGTGCCACGACGACGCTCCTCGTCATCGGCATCGTGCTGGCCGTGATGACGTTCCTCAAGACGGGCGCGTATTTCCTCTCGTCGGCGACGATAATCCCCATTCGCACTGGCGTGGTCCGCGACATCCGCAACCAGTTGTACCAGAAGATAACGTCCCTGCCGCTTGGCTTCTTCTCGGAAGAGCGCAAGGGCGACATCATCGCCCGCATGAGTGGCGACGTGCAGGAGATAGAGACGAGCATCATGTCGTCGCTCGACATGTTGTTCAAGAATCCAATACTTATCGTGGTGTATTTCTCCGCACTGCTCGTCATCAGCTGGGAGCTGACGCTCTTCACGATTGTCTTCGTGCCCATCTTCGGATGGTTTATGGGCTTCGTCGGTAAGAAGCTCAAGCAGAAGAGCATCAAGGCGCAGGCGTTGTGGAGCGACACGATGAGTCAGGTCGAGGAGACGCTTGGCGGACTCCGCATCATCAAGGCTTTCTGCGCCGAGGAGAAGATGAATCGCCGTTTCGACGGCATCAACTCGGCATATCGTAACGACATCATCCGCGTCAACACGCGCCAAGTGCTTGCGCACCCCATGAGCGAATTTCTCGGAACCGTGATGATTGTCATCGTCCTTTGGTTTGGAGGCATGCTCGTGCTGAACGACCAGGCGATTTCTGGGCCGACGTTCATTTATTATCTGGCGGTGTTGTACTCCATCCTCAACCCGCTGAAGGAATTCTCCCGTGCAGGCTACAACATTCCCAAAGGACTTGCCTCGATGGAGCGTGTGGACAAAATCCTGAAGGCCGAAAACGACATCAAGGAGCCCGCAAAGCCCGTCCACATCGAGGGTTTCGAGCGCGAGATAGAGTTCCGCAACGTATCCTTCCGCTACGGCGAACAATGGGTGCTGAGGAACGTGAACCTTAAAATCCCCAAAGGAAAGACCGTTGCCCTCGTCGGGCAAAGCGGGTCGGGCAAATCTACGCTCGTTGACCTCATTCCGCGATACTACGACGTGCAGGAAGGCGAGGTGCTCATCGACGGAATCAACGTCAAGGACCTCGGACTCCACGACCTGCGTCAGCTTATCGGTAACGTCAACCAGGAAGCTATCCTCTTCAACGATTCCTTCCGCAACAACATCGCATTCAGCCTTCCTGAAGGCTACGAGGAGTCGGAAGAACGCCTGCAAAAGCGCATCGAGGAGGCTGCGAAGATTGCCAATGCCCACGAATTTATCATGGCGTCGGAGAAAGGCTACGAGACAAACATCGGCGACCGCGGTAGCAGGCTCAGTGGAGGTCAGCGGCAGCGTGTAAGCATTGCTCGTGCTATATTGAAAAATCCGCCAATACTCATCCTCGACGAAGCGACATCGGCTCTCGACACAGAAAGCGAGCGCCTCGTGCAGGACGCCTTGGAGCGGCTCATGAAGACGCGCACGACCGTCGCCATCGCCCACCGACTCTCTACTATCAAGAATGCCGACGAAATTTGCGTAATCCACGAAGGACGCATCGTGGAGCGCGGAACTCACGACGAACTGCTAAAGAAAGATGGATACTACAGGAAACTCCACGAAATGCAAGCATAAAATCCTCATCACGGGTGCCAGCGGCTTCATCGGCAGCTTTCTGGTTGAGCGCGCCTTGGAACTCGGCTACGAAGTGTGGGCAGGCGTGAGGAAGACGAGCAGCCGCCGCTGGCTCAAGGACGAACGCATACGCTTCTTCGACCTTAACCTTGCCAGCGACGAGGCTCTGCGCCAAAGTCTCGAGGCTTTCCGTAGCGAGCACGGCGCCTTCGCCCACGTCATACATGCCGCAGGAGCTACACAATGCCGCCGTCCAGAGGATTTCTTCCGCATAAATGCCGACGGCACAGAGCGTCTGGCGCGCATGCTCCTTGAGACCGATACCCTCGAAGGGCGCTTCGTGTACTTCTCAAGCCTGAGCGTTTACGGACCTGCCCGCGAGGCCGACGGCGAACCCATACAGGAAACAGACACGCCCGTTCCCGATACGGCATACGGCCGCAGTAAGCAGGAGGCGGAGCGACGCCTTGCTGCCATCGACGGCCTGGACTACATCCTCCTGCGTCCAACTGGCGTCTATGGTCCGCGCGAGAAGGATTACTTCCTCATGGCGAAAAGCATAAAACAGCACATCGACTTCTCCGTAGGCTACAAGCCTCAGACGATAACCTTCATCTATGTGCGCGACCTCGTGGAGGCTGCATTCCTCGCCCTCGAACGCGGCGAGAAAGGACGTGCATACTTCCTCACCGACGGCGGAGAATACAATTCGCGAGCCTTCTCGGACCTTTTGCAGCGCGAGATGGGCGTGCGTCGTGTGCTTCACATAAAGGCACCGCTGTGGATTCTGCGCGTCGCGTGCTTCTTCAGCGGGAATATGGCGAAGCTTATGGGGAAAACGTCAACGCTGAACATGGACAAGTACCACATCCTGTGCCAGCGAAACTGGCGCTGCGACATCGAACCCGCATGCCGCGAGCTGGGCTACAAGCCCGAATGGCAGCTGGAGCGTGGCGTGGCTGAGGCTGTGGCGTGGTACAAGGAAAATAAATGGTTATAAAAGACAAAAGATGAAACTTATTGGTGACATTCGCGAAGCATGGCTGCTTGATGAAGAGCCGAAGCGACAACTTCTGGCTATTGAGAAGATAACGCTTGTCTATCTCATGCTGACAACCATCCTCGTATTTCTGTACTGGGGTGGAATGATGAACCCGGGACGCTTGCTCGCCGAGCGTTTCGCAATCGTGGCGGTCATGGGCTGCCTGTATCTTATACACAGGAAGTACCCTTCCGAGGGTACGCGCTTCCTGCGCAATCTTTTCCCGCTTCTACTGCTGAGCTACTGGTATCCCGATACCTACGAGTTCTGCCAGATGATAGACAACTTGGACTATCTCTTTGCCGACGCCGACAAGGCGCTCTTCGGCTGCCAGCCAGCATTGGAGTTTTCCAAAGCCCTTAATGGTAAGGTATGGAGCGAACTCTTCTACATGGGATATTTCTCCTACTTCCCCATGATTGTCTGCGGACTTGTTCTGCCTCTCTTTCGCAGCAGGCGCTTGTTCGAGAAGACGGCCTTCATCGTCATGGCGTCGTTCTTCCTTTATTATGTCATTTACTTGTTCCTGCCCGTTGCAGGACCGCAGTTCTATTTCCCCGCTGCAGGTATAAGTAATATCCTACACGGACATTATCCCATGCTTGAGGACTATTTCCGCACGCATGCCGAACTCGGTCCCACTGTCGGTGCCGACGGATTGTTCAAGAGCCTCGTGGAGATTGCCCACAACAGCGGCGAGCGTCCCATTGCGGCGTTCCCGTCGAGCCACGTTGGTGTGAGCACAATACTTATGGTGCTCTTCTGGCGTCATTTCCGCCGTGTATTCTATGTCTTTGCGCCTTTCTTCGTGCTGCTATGCGCTTCTACGGTTTACATTCAGGCGCACTACCTCGTCGATGTCTTTGGCGGATTCGCTACGGCGGCTCTCTTCTATCCCTTTGCACATTGGCTCTATGGAGAACTCCACGTTAAAGACCGTCACCGCCGTAGTCGCTCCAACAGTCGCGGACATAGACATAGAAAAGAAACCAGATAAAATTACGATAATATGAAAAGGTTCCTCTTACTACCAGTATTCCTGATTGCGCTTGCTGCCGCAGCACAAACGGGGGGCATAACTCCCCAAATGCTCGCCGACATTCGTGCGCAGCACCCCACAACAGCCGCCGACCGCGCTATGCGAAACGCTCTTGCGCGCAACGCCATCAACGACCTCGCGCTCTCTGCTGACAATTCCGAGGCTACGGAGACATACTTCTCCAACGAAGTGCGTTCGAAGGGCATTTCTAATCAGAAGTCCAGCGGAAGATGCTGGCTCTTTACGAGCTTGAACGTGATGCGAGCACGCATGATTCAGACGTATGGCATGGGGGCGTTCCAGTTCTCGCAGGCTTACTGCTTCTTCTACGACCAGCTCGAGAAGTCGAACCTTTTCCTGCAAGCCGTCATCGACAATGCTGGCGACCCGATGGACAACCAGCAGAACACGTGGCTCTTCCATAATCCGCTCTCCGACGGCGGAACATTCTGCGGAGCGCAGCAGGTTATTACGAAGTACGGTCTTGTGCCAGCGGAGGTGATGCCCGAGAGCTTCAGCGCAAATAATACAAGTACGATGAACCAGATTCTGACGCAGAAACTGCGCCAGTATGGTCTTGAACTGCGAGGAATGGTGGAGAAAGGCGAGAAGGCGAAAGCTTTGCAGGCACGCAAGACGGAGATGCTTGGCACGGTTTACCACATCCTCTGCGTGTGTCTCGGCACGCCGCCCAGCGAATTTACATGGACGCGCCGTACTGCCGACGGCAAGGCTGCGGAAACGAAGAAGTACACGCCGCTTTCCTTCTATCAGGAGTATGTTGGCAAGGATCTCGTGGGCGGATATGTGTTTCTCATGAACGACCCCACGCGTCCGTACTATAAAACATACAGCATCAAGTACGACCGCCACAGCTACGACGGCGCCGACTGGACATACCTGAACCTGCCGATGGAGGAGATTGAGGCTTGCGCCATCGCCTCCATCAAGGATTCCACGATGATGTACATGAGCTGCGATGTCGGCAAGTTCTACACAAAGAACGGCGTACTCAGCCTTGAGAACTTCAACTATGCCGACCTTTTCCAGACGGATTTCCCCATGACGAAGGCAGAGCGCATCAAGACCTTTGCGTCGGCATCCAGCCACGCCATGACATTGATGGCCGTTGACCTCGACGCCGAGGGCAAGCCTCTGAAATGGAAAGTGGAAAACTCCTGGGGCGCCGACAGCGGCGTTCAGGGACACTTGATAATGACGCGCGACTGGTTCCGCGAGTATTTCTTCCGCCTCGTCGTGGAGAAAAAATATGTTCCGCAGAACATTCTCGAGCTCGCGAAGCAGAAACCCGTCGAACTTCCCTCCTGGGATCCGCTATTCATGGACGAATAGTCCTCATACAAGGGCGAAAGTTGTTTATGTACAGGCGAATAGTCGCCCTTATCCTTCTGCCTCCTCTTCTGCTTTGAGACGTATCTCGGCAGAAGTGCTGAGGCCTCGTTCTTTCCAGCTCTCCAACTGGCTCACGATGTTCCCGCGGCCTGTGGTAAGCTGGTTTTCTGCTGTTTCGTAGGTGCGCCGGAGCTGGTCGATGCCTTGTCCGATGCGCAGGAAGTTGTCGCCGAAAAGTGCAAACTTCTTATAAAGCCGTTCTGCCGAGGCATATATCTCCTGCACGTTCTTCGACTGCCGCTCCTGTTGCCAAAGGTTATGCACCAGCTGCAGTGCCATCAGCAGATTTGCGGGGTTCAGCATGATGACGTGGCGCTTGTAAGCCTCCGTGTTGAGCGTGCTGTCTGCTGTCACGGCTGCCACGTAAGCCGCCTCGTTGGGGATGAATAGCAGCACATAGCCAACGGCGCCAGGCACATGGCGGTCATAGTGCTTGTCGGAGAGTTCCCGCACGTGTTGCCGCACGCTTTCTACGTGGGCTTTCAATTCTTGTTCCTGTTCGTCCACGTTTTTGGCGTTGGCATAGCGTACGAAAGCCGTCAGCGACACCTTTGAATCCACCACGAGGCATCTTTCTTCTGGCAGGTGGATAACAACATCGGGGATGAGGTGCCCGTTCATGTAATGCGGTTGGTGTTCGAAGTCTTCGCCTCGTCGCAGTCCTGATGCCTCAAGCAGATTTTCCAGTATGCCCTCGCCCCAGTTCCCTTGCACTTTGCTATTG
>ONWB01000101.1 GCA_900321445.1 uncultured Prevotellaceae bacterium | reverse complement strand
AGGCGTTGACAAAGGCAAGCTCACAGAGCTTGGCGCAGTGAACGTAATGACTGGTATCTATACTGGTCGCTCGCCTAAGGATAAGTACATCGTTGTCAACGAGGATTCCAAGGACAACGTATGGTGGACATCCGACGAGTACAAGAACGACAATCACCCCATGAGTGAAGAAGTATGGGCAACTGTAAAGGACCTCGCTAAGAAGGAACTCTCCGGCAAGGAGCTCATCGTGATGGACGCATTCTGCGGTGCTAATAAGGACACACGCCTCGCCGTACGTTTCATCGTAGAAGTAGCATGGCAGGCACACTTCGTTAAGAACATGTTTATCCAGCCCACAGAGGAGGAACTCGCACAATTCGAGCCCGACTTCGTGGTTTACAACGCCAGCAAGGCAAAGGTTGAGAACTACAAGGAACTTGGCCTGAACAGCGAAACCTGCGTAGCATTCAACACGCTGACGAAGGAGCAGGTAATCATCAACACTTGGTACGGTGGCGAAATGAAGAAGGGGCTCTTCTCCATGATGAACTACTTCCTCCCCCTGCGCGGCATCGCCGCCATGCACTGCTCCGCAAATACCGATATGGAAGGCAAGAATACCGCTATCTTCTTCGGTCTCAGCGGCACAGGCAAGACCACCCTCTCTACCGACCCCAAGCGCCTGCTTATCGGTGACGACGAGCATGGTTGGGATGACAACGGCGTCTTCAACTTCGAGGGCGGATGCTACGCAAAGGTCATCAACCTCGACAAGGAGAGCGAGCCCGACATCTATAATGCCATCAAGCGTAACGCACTGCTCGAGAACGTAACCGTGGCAGACGACGGCAAGATCGATTTCGCCGATAAGAGCGTAACCGAGAACACACGCGTAAGCTATCCCATCGAGCACATCGAGAAGATTGTGAAGAACGTGAACCCCGTCAGCGCAGGTCCTGACGCACAGAACGTAATCTTCCTCAGCGCCGATGCATTCGGCGTACTGCCTCCCGTAAGCATCCTCACCCCCGAGCAGACGAAGTACTACTTCCTTAGCGGCTTCACCGCAAAGCTTGCAGGTACCGAGCGCGGCATTACTGAACCCACGCCCACTTTCTCCGCTTGCTTCGGACAGGCATTCCTCGAGTTGCACCCCACAAAGTATGCTGAGGAACTCGTTAAGAAGATGGAAAAGAGCGGTGCCAAGGCATACCTCGTGAATACAGGCTGGAACGGCACAGGCAAGCGCATCTCCATCAAGGACACGCGCGGCATCATCGACGCTATCCTCGACGGCAGCATCAAGTCTGCTCCTACGAAGAAGATTCCTTACTTCGACTTTGAAGTGCCCACACAGCTTCCTGGCGTCGATCCCGCCATCCTCGATCCCCGCGACACGTATGCTGATGCAAGCACATGGGAAGAGAAGGCAAAGGATCTTGCAGGTCGCTTCATCAAGAACTTCGGCAAGTATACTTCTAATGAGGCAGGTAAGGCTCTTGTAGCCGCTGGTCCCCAGCTCTAAAGATTATAATAATAGTTAGCCAATAGCGGCTGCTGTTAATAAAAAACAATAGTATGCTCCGCTGCAAGCCCACATAGGGTGTTGCAGCGGAGTTTTTTGTCTTAGTAAAAGGCATGTGGATAGAAAAGCTTTTCGCAAAGTGGCGTATATCAGAAAGAATCATTATTTTTGTACCCACAATTGTTTTATATCATCATCGAGTCCTCATGTGTCGCCTCCAATATGCTTTTAGCATAATTTTAGCTGTTTTCATGCATACCTTTGCGTCTGTCATGGCTGCCGTCCCCGACTCCATCCCCTTGGTGAGGATTGAGCTGGAGCGATTGCCGGACATGAATGTTCCGCGTACGGGGCATGCCGTCTTTTGCGTGAATGGCGAGGTCGTGGTGGCAGGTGGTCACACACTTGGGTTCAAGCCCACGGCTACAGCCGAATATTTTCGTGAAGGGCAATGGCATTTGATTCCTATGGCATATCCCCATGACGACGGCTTTGGCGCTGTTCTCTCGTCTGGGAAGGTGATGCTTGGCGGCGGTCACGACCGGAATCTGGGGCAAGGGCAGACTTTCGAAGTGGAGATGTATCATCCCGCTACCCATACATTCGAGGGCTTCGGGAGCCTCGACCGCAAGCGTGCATTGGCAACAGCCGTTGAGATAGACAGCGGTCGCGTGGTGATAGCAGGCAACTGGTATGCTGACGATGGAATAGAAGTGTACGACGGAAAGGGGCACTTCCTCCCTGCTGGAGATGTTTCTGTGCAGCGCACAATGCCACTTATCTTTCCAACGTCCAATGGCGATGCCTTGATATTCAGTTCCTATGGTACAAAGGGCGAAAGGATAGGCAGTAATGTCGTAGATTGTTTGAAGGGAGGGCGTCTGCATATACCATTGTTGGATACGTGGCACCCTACAATGAGCTTTGATCTATATAATCAGGCTGATTGTTCCATTGGTGACTACTCCTATTTGTTATATTTGCTGAATAATAGTGGGGAAAAGGCTGTTGCCCAGTTGAGCGATACCGTGATGACCTTGCTGCCGACAACACACGACATCCCCCAATGCAGCCCGTGGGACAGTATCAATTATATACAGAATTTTATTTGTGATCGCAGTGCGAAGCGTGCGTATTTGTTCGGCTATGGCAGTTCGTGCCGCCTTTACGTATTGTGTGTGGACTACAGCAAGAGTCCAGCTCCACTGATTCTCTATTATACCGATCCGATGCCAAAGCCAGCCATGATATATACCCCTGTACTTATCCCCGAGGGGCATCTGCTAATTGCTGGTGGTTACTCGGTGTGTGATGACATTTCCAGCAACTTTAAGCCCACTTCTGCCGCATGGCTGCTGCATGTTGGGCCAAAGCCGCCTTCTGAAGATGTTGCGATGACGTGGACTACATGGTGGTGGATTGTTGCATTAGTGGTGCTGCTTTTGGGTATAGCCTTCTTTTTGATGAGAAGGCGGCGGATCCGTACTACCAGCGAATCTGACAACTCTGGCGAATCCGATGTACATGATGAGTCTAATAATGATATAAAGTCCGAAGAACCTAACAACTCCTCCCCTTATGTTCGTTTGCGTCAGTTGATGGAGGAAGAACAACTGTTTTTGAATAGTGAACTGCGTTTGCAGGACGTAGCTGTGAAGTTGGGTATCAACAGCCGCTACGTCAGCGATTGCATAAAGTCCGAAAGTAATTGTACTTTCTCGCAGTTTGTTAATATGTATCGCGTAGAACACGCCAAGCAACTCCTACGCGAACAACCCGACATGAAACTTTCGGTAGTGTGTACATCGTCAGGATTCTCAGGAGAATCGTCGTTCTTCCGTACTTTCCGCAGTATTGTAGGTATGACTCCACGCGAGTGGCTTGAGTCTATGGGTAGAAAATAGTTCTCCGACTACCAAAATTCGTAAAAGACTCCTAAAAAGCGAAATCTGCAAGTCGCTTTTAGGAGTCTTGTCTTCGTAGTATACATTATATTACGATATTTGCGAGCAAAATCCAATACTTAATACCTATGAAAAAAATCCTTACAACCTTATTGTGTGTTGTCACTGCGCAGTTGGCGGCGGCACAATTGAACTTGGAAGTCACTGTCCACTGCGATGAGGCTGGTACGTTGTTCGTGAAGGTTCAGGAGCAGATTGAGGAGGTGGGCGAGCTTACCGACATCACGGAGCTGACCGTCACTGGCCTGCTGAACCGCGACGATTTCAATGTCATCCGTAACCAGATGACCAACCTGACCGACCTCGACCTCAGCGGCGTGGACGGCGAGTGCGGAAGTTATGTGGATATGAGTGGCCACAAGGCCCTACAGCGTTGCGTTACGCCCACAGAGGCTACCTCCCTGCGCGGTTCGTGCTTCTCCGGCTGCACAAGCCTGGTGTCGATTACGCTGCCAGAGAAGCTGCAGGCCACGCCGAACTACGGATGGGAGAATTGCTCCGCATTGGCGGAAGTCACCATTCCGGATTCCGTCACGTTCATCGGCTATCAATCCTTCAAGAATACGGCGCTGACGGAAATAACCATTCCCGCCAGGGTCACGCAAATCGACGGAGCTGCCTTCCGCGACTGTACGAAACTGGCGACCATCAACATCCTGAGCGACAGCCTGACGCTGAAGAACAACGTGTTCTGCAACACGGGTCTCGTGACTTACACCCTGCCGAAGGGAGTCGTCATCGACGGCGATGCAACATTCGCCGATTGCAAGAACCTGAAGAGCTTCTACTTCCCCGACGGACTTACCACAGAGAAGCAGGTAGGCACTGGCACTTTCTCGGGCTGCACGGCACTCGAAGAGGTGCGCCTGCCGCAGGATCTGACAATCCTGCCAGGCGGCTTCTTCGTCCGCACACGCATCAAAGCTATCGACCTCCCAACTACCGTCACGCATATAGGACAGTATGCCTACGAGGGCATCACGACCATGCCCAAGGCCGTCATCCCCAACCACGTGACGAAGGTGGACCAGTTCGTGTTCTACGAGAACCATCTTGAGGAGGTCGTATGGTCGGAAGGCTGCCACATCATCCCCAACGATGCTTTCCGCGCGTGTAAGTGGCTGACGAAGGTCACCATTCCCGAGACGGTAGACAGCATCCAGGAGAATGCCTTCTACTACTGCACGGCCCTTGACAGCATCCACCTGCCTGAGGGCATACGCACGCTACGAGGCACCTTCAACCAGTGCCAGAACCTCAGGGTGGTGAACATCCCCTCCACCGTCACCGTGATAGACCGCGGCGTGGAAGGATGCTTCAATAAGTGCATCTTCACCCACATCGACATCCCCGACGGCGTCCACACCATAGGATGGGGAAGCTTCAGCAGCGTTCCCCTGGAGGACTTGAAGTTGCCGTCGAAGCTGAGGAAGATTGGCGGCTACGCCTTCAGCGGTGGCAAGTACAAGCGCGTGACGGTGCCTGAGGGCGTTATATGGATCGGCGAGCGCGCATTCTACAGCGACAGCCTGCGATGTCTCGACCTGCCATCCACGCTGATTACCCTCGGCGGCATTACCCTGGGCGACAACTCGCGCCATCATCCCGACAGCGTCATAATACGCACCGTGATGCCGCCATTCAGCAATAATAACTTCTTCGGCAGCGGCGACCTCTACAAAAGAGACGACCTCGCCAACACCGTCCTCTACGTGCCTGAGGCAGGCCTGTCGCTATATAAGGCAGACAGCCACTACAACAAGGCGGACAGCATTGCCGTGCTGAAGGACGTCCACGCCAGCGTGCTCAACGTCCTCAACCGGCTCATCATCACTCCCGAGACCACCCTCGGCACAGACAAGTACGACGTTAACGTGATTGATTCCTGGGGACAGAGCAACCTATACGAAGTCACCAGCAACGACCATCCGTACGTGCGCATCGAGGACGGATCGACGTTCAGGATCGGCAAGCTCAGTATGACGTTTGAGACAAGTGCGCAGTACTGGTTTACTGACTACAAGTGGCAGACGTTCGCGAACTTCGCCGTCGCCGACGTGGACATCATCGACCTGAACTGGATAATGGGCGCCGAGCACTTCTTCACTCCCGCCTTCGACACGCGCCTGAGCGACATCGTCCCCGAATACCCCAACACGCCCTACGCCTTCTACCGCTACGACAGCGGAGCCCGTGCCGCAGGCAACTTTGCCGGCACATGGGTACGCATGGGCAGCGACGAAACGCTGCGCGCAGGACAGGGCTACGCCTTCAAGAGTGCAGAGACGGGCATCAGGGACGCCAGCGGCACGGTAACGAAGAAGTGGACAGGCCTGCACCATATCTGGAAAGCAGAGGATGGGGCTACGAGCTACTTCGTCACCAGTGATAACATCACGCTGCCCCTGAACCACTACAACGGCGAGTTCCCCCACAATCGCAACTGGAACTACATAGGCAACCCCTATCCCGCCTTCCTCGACATACGCGGCGTCGATTACGACGGCCCTATGTACATCTTCAACTCCGACAGCTGGGACCGCCAGTGGTATGCCGTGAGCGCCCTTGACGACGAGTACGTCATCGACCCCATGGACGCCATCTTCGTGCAGGTTCCAGAGGGTGTCAACGACATCACCTTCCTTGCTGCCCGCCGTCAGCACAGCAAGAAGTTCGTGAAGGGTGAGGAGGGCAGCGGCACCCGCACCATGCGCCGCGCCGCCAAGAACCGCACCCGCACGGTATATAACTTCTCGATAGTTCCCACAGAGACCACATCCCCCGCTGCTACCACGCGCCTCGTCATCCGTGATGAACATGAGTTCTGAGGGCGAGAAGGCTGCACAGCTCTACACCCTGTGCGGCGGCGTGGCATACGCCATCAACGAGCGCCCCGTGGGCGACGGCGTAATACCCCTGGGCATCGACCTTCCCAAGGACGGCACATATGCGCTCTCTTTCTCCCTGAAGAAACGTGCCGACGCAGCCTCCACATCTGAGGACCTGTACCTCATCGACAACGATGAGAACACGCGCACGCTGATTTCCGATGGCGAGCCCTACACGTTTACCGCCAATGCAGGCAGCAGCACCTCCCGTTTCGTGCTTGCCTTCGGCGAAGCCAATCCTACAAGCGTCGATAATGAAGAATGGTCAATGGTCAATGGTCAATGGTCATCATCACTCACATACGACCTCCAGGGTAGGCCCGTCAGCAAGCTGACGGGAGGCGTATATATCCAAAACGGAAGAAAAGTCGTCATTAAGTAGTAACACATTATCACATATATAAGCGCTATGAAGAAATTATTCAGCATATTACTGGTGTCGCTGCTTTGTGCACTGACAGCCAGCGCCGAAGGACCGCACCGCATACGCGTCAAGGTGCTGCCCGAAGGTGCCGTTAAGTTCACGATACACTACCAGGGCGACGTGGACGAGCGTGGAAGGTCCGTGGACCGCTTCTCTTCTGATACGCTCGCCGTATTTGAGGACGTGGCGGAGCCTGGGACGCGAATAGAGATATACTGCAACCCGCCAACGGGCTACGTCAAGAAGTCGTGGACGCAAAACGGACTGCCAATAGAGACAGGCTCATACAGCACCTTCTACTACACCATGCCCGACGAGGACGTGGAGCTGGTGGGCATGTACGAGTACGACCCGGGAGCACCCACATACCAGCCAGGTGCCGGCAACTGGGACCCTGAGACGGGAACCCTCATCTGCGACAACGGCGAGGGCAGCTACCCCGCAGGCTTTAACTATAGCGAGGACAACGAGAAGGTCGTCACCTACATAGTAGGCGGTATGGACGGTGGCTACAGCAGACAGTACAGCCTGTACAGCAACTACCCCAATATGGTGACTCTCGACCTGAGCCGCACGACTATCAACAAGTTGTACATCAGCGGCGAGCGCGAGGCGCTGAAGGAGGTCATCCTGCCCTCAACCTTCAACGAGTTCGGCCAGAATGCCATGAAGCCAGTGAAGCTGCAGACGCTGACGTGCTTCGCCGTGACGCCGCCGGAGCTCTATATATACAGGGAGTACGACTGGGATACGGGTCAGTACATCGACAAGGAGCAGCGCGTGTTCTACGACTGCCCCGACATGGTGGTGCGCGTGCCGCGCGAGTCCGTGCCCCTCTATCAGGCAGCCTTTGGCTGGAACGAGTTCACCATCCTGCCCATCGACCAGAACTACGTGAACCTCACCGTGAGGATGATGGACGACCCCAAGGCGGAGACGCTGGAGAAGTACAAGAACATGACCCTGCTGCTTACGAACCTGGGCACGGGACAGGTGCGCCGCCTGCTGATGAACGGGCGCAACGAGTACGAGTTCCGCTACCTGCCACAGAATACCAACTACAGCCTGTCGCTGCAGAATGCGCGCGGCAACGAGGCTGCGCAGGTTCCGCACATCTTCATGGCTGAGGAAAGCAGTCAGCTGACACTGCCGGAGCTGAAGAGCCCGCACACCGTAAGCGTGGCTTATACCGCCGACGGCAAGCCCATTGACGAAGCGGAAGGTACTACGATGTGGTATAATGCACGGGGCGAATACATGGCACGCGGCGCCAGCCTCGACGAGGTGTTCGACGGTCAGCGGTTGCTATGCGTGACAACGCTTGGCGACGCGCTGGCAAGCGTATATCAGCAGCCCGACACGCTGCACGTCATCGTCGGCGAACCCTACGACAGGAGCATCGCCCTGCAACTATTGCAGAAGAAGAACGTTGCGTTCGTCGCCCTGGATTCGCTTTCGGGACGTGGCATCGAGGGTACTGTCGTGCAAGTGCAGCAGCTGCTGCCAGGCGGCAATGCTGGAGCTACGGCCATGTTCCAGACGGCTCGCGACGGTAGCGTAAGCGGTGAGGTGGTGGCGGCGCCAAGCCTCGTCACCATGACGTCGCCAGTGCATGGTTCCAAGAGCATGTACGCCGACCTGGGGACTGCGGATGCCGTGCGCATGAGCTTCCTGCCTGCCAACGGTACTCGCGTACAGGTGAGCCATACCTTCCGTCCTGCAGTGGACGAGGGCACGACGGCGCAGGTGGAGTCCATGTATGCCGAGGGGCGCAGTCTGAAGTACGAGTTCACGGTGACGCTGCCCGATGGGCGCGACAGCATCATCACCAATTATCTGACGAACTATCCTGTGTTCACATTCTACACGCAGCTGCCCGAGGGCACGAAGTTGCGCGTGGCTGCCAGCAGCCCCACGGGTTCTGTTGAGCCTGTAGAGGTGGAGACCGTAATTGATAACGGAGAATCCTCAATGGTCAACGTCACCCTCCCCATCGTGGAGCGCGGGTACGTCGAGGTCGCTTACCGCAAGTCCGACTCTCGCAAGCCTGCCCTCTTGGTGTTCGACGCTCAGACGGGAGCGTTGGTCAAGAGGCAGAGCTTCGACGGGCGCTTGAGCACGCGCATTGAAAGCCTGCCCGAGGGCGACTATACCATTGTCGCCATGTCGCAGGGTGAGCAGTATCAGACCATCAGCAGCCATGCACAGGTGGAGATGTTCGAAGCAGGTGCAGACTATGTCGAGGACATCGTCAGCGTGCAGAGCGGCTATGGTACCAAGGTGGAGTTTTCCACCATACCCATAACGACAACGCAGCTGAATACGAACCTCGCAGAGCGGCGCGGAACTTTCGGAAAGCGCGTCGTCACCGTGGGAAGCTATTCTGGCCTTAACGTCAAAGTAAAGTTCAAGGACCTCGAGGAGCGCACGTGGTGGAACCGCAACGAAGTGAACAAAGACCTGTATCCCACCAACTGCAAACTCGAGATATACATCCCCGAGGGCTACAGGCTGCCAACGCCATATAGAACATATCGCAGCTACGTTTGTCATGACGGACGTGTGTATGGCGGCGTATATTATAACAATGAGACCATGACGCTTGCGGAGATGGAAAGGAGCGAGAGGAACTTCTATCCCCAAAGTAGCGATATCTACATGACGTCTGCCACCTACAGATGGGACGAAGGTGAACGCAAAATGACCATCGACTGGCCTAACATCGACCAGGGCGGCAAGATGCAGCTCGCCATGATGCCTACGCAGCCGGGCAGCTTCCGTCCTGAGATGTACCTCAGCTACACGCTGAACGGCGAACAGCACCGCGAGATTATCGAGGCCGAACAGCTGATGGTGGAGAACGCAAGCATCAGCGCACCCAAAATCGTGCTGACGCCAACGTTCGCCGTGAGCGGAACAGCGGTGTACGAGCCTCCCGTCAATCCCGTAAATAAAAGTTGGGCCTTCCTGCAAGCTGAGAATCAATACGTCACGATAATGGACGGCGACCAGCCCATAGGAAAGGCTGCAGTGCAGGCTAATGGAGAGTGGAAAACAAAGGTGACGCTCGTCAATCCCACACAGCGTTCCAAGCACAACATCTGGGCAAAGATTGAGTATAAAAATGGCATCACGGCTCAGACCGACGTGTGTGAGACTACCTACAATCCAGACGCCGTGATACCGCTTTCGACGAAGATGAGCTTCTTCAACCACCATCCCGTGCATCTGGAAAATGTTGAGATTCTCTTTGACTACGTGAACGATAGGTGTACGCCCAGCACCTACGGCTACAGCAACCAGGAGGGCTACAACACAGACTTCACCTTCGAGGTGAACCTCTCGAACAACGACACGACGAAGGTGTATGCCTGCGCACTGTTCATCTACACCGAAGGCCCCGATGCCGAGGAGCGCGTGGAGATGGCCCACTACAATGCCCGCAAGGACCGCTGGATTGCCTACAGCAAGTTCAACACGCGCACGATGCCCTACGCTGTAAATGTGCAGCCCTTCTATTATGAGGACATCAAGGGCTCAAGAGCCGAACAGGACAAAGCCTTCGACTTCTACAGCTTCATGCAGCAGGGCGATCCTGAGCTGGATGCCTTGCTGGCAAGGGCAAAGCCATTGGTGGCAGAGCAGCGGGCGGCTTATGACCGCGGCGAAACAATCGACATCTCCGAACTCCGTGCGCTCCAGGCGCAAATAAACGAGCTCTTGGGAGTTGGCAATGCCACCGTTGACGCCTCCACGATTGACGACGACGAGGCCACGGCACAGTATAATGCCCTGATGGAGCAATACCCCGATTTGGAGAAGTTCGACGAGCAGCTGAAGGAGGTGTTCTCCAAGAACATAAACGAGTTGGGACAGGTTGCCGAGGGTATCTCCTTCGACAATGCCGAGGGGCTGACCGCTGAGTCGCTGAAAGATGCAGGCTACCAGTCGTACAACCTCGACGATGGTTCCAGCGTGTACTATCTTGTCAAGGACGACGGCACTGAAATCGTCGTTGACCTTGCGAGAAACCTGAAGATAACGATTTCGCCTGAGGCGGCATCCTCTGTCAGGAGCATTATTACGACACAGGGCGTCGGCGACTATGTCCAAAAAGCCGCCTCTACGCTCTGGGACGTTGTGAGTGCTATTATGACAGTGCTGGACAACATGTCGGCTTCCTTCGGCGCGATGGAGAAAGGCTTGGAAGGAACCATTGCAACCTGTAATTCCATAATCCAAGCTGAGCAGGCGGCAAACCCCGGCGCTCTCTTCCCAACGCTGCGCGAGGTATTTTATTCTTGCAGGCTCGACGTGGCAGAAACAAGCCTAAAGGGTGTCAAGCTTACCCTGAAGGGGCTCAACTACATTGCAAAGGCGAGCTTCTATCTGGGATTGATAAACTTCTGCAAGGACGCCCTCACCTTTGCGCCTAAAATATACAAGGCTGAGACGCTATACTCCTACATGAACAACTACTTCTCCGACCATCCCGAGTGTAACGACGAGGGGCTGCGAGAACGCGCCAGGGGCTTGGCTCGCGATACGGAGTTGAAGGTGGGAGGAATACTGACTGCTGGTGCGACATCATTGGTAATGTCGAAGCTGTCGTTGGCAGCCGCCACGACAGGTGCTGCAGCTCCCCCTGCCCTGGCCGTATTCGGAACGACAGTGGCGGCAACCCTCGCATCCCTGTATGGCTCGGAGGTTCTCATGCAGGAATTTGAGTGGGAATACAACTTCCTCGAAAGCCGATATAGCCAGATTACGAAACTCTGCGACCAGAAGAAACGATGCGAGGAAACTGGCGACTGTCCGACGTGTAAGCAGAAGGGAACGTGTCCCGACTGGCCGAAAGACAAGAATAAGCCTCGCCCCAGAACCAATCCCACCCTCGACCCCTCGGGCTACGTATATGAAGGACTGCAGAGCAACCGCCTCGAAGGTGTCACGACCACCGTATTCTACAAGAAAGCGGAGAAGGACATCTTCGGCGACGACGTAGAAAACGTCTATGTATGGGATGCCGAGAACTACGACCAGATAAATCCGCAGGTTACCGACGAGAACGGCGAATATGGGTGGATGGTGCCCGCAGGAATGTGGCAAGTGAAGTACGAAAAGGCTGGCTACCAGACGGAATACTCCGAGTGGCTGCCCGTACCACCGCCCCAGCTCGACGTGAATCAGGCAATGATGCAGTACAGCGAGCCGCTGGTAAGCAGTGTGGCAGCTACCCCCAAGGCCGTGTTCATCAACTTCGACAAGTTCATGCAGTCTGACAGCCTCAACACGTCCACAATCTTCATCTCGCAGGGCGGCAAGAGCGTTGCTGGCACAATCGAGGTGCTGAATCCCGACTCCACGTCGGCACACCTCACCGACGGCGTACGCTTCGTGCCCACAACGCAGCTGCCAGCAGGCCAGACGCTGACGCTCACCGTCAGCCGCAACGTCACAAGCTATGCCGGAGTGCACATGGAGCAGGACTTCACCCAGGACTTCGACATTGTGGCATGCGTCGAGAGCCTCGTTAGCGACAGTGCACTGCACGTCATCTACGACCAGACCTTCCCCCTTACCATACAAGCCCTGCCCGCAGCCGTAGCAGCTGGTAAGAAGGTCAGCGTGAAGGTGCTTAGCGACATGATTGCCTCCGCCGACGCCACAGAGCTCACCCTCGACGACGCAGGACAGGCTACGCTGAACATTACAGGCGAGGCTCACGGCACGACAGCCGTCGTACTCTCCATGCAGGACAACAGCAACGTGCAATCCGTCACCGTCCTCGACGTGAAGGACGAAACGGACTTCACATGCCCCACGCCCACTACCGACTACCAGCCGGGACAGGCATACGAGGAGGGCATTCGGATTTCGCTCATCTGCGAACTCCCCGAAGCTGCCATCTACTACACCCTCGACGGCACATGCCCCTGCAACAGCACCACGGCGAAGCTCTACACCGAGCCCATAACCCTCGAGGACGGTAGCATGACGCTGAAGGCCTACGCCGTAGCACCAGGCTACATGGATAGCGAAATTGCCGAGTTCATGTTCTACACAACGGGCATCGTAACCCTGCCCGAAACGCCCCGCGCCATCCGCGAAGGCACCTACAACATCCTCGGACAGCGCATCCCCGACACACAGCACCTCGGCAAGGGCATATACATCATCAACGGCAAGAAGGTCGTGGTACGTTAATCATTGACCATTGACCATTGACCATTGAACCAGCGGTCATTGAGCCATGCAGCCATTGTCAGCCCGTGCAGACAAAGTTTGCACGTAGGCTGGTAGGCGACAAGCAGGCGAGATAACATTGAGCATTGACCCTTCGGTCATTGAGCCATGCAGCCATTGTCAGCCCGTGCAGACAAAGTTTGCACGTAGGCTGGTAGGCGACAAGCAGGCGAGATAACATTAAGCGTGAGTTTACCTTGCTAATCATCCATTTCAGAGCACTCAGGCCACCAGCCTGGGTGCACTGCTTCTATCCCCACTGTTCTGCGTATCTCGAAAAAACTTTCTCAGAGAAACTTTGAAAAGACTCGCAACCTCGCCTTTTTCGTGCGATTCGTGCAATTCGTGTTCGCAAAAAATATCTGTGTCATCTGTGCTATCTGTGTGAAAGCTAAATTCCGAAAATCTCTAAAAATCGAAAAAAGACGAAAACTTAATTTATTCGTTGAATTCGTGTGATTCGTGTTCGAAAAAATATCTGTGAAATCCGTGCTATCTGTGTGACATAAAAACAAGCCCTATTCGTGTGACAAAGTCCGAGAATCTTCCATCAAGATGCGAGTATTTTCCATCGAGATGCGAGAATTTTTCATCGAAGTCCGAGTATTTTCCGTCGAGATGCGAGAATTATGTTTTTTCAAGCCTTCTGCTTTAAGATGCAATCACTACTACGATAAAGCATGCCCGAATCTTGCACTTCTTGCACCCGCTACTGAAACTCAGATAGTTACGTCAAATTATCTTGCACCTAAGTTGCACCCATCTTGCACCTATCCTGCACCCACGCTGGGGTTTGGGTGCAACTTGGGTGCAAGATGGGTGCAGGATGGGGTGCAAGATTATGGGGGCTAACTGCTTGATAATGAGTACTGGGTGCAAGAAGTGCAAGATTCTGGCGGGTTTTATCTATATAGTCAACATAAAACAGGTTTAAGACGCGAGAGTCAA
>ONWB01000007.1 GCA_900321445.1 uncultured Prevotellaceae bacterium | reverse complement strand
GTTGCCGACCACCTTCGCGCCATCGCTTTCAGCATTGCTGACGGACAACTTCCCTCCAATGCAAAAGCTGGCTATGTTATCCGCCGCATACTGCGTCGCGCCGTGCGCTATGCTTATACCTTCCTCGATCAAAAGAAATCGTTCATGTATCGTCTTCTCCCAACGCTTATCAAGGAGATGGGTGCTGCATATCCGGAACTACCAGCTCAGCAGGAACTTATCACGCGCGTAATTAAGGAAGAAGAGGACTCCTTCCTCCGTACGCTTGCTACAGGTATCAGTCTCTTGCAGAAAGAGATAGAGTCCATGCCTAAGGGCGGCGTGCTGGCTGGCGAGAAGGCCTTCACGCTTTTTGACACATACGGATTTCCCCTCGACCTCACGCAGCTCATCTGCTCTGAGGCAGGAATCAGTGTCGATGAGTCTGGCTTCCAAGTAGAGATGCAGAAGCAGAAGGAGCGCGCCCGCAATGCTGCACAAGTAGAGACTGGTGACTGGCAGGAGCTTGCAGAGGGCGAAAGTGTTTCTGTTGCATGGGATGAGACCGAGACAGACTGCCGCATCCTCCGCTATCGCCGTATGCAGCAGAAGAACAAAACATACTTCGAGCTTGTCCTTGATCGCACACCATTCTATGCTGAAATGGGCGGACAGGTAGGCGACAAGGGAAAGCTTGTTCAAGGTGATATAGTAATCGAAATCATTGAAACGAAGAGCGAGAATGGTCAGGCTGTGCATATTGCCAACGAACTTCCTGCAGAACTCGGCGGAACGTGGCATGCAAGCATTGACTTGAAGGCGCGCCGCTCCTGCGAGGCAAATCACACTGCCACTCACCTCCTCGACCAAGCGCTCCGCGAGGTTCTTGGTACGCATGTTGAGCAGAAAGGTTCACTTGTAACTCCCGATTATCTTCGCTTCGACTTCTCGCATTTCCAAAAGGTTACGCCCGAAGAATTGCGCCAGGTTGAACGTCTTGTCAACAACCGTATCCGCGAGGACATTCCTCTTCAGGATCATCGCAACGTACCCCTCGAAGAAGCGAAGAAGCTGGGCGCGATGGCACTTTTCGGTGAAAAATATGGCGACCTTGTGCGTGTCGTACAGTTTGGACGCAGTATTGAGTTCTGCGGAGGCTGTCACGCGCAGAGCACGGGTCGTATCGGGATGATTCGTATTCTTTCCGAGAGCAGCGTTGCTGCTGGAGTGCGTCGTATTGAGGCTATTACGGGCGAGGCTGCCGAGGAGAGCGTCTATCGCATGCAGGACATGCTCGCAACGCTACGCGAGTTCTTCAACAACGCTAAGGACCTCCGCGCCGCTATTCAAAAGATGATAGAGGAAAACGACGGTCTGAAGAAGGAAGTTGAGGGCTTCATGAAGCAGAAGGTGCAGCAGATGAAGGAGCAACTTATAAAGCAATCAGAGGAACTCACCGATGGTGTGCGCCTCGTAAGTGGCGTTGTTCCCACTCCAATCTCCCCTGATGCTGTCAAGGACATGGCGTTCCAGATTTCGGGACAGCTTCCTGAGAAGATGCTGTGCGTAATTGGTAGTCAGTTTGAGGGCAAACCGCTTCTCACTGTGATGATTAGCAAAGATCTCGTGCAGACACGTGGACTCAATGCTGGTCAGCTTGTGCGCGAGGCAGCACGCGAAATTCAGGGCGGCGGTGGTGGCGCTCCTCACTTCGCAACAGCTGGTGGCAAGAACCTCGATGGACTCCATGCCGCCGTGGAAAAGGTCATAGAGCTAATTAAGTAATATGGGGAATTTTAGAATCTCCGAAGATTCCGTTACGGCATAAGTAGCGACGAGTCGCCGTAGCTGAGGAAACGGAAATCGTGATTTAGGGCGTAGCGATATATGCTACGCCATTTTTCGTCTCCTACGAAAGCCGAGACGAGTAGCAGGAGCGTGGACTGCGGCTGATGGAAATTTGTGAGCATAGCCTTTACAATGCGGAATGTATAGCCAGGAGCAATAATAATCTGTGTTGGGGCATGGATGGCGTTCAGCTCATGGCGATCCATGTAAGTGATTAGGGCCCGCAGGACGTCGCATGTCGGGAGTGTATAGTCGCGATTGTAGGGTTCCCATTGCTCTACATGCAATTTCTCTGTTTCAAGGTTGGGATTCTCTGCGACTTTCACACCGAGGAAGTATAGGCTTTCGAGTGTCCGCACACTTGTGGTTCCTACGGCAATGCAGTGCCCGTCGTGACGCAGCAGTGCTTCCAGAGTCTCACGGCGCACCTCGAACTGTTCGCTATGCATCTCGTGTCCGCCGATTGTGTCGCTCTTTACGGGGCGGAAGGTGCCAGCGCCCACATGCAGTGTAACTTCTTCTTGCTCGATGCCATGCTCTCGAAGTGCTTCAAGTACGCGCGGCGTGAAGTGAAGACCAGCCGTGGGAGCAGCCACGCTGCCCTTTATTCGAGAATACACCGTCTGGTATGTCGTTAAGTCGCTCTTTTCTGTTGCGCGATTGAGGTATGGCGGTATGGGGAGTTGTCCAGCTGCGTCGAGAATTTCTGCAAAGGTAAGTTCCGGAGCGTTCCAGTTGAAACGAACTTCGAATCCCGTACCTTTTGGCTCGTGTCGTTCGGCACATAGCGTGACGTCCTTATCACCGATGTGTAGCACTTGTGTCAGCACTCCCTCCTTCCATCGTTTCTGGTTCCCTATTAGACATGTCCACGACACGCTTTCCCGCGAGCTGAACGATAGCTGGTAGTCTGCGGGGGTGTGCGGCTCGAGGCAGAAAACCTCTATCGTGGCGCCCGTAGCTTTCTGGAAATGCAGGCGTGCAAAGATGACACGTGTATTATTGAACACCATCAGCGCGCCCTTCGGCAGATATTCAGGAAGGTTGCGGAAGATGGTCTCGCTGATTTCGCCCTTGCGGTAGAGCAATAGTTTTGAGGCGTCGCGTTCGGCGAGCGGGTATTTGGCGATGCGCTCATCGGGGAGCGGGTAGTCGTATTCGGAGATTTGTGCCGCTTGTACGTTGGCGGAGAGTGTATTCTGGTTCATAGCATTATTTTCTTCCCTGCTTGTATGACGATGCCTCGTCCTCGGGGCATGTTGACGCGTCGTCCTTGCAGGTCGTAGATGGGTTCGTCGTCATGGCGGACTACCGACTCGCTGATGTCTTCGGGGACAGGCATTTGGAACTGCAATGTCCGCACCACTTCCCACGGGCAGCGCACTCGTAGCTCGTAGTCCTTTCCAGACTGCAGCCCGCGGAAGCTGATGGAGTCGTGGATGCTCTCGCCTGCGTGCATATATATATAATGTGCATGTGCTGCGATGCCGTATACCCCTCCGTCGCTGGGGTATCCCAGTTCGTAGGTGACGATGCGCCCCACGCGCCCCGCACCTTCGGCATTGCTGATGTCGAGGGCGAAGGATGCCGTCGGCTGATCGTCGGGGAAGCTGAGGGCGAGATTGTCGAAACTCATGTTGGGCATTTGGTACGCCCCGACGCTCACGTCCCCGAGAGTCTGGTAGTGGACGTCATCGGTAGATAGTCGCAGTATGCGTTCTCCCATCTCGTCGAATCGTAGGTGCACGACGAGTTCGCGTTCTTCGCCGGGGTCAAGGGTCGCTGTGGTCAGCGCCACGTAGTCGCCTTGGTAAAAGTACGCCGTGTCAGTCGGCAGGTTTGTGAAGAGTTCTATCGGCGTTGTCAGCCTAAGTTCCGACGTATTCCTAACGGTCAACGTCATCGGCGTGTATGCCACCGTCGTGGGTTGTTCCGTAATCTCCCAGCCTACGACCTCCAGTTCCTCGCCAGTGCGTGTCAGCGTATCGGGCAGGGCGGGCGCAATGTTGTCAGGATGCAGGAATATGGCCTCGTGGTTAGAGATGAATCCGTTTTCGTAGCCGTATTCCGTACGGTCATATGCGGGTTCCGCCGAGTATAGCGTTGCGAGGTCGAAATAGCCGTCATAGTGGCCACCATATCCCCAGTTGACGTGGTACAGTCCGTCCTCGTCGTTGCCGTCGATGACGAAGGCGTGCCCATTCAGGCGCATCGTGTTTGCTGCGTAGTATGCTGGGCGTCCTGCCTGCAGTTCTGCGCGCAACATCCTGTGCCAGTCCTCGGGCGAGTATTTATAGCTGTCGGCATAGTGTACGTACCCCAAGCCCAGTGCGCGCATCAGCGGTTCCACACATTGGTGTGTCGTTGCCCCGCTGCTGCCTGTCCCCCAGCTCATGTGCGCCGCCATTCCCATCCATAGGCTTAGGCGCGCCACGGCGTCCAGTTCCATCTGCGAGGCGTCAGGGGCATTGTCGTAGTTGTCGAGGATGATGCGCGCATCGATGTGCTCGCCTGGCATCACGTCGTCGATGGTATAGTGATCTGTCTTCCAGCCGTGCAAGGTGTCTTGCAGTACGTAATCCCTGCGGTAGTACGTGAGTATCTGCTCCAGCGCCGTTGCCACGCACCCCACTACGCATCGTTTCTCAGAGTGCGTAGAGTCTGTAGTCCAGTAGTATGGGCATAGTGCGTTGTATGGCGCTTCCTGGTGGCGCGTCGTCGTCAGCAGCGGTCCCGTGGGCGGGATCTTCTCCGCCCTTCGTTGCACGCGCCATAGCGGTGGCAGCGTCTTCAGCCGCCGTTCGTAGTAGCGCAGCAAGTCCGTCATCGCTTGCGGGCGTTCGCCCCGCGCCATAGTACCATACCCCAGCACCTGTGGGAGCCTCTCGTCAGCCGCGACGACCACATAGTCGCCGCTATTGCCGCAGAACATGTATGCCGCAGCGTTACGTTCCACCATCAGCGGCACTTCTGCCGCACGCAGTCTGCCTGTTGCACCGAGGAACTCCTGCGCCCGCGCGCTTGCCAACTCGGGACTCACGCCCTGCGCTGCGCATACTATGGGCACGATGGCGGCAAGGCACACTCCTGCGAGTATGCTGCCAAGTCTCTTGAAGTTCGTAAAAATCCCAGTGTCCATGCTTTCCTTAGTGCTTTACAATAGCGGCGAGAGTATTCGCGTATGCGATTCGAGATATTTGCGCCACAGCGGACGCTTCTTCCATTCGTCGAGGTGCACCTCCTCGCAGGAGCCCTGCAGTTGGAGGAACTTCTCGCGCATCGTTACCGCCATGTCACGGTCATAGACGATGGCATTGGCTTCGAAGTTGTTCTCATAGGAGCGGAAGTCCATGTTCGCAGAGCCTATCGTCAGGCACTCGTCGTCGGTGACGAGCGTCTTGGCATGCAGGAAACCCTCAGCGTACAGGAACACGCGAATCCCCGCCGTCAGCACGTCGTCAAAGTAGCCATCGTTAGCCCACCGCAGCCAGAACACGTCGGGTTTCACTGGTAGCATGAGCCTCACGTCCACACCCGCCATTGCTGCCGTCTGCAGGGCTTGCAGGACGGCGTCCGTGGGCATGAAGTACGGTGTTTGCATGTATAGGTATCTGCGTGCGTTCTGCGCGAGCCACGTCACTGTGAACATGATTTCTGGGAACGGCGATATCGGCGACGAGGTGACAATCTGCACCATCTTGCCCCCTGCAGTAGTCCTTGGGGTAGGGAAGTAGGTCTGCTCCGATCGTACGCGCCCTGTGGCGAAGAGCCAGTCGCTGAGAAACGTGCGCTGGAGTGCTGCCACGGCGGGTCCCTCCACCCTCAGTTGCGCGTCCTGCCACGGGTGCGGAGCCTCCTGCACATAGCGCTCAGCGAGGTTCATGCCCCCGATGTAGCCCACCTGCCCATCGATGATGCAAATCTTGCGGTGGTCGCGGTAGTTCATTCGGCGCGTGAGCTTAGGGAAGCGCACGGGCATGAAGTTTCCCACTACGACGCCTGCGGCCTCCATCTCCGCAAAGAAGCTGTTCCTCACGTTCCAGCACCCCACGTCGTCGTACAGGAACCTCACCTCCACGCCGCGCTGCGCACACTGCATCAAGGCGTCGCGCACGCTGCGCCCCACTGCGTCGTCCTCGATGATGAACATCTCAACGTGCACGTGATGCTGAGCCGCGCCGATGCGCTCCACGAGGTCGCCGACGAATTCCGCGCCCGACGTGAACACCCTCAGGGCGTTGCCGCCAGTGGCAGGAGAGCCGTCGTTAGCCTCCAGCATGCGCGTCAGCGGAGCATAATGCTCAGGCAGCGTTCCCGTCTCCGATGTCCGCGCCACGCTGCGCATGCGGCGCACAATGTCGGCATACTGTCCGCGGCTCAGCGTATGGCGCCGCCGCTCGTCCTGCCCGAAGAAGTAGAAGAACACAAGCCCAACGATGGGCACGCCCGCCAGCACGATGAGCCACGCAATGGTCTTCGCAGGCTGGCGGTTCTCCAGCACCACCACCGTTGCCGTACTAATCACCACAACGATGTATGCCAAAATTGATATTATGTAGAACGTATGTGCCGACATGCGCCGCAAAGTTGGCGATTTTATTCCTTATAGACAACAAAAAAGCCAAATAAATGATGGAGTGACAAGTGACCACTCCTACCTATGCTTGAGAGAAAAAAGGGTGATGATAAATGTTCCCTCTCTGGCAACAAGGGCCAAAGAGGGAACTATCCGTTACTTCATTATCTTTTTGCCGTCACGGATAAACACTCCGCTTTGTGGCTCTGTCGTGAGCCTGCGGCCCTGAAGGTCGTAGGTTGTGGTGGGGGCGGAGGTTGCTAATTTCGGATTTGTCACGTCAGCGGGTGTATTTCCCATATACTGGCCGATGAAGAATATGGTGTTTGTATTATTCTCAACGATGGCGTACAGGAACGGACGGTTCGCGTAGAATTGTGCATGCCGTTCCTTTTGGACGCCTGTGCAACCGGTAATCGTCGTCACGGCCGCAGCCTTTGTGCCTTCTTCGTTAACCTCTATTTTAGCATCCTGCAACATTGCGCTAATATAGGTGGGCGTATTGCAGAAGTCGGGGAACTCTGCTAACATTGGATTGAATGCGCGTTCAACCCCCAGCGACGTCATGATATCGTTTAGGCGGAGTCTTGTGGAGGTCTCGAAGGCTGGCAGTTTTACATCGACAACATAATTGATGTTGTATTCTGTATAAGATGCTGCCTTTGGCCAGTTTGCTGCCAGTGCATCCAGCACATTGTCGATGGTTCTCCCTTCTTTAGGCAGAAAAACGAGAAGGCTGTATGTTCCCATACCATAAGGGAGGCTGAGCATCTGGAAATCGTCCGTCTCCTTGTATGTCGTAAAGCTGAAGTACTTGTGCATCAGGGGTATGAGCTCGCCATTCTTGCCAAATGGTTCTGTCACCGTCCAACTCTTGTCGAAAGGATCCTGCCATGTGCCACAGAAGTAGATGGCATTCATCAGGTAGCTGATGGCGTCGGGATCGAAGGAATTCTTGTCAAGCACCTTTGGTATCATGCCCTCCGTGTGGTCGCTTGCCCATTGGTTGATGGCATCCATAGTGAGGCCGTCGTGGAAGTCGCGCGTTTCAGGTGTAGCGTCGTAGAAATGCTTCACGGTCTCTACGAATGAAGGTTTAAGCATGTAGCCTTTGTTCATGAATACAGTGTTGGAGATGAGCAACTTCACCCTGTTGTCCAGTGTTGCACAGTCGGTCATCATTTTTAGGCAAAAGGCGTTGATGTCTGCAACTTCCTTGTCGCCGAAGCCGAGGGCGCGCTTTATCTCCTCGCGCGTCTCACCTGATGCACCATTGTTAAGCATACTGAGGGCGTAGGTGACGCTGAGTGGAGACAGTACGATGTTCTCTTCCTCTTTCGATGCGCGGAAGAGGCGGAACGTAAAGTCGTTGCACGCATTTGCACAGGCTTGTTCCTCCTGTGTCAGGTTTAGGAATTTGGGCTCCTCATAGTAATCCGTGTTGCCATCCTGCGCTTGTGCGTTTGTGCTTTGGCAGGCAAGGAATGCTGCCAGAATGAAGAGGTAGATTTGTTTCATGATGTAATACGTTTTAAGGTTAAAATTCATCTATGTATGTCTTTCCGTATGCAAAGTTACGGCTTTATTTTGAAAGTCGCCACTTTTTCCCGTTCCAATTCATTCCAATTTTCTACATTTTAGGTTGGAGTCTTCGCAAGGGATTTCAAAACTTTATTCTCGCATTTCGATGAAACGAGAAGGCGTTTCGATGGATTTTTCTGCGAGCACGATGATTTTTTAAGCACTCGCGATTTGAGTTGAAGGCATCTCGATGCGACTTGAAGCGTGCACAATTCTCGTGTGGGCCGGCTCCCCTCTGCATGATTCACTTACCTTCGCTTATTGTTCAGGGGTTTGTCCAGTTTACGAGCATCAGGCGCTCGGTGGTACGTGTGAAAGCTGTGTAGAGCCAGCGGAGGTATTCTGCTCCCGTGGCGTCGGGCGGCATGTAGCCTTGATCTACAAATACGCGTGCCCACTGACCGCCCTGCGCCTTGTGGCAGGTTACGGCATATGCGAACTTTATTTGCAGGGCGTTGTAGTAAACGTCTTCGCGCAGGGCTTTCATGCGTTCGTTGCGCGAGGATATGTGCATGTAGTCTGCAAGTACGCTTTCGTAGAGCCTGTGGCTTTCCTCTGTTGTGAGCGATGGCGATTCGGAAGTGAGAGTGTCGAGCAGTACGCGACAGTCGAGTTCGAAGTCGTCGTAGTCGGGGAAACTGAGTGTGGCGTCGGCAAAGTGGAAGCCGTGCATCTCGTGGAAGTTGCGAACGCGCACAACTTCCGCCGTGTCGCCGTTGGCGATGAAGTCGAGGGGGAGGGTTTCGTCCTTGCCGAGTGTTTTTGCCATCTTCTCCGTCCAGAAATAATTGTTTTTGACAGCCATCACCATGTCGCCGCGCAGAAGGACGTCGTCGCGGTCGAAGATGCGGCTGCGGATGCCCATGTTATAGACGTTCGCCTGCTTGTTGCTGCGTGTAACGACGATGGTGTCGCGTGTTCCGCAGTCGGAATATGCTTCTGAGAGGGCGTCCACAATATCGGCTCCGCTAACGAAGCGTACTTCGCCGTTGTCGGAGGTCTCTACGTGCGGCATGCGCGTGGGATCCTCGCTCAGCAGGCATCGCAAGTGCGTGGCTGCAGCGAGGACATCGCTACCCTCTGCCTGTCGCACGACCTCGGTAAGGTCGGCTTCGGCGACGCTGAGGCCATACCCCCTCAGGACGTCGGCATTGAGGGCCGGGCTGAGAGCCTCGCCAACAGGCGGTAGTTGGGCAACGTCGCCAACGAAGAGTATGCGGCACCCCTCAGCCTCGTAGGCGTAGTGGATAAGGTCGTCGAGGAGTAGGCCTGTGCCGAAGATGCTTCCCGCCCCGCCTTGGTTGGAGAGCATGGAGGCCTCGTCGATGATGAATAGCGTATGTGGGATTTTGTTGTATCCGAGCGAGAAGCGCGTGTCTTCTCCGCGGAATGTCTGCTGGCGGTAGATGGCCTTGTGTATTGTGTAGGCGGGTGCGCCAGCGTGGCTGCTGAATACCTTTGCCGCCCGCCCTGTGGGGGCGAGCAGCATTACTTCGCGCTCCAGCTGCTGCATCGTGCGCACGATGGCTCCGATGAGGCTCGTCTTGCCAGTTCCGGCATATCCACGTAGAATGAATGCCTGCATGGAGCGCGGCGTTGCGAGAAACTGAGATATGCTAACGACAGCGTCGGCCTGTCCTGGCGTCAGCGTGTGGTTGAATGTTAGCGTTATCTGCTTGGCAAGCTCTTCGTAGAGCATGGGGCGGACTTACGGTTTTTGTGGTGGCTACGCATTAGTAACTATACGCTTGCGTCTTGCCGATGCGTGCCTCAACGACGTTGATGACGTAGTCTGCGAGTTTCTCGCACTCGTTTATCATGTCGATGTACATTGTGGCGAGGGCGTAGCTGTAGGTGTGGTCGTTGATGTTTGTGATGTTCTGCGACTTGAGGTTGTTGCGCATGTCGTTGATGGCGCGTTCGAGGGCGAAGCTTGAGGATGTGTCGATTTCGTCCTTGCGTCCGTCGAGGAGTGCCTTCATGCGGTTGAGTGCTTCCTCCACGAGGTCCATGAGTTCGCGCAGGCTCGTCGTCTGCTGCTCGGTGAAGGTCTCCTTGCCGCTCTTGTATCGCGTGATGGTGCGCCCGAGGTTGTAGCAGCTGTCGCCAATGCTTTCGAGTTCGCTGATTTCGCGCAGCATAGCACGTATCTTCCCCTTGGTGTCGTCGCTGAGGTGGGCGTCGCTGACGAGTCCGAGGTATTTACCAATTTCGTACTCCATGTTGTCGCTTATCTGCTCGTACTTCTCGAGACGCTCGAAAATCTTCGCCGCCTTGTCGCTGTCGGTCTCGTCAAGGAGGTCGCGCATGATGCCGTACATACGTAGCATGCGGTCGGAGAAGGAGCGTATCTCCTTCTGCGCCTCAAGGACGGAGAGCTCGGGGGTCTTCATGATGCCACTGGTGATAAAGTGCAGGCGCGAGTCTTCCTCCTCCTGCGTGGTCTTGGGTTTGATAACCCACGATACGAAGCGCTCGAGGTACTTGATGAACCAGATGAGGAAGGCTACGTTCGTTAGGTTGAAGAACGAGTGGAACGATGCGAGCACGACGGAGATGAGTGCGAGGTTCTCCGTATAGCGGGGATCTGTGGGGGACATGTTGCGGTCGAAGCCTACGAATTCGCACAGTCCGTTCACGACGGGGTGCAGGAGTATGAGCACCCAAATGACGCCGAACACGTTGATAGTGAGGTGCGCGAGTGCTGCGCGCCGTGCTGCTGTGTTGGCACCCATTGCGACGATGTTGGCCGTGATGGTAGTGCCGACGTTCTCGCCGAGCACGAGCATGACGCCTTGGTCGATGCTGAGCACGCCGGTAGAGCAGAGTATCATCGTGATGGCCATGATGGCTGCCGACGACTGCACGCATAGCGTGAGCACGGTTCCTATGAGCAGGAACAGGGCGGAGTTGATGAAGTTGGGCTCGTTGAAGTTTGCGAAGAATGCGCTGATGGCTTGGCTGGCCTGTGGATCTTGTACGATGCTGAAGCCAGTCTCCTTCAGTGTGCCGAGTCCGAGGAATAGGAATGCCACACCAAAGAGGAAGTCGCCGATGATGCGTCGCCGCTTCATGTATATCAGTATGATGCCGATGAAGAATGCGGGATATACGAAGTCGGTGATGTTGAAGGAGAAACCCAGCGACATTATCCATGCCGTCACGGTGGTTCCGATGTTGGCACCCATGATAACGCTGATGGCTTGTACGAGCGTCAGGAGTCCTGCCGAGACGAAGGATATCGTCATCAGCGTCGTTGCGGTGCTGGACTGTACGGCGGCGGTGATGAACACGCCTGTCAGCACGCCGGTGAAGCGGTTCGTGGTCATTGCGCCGAGGACGTGGCGCATCTGAGGCCCTGCCATTTTCTGAAGGGCGTCGCTCATCGACTTCATACCGAACATTAGGAGTGCCAGCGAGCCGAACACTTTCATTAGAAGAAATACGTAGGTGGAGTCCATATAGAATAGTGTTGGTTTATTGTTTCTTGTTTGCTCGCCTTGCTTTTCGTGCCCCAGCCACTTATTCCGTTAACCATTGACCATTAACCATTGACCATTGACCATTGACCATTAACCATTGACCGTTAACCGCCGCGATTCGGTTATTGTTTATTGTTTAATGTTTAACGTAAAGGACGTGTACTGCAAGGTTCATTGACGTTTTTATAGTTTTAAAGGGAACCCCGCTTAGCGATGCAGGATTTTGCGCCCCTGTTCGATGACGATACTTTCTGCTCCCGTTGAGCGTCGTCCCAAAAGGTCGTAAATCATTGACCATTGACCATTGACCATTGAGGATTGACCATTAAAATTGTCAGATTGTAAATTGTCAAATAGTCCAATCTCCTTGATGCCCGTCATCAGGGGACGGAGGTGGAGGAGGGAGGCCGCGGTGCGTGTCTTTCCCATCAGCACGCAGGCTTCTGCCCATGCGCAGTCTGGCGACATGAAAACGTCCTTGCCGACTTGCTGCAGGTAGTAGCGGTCGCCACTTTGGTATAGCCAGAAGTCGGTGCCCTGCGACGAGAATGTGAAGGCGGGATATGAGGTGGACGACGCGCGTGCTGTCACGAATGCTGCACGGTCGGCATCGTCGAGGGATACGCTCTGCAGGCGTACAGCACCTTCCGTGTCCTTCCCAGGTACGAAACGCCATTGGTAGGTTTTGTCGGCATTAATATCGGCGGGCAGTGCAGCACGCTTTAGGCGGTAGGCATTATAGTCGCTATTGGGAACTGTCAGGCATAACCCCTCGGTGTCGGCATCGCCGTACCACTTCTCGGCATTCGTCAGTGTGTAGATGGTACCGAAGTCTGGTACACACTGAACCCAGACCTCGGGACTAAAATCCGCAAAATACTTCGCATAGAGTTCTTTGACGACGTCTATCTCGTCGCCCTGTGCTTCAGCGCTGAAGGAACCGTAGGCATAGGGGGCTTCCTCGGGAAGGAAGTTTGTGTTTTGTCCCGTAGTGCCGCAGGCGAATGGCCATTCGTAGTTTTGGAACCAGCTCTGCGCTGTGTAGTTGTTGCGGAAGAAGGCTTTCCAACGTGGGTAGTAGTAGCTGGACAACAGTCCCTGCCATTCGCGATTGGCGTAGTCGTGGAGTCCGCCGCTTTCGCATTGTGCGCGGTCGCCCCATGTGGTGAGCAGCATGCGAGCATTCTTCTCATATAACGACCGCTCTGCGTTCGTGGTTCCCAGTGCGCGTGCCATCTCCGTCCAGCGTCCGAGACGAAACTCCGTGCGCGTGCCGAGCAAGCGGTCTTGATCGAGGATGAGGTCGAGGAAGCGGTTGGCGATGGATGCACGCTCGGCACCGCTGGCAGAGTTGATGCTGTCGAGCATAAGCTTTCCGAGGTCGGCGAGAGCCTGACGCATGATGTCCACGAGGTCGTAGCGATAGTTGTCGTTATCCTTCATCTCGTCGCTCACGTTAAGCATAGTGTAGAGCGCAGTGCGGAGCTCGGCAAAGTCCCAGTACCATGTGGAGTTCGCCCAGCTGCTGACAGTTGCGGGTTTCAGTGCGGGGCGCATGAGGAATACACTCTCTGTGGTACCCTGCTGCGGATTGTTGGGGCAGTTATAGACACCCTCGCCCAACTTTCGCCAGACAGTCTCCAGTTCAGGAGAGTGTATGCCGTAGCGCATGAAGGCGTATGCCTTGAGCCACGACTCGCGTGTGTAGTCCTCTGTCGTCCAGGGAAGTGCGTAGAGCAAGTCGTAGAGCATGCTGTTGTTCTCGATGCCTTCGGGGAGAGCACCTATGCCTACAAGCTTATTCGTCGCTGCGTTGTCGCGAGCTTTGTAGAAGCAACTGATGAGCCTATCCATGCGTCCAAAGAGGCCTACGTTGCCGCCAAAGTTGGAGACTTGCCCCCATATCCAGTCGTGATTGGCTCCCGTCGAGGTGGTGTGCTGTCCGCTGCACGACGTGTCGCCCTGATTGTCGCCGTGAAGGTCGAGAATGATGAGGCGTCCGCGAGGAACGGTGTGGGTGAGTATCGTAGTTGGGTTGTCCTGCCAGTGCTGGCAAACCCATACAGCATCGTTGTCGTAGGCTTGTAGCGCCGTCCACATCGAGCGCACCGAAGCCTGCGCATTTGTCACGCCACTGGGCACACCGCCCTCGTGGAAGGGGTCAATAGCATAGTAGTGGGTTGTGCATACGTCGCCAAAGAGGCGCTCGAAAGCGGCATAGTATTGTGCTGCGAACTCCTCGAGGCGTGCCGTGTTGTTGACGAAGGCTGGGCGCGTGAATGAGCACCATACGCCACCGTCCACGATGTCCGACGATTTCCATGCAGACACTTTGTCTTTGGCGGCTCGCGAGAGGAAGTTCTTGGGTATCATTCCCACATATCCTGGTACAAGTGGCGACATGCCAAACTCCGACATCCGTTGGAATATCTTGCGTGCAAGGACTGTGCGCTGTTCATACCACGACTCGGGCTGCGGGCCGCCCCAAGCCGTCATGTTGTTCATAAAAAACCACCCGTAGTATGCAGAACCAGCAACGAACTCGTTTACACCATCAAGCCCTTCGTAGCCGTAGCCGGTCTGGAGTACATCGCGCCACACACACTCCATACCCGTGATTGCGAGTGGCATGTTGATGCCGTGCAACGCCATCCAGTCGAGTTCCTGCTGCCAGCGTTCCCAGCCCCAGAAGGACATCGAGTAGCTGTGGGTGCAGAAATTCAGATAGTAGCGCCAGCTGACACTGGAGGTGTGTTCCTCGCGATTGCATGTGGGGAGCACTTCGGGGAGTCGCCCCGTAGGACTGTTCCACGAGATGTCAACGCCTGCATAGTGCTGCAGATACCAGTTGATTCCTGTCGTGATACTCAGGGTGTTGGAACCTTCTACGTGTACCTTCGTTCCGTCGCAACTGATGGCGAAGGCGTCCTTGGAAGCGTTGGTGTATGTCCATTCGAATTTCTGCGCATCGTTTTTCTCGGGAAGCACACGCGCAAGAAGTTCCTGAACGACGTCGGCCTTCGATACGATCGCTGTCGCCGAAAGTATCAGCATGAAGAAAAACTTTTTCATTATACGTTTGGGTGATCTTATGCTCTTGGTTCTGATTTTACTCTGCTGCCAGACGCGCATTGAGGCGTGCCATGAAACGCTTGTACTCCTTTTGTGTAATATCGACCTTGTCGTAGCAACGCTTCTGCGGATATTTCCTCTTGTAGGCTTGGCGTATCATCTCGTGGGTGACAATGTTGGCGACAGGGATGTTGTACTTGTTCATCAGTGGTAGTATGTATTCTATCGCGCTGTCAATCTGGTCGATGGTGAGCGGCTGCTCCAGGGTGTTGCCTTGTAGCTCGATGCCGATGGTGAAGTCGTTGCATCCTTCACGCCCGTTCAGGATAGATTTGCCAGCGTGGAATGTCACAGCCGTCGGCTCGGCCATGATGTAGCGCGTGCCGTCGGTGTCGATGACAACGTGCGTTCCAACTTTTTTCTCCAGCGATGTGAGAACGGCCAGCGAACGCTCTATCGTTGGTTCGGCGGTGTGATGCAGTATGATGCCCTGGACGTCGTTCGTCTTCTCGGGGTCGATGTTCGGCGTGGGGTATGAAATTTCGCGATAGCCCGTGCCGAAGTCCCTTGTGTCGGAATTTGTTGTGTGTGATGCGCTGAACAGGGTTTCGCCTTTGCCTGCCAGCATGAACATTGCCGTCAGGAAGAATGCGGAAACGAGGATGATGGTAGTATATTTCATGATGCGTCTAATTCGTGCGTTCTGTTTCACGTCATTGTGCTCTTAGTACGAAGTCCATTGTGCGTTCTTCGCCAGGTTTATGGAACTCGCCCCTGAAAGTTCTTCCGTCGAATGTTCCAGAGTAGCAGCCTGTGGTGTATGCTCCATCCTGAGCCCATTCGTCGAGTTCCATGTGACCGTTTGTCCAATAGTTGCCGCTTACGATAAGGCGGTTGGAACTACCATAGCGTGTATAGTAAAGCGAACCTGTAACATCGCCGTTGTCATCTATACGCAAGTCCATGTGGAGTCCATAGCCCTGGACGTTTCCTTCCAGGCTCGTTGAGCCATAGGGAGAAGTGTGTTGTACGACGTTTCGTTCCTGAACATAGATGGTGTCTGTCCGAGAAACTACGGTACTATTGCTGGTGGCACCTTCGCCAGACTTGTTTGAAAGTATGGCACCCAAGATTGCTACCACCATGAGGAGTGTGGAAATCACGGCGATGGCAACCCATAGTCCGAGATTGTTTCCCCGCGTTTTTGTTGGTGTGGGTTGTGGCGCAGGTGTTGGTGTCGGAGTTCTTGACGGGCTAACAGGTGGTATCAGCGTCTGTTCGCTCGTGAGTGAAGGAACTTGTATTGGCGACGGCGCGGGTGGGAGCGTAGGAAGCGGAATAGCTTCGGGCTGTGGAGGTGTTGCTGGTGCTTCGCTCTCAACGGGCATTTCCGTGCGTGGCTCGGGTTCTCTCAATGTGCAATTATACCGTTCGATGGCTTCTGCAATCTCTGGAATGGTTCTTGCGGGAACCCAATCTGTCATGCTTTCATTCCATACCAGGGTGTCGTTGTTTACGCCCAGGGCGGGAAGTTCGGAAGGAGAGTAGGGACCTTCCGAGTTAAAAGCATCATTGATGAAGTAATACTGTTCCATATTGCATCACATAAACTTGAATGCACGAAAATGGCAGAGCATTTCCGTGCATTCTATAATGTGGTGTACTACGTTCTTTCTATCCATGCGAGGACGTCGCCCTTCTGGACATGTCCACCCTGCTTTGCGGCTATTTCCACAAGCTTTCCTCCAAGAGCGGCCGGAATCTCCTTGATTTGTCCGTAGCGGTTCTCGATGTAGCAGAAGAAGTCGCCTTCTTTGTACTCCTTGCCGATGAAGGGCTCGATGCTTGCCGTAGCTTCGCCTTCGCCATTGATTTCCCAAAGTACGATGCCTGCTTCGGGGGCTACCACAGCGTCGGCTTTTGCATGTTTCAGGGCGAGAGCCTCCTCGGGTGAGACACCAGACGATATAGCCTTGTCCTTGGCTGCCTGCAGGTCGGCGAGGAATTGCTTCTTGGCCTGTCCGCTCTTGTATGCACGATACTGCACTTCGTGCATTGCAAACTCATAGAGTTCTTCGTCGTCGGGTCCGAGGTCCCATCCATTCTCCTCCATTTCCTTGCGGAACTTGTCGAGGCAGTCGGGGTATAGCGTGCGTGGGTCGCCTTCGAAGAACTCGCGGCCTTGCTCCTTTGCGAGGGCTTTGATTTCTGGTGCGAGTTCGCCAGGTAGCTTGCCGCTCTTGCCAAGAATCATGCCCCACATGTTTTCATCCATCATGGAGAAGCGCGGCTTGTCCATCGACTCTGTGAGCAGATTCATCAGTGCGATATTCTTGACATACTGGCTGAACGGCGTCACGAGGGGAGGATATCCGACGCGCGGCCACACGTAGCCTACTTCGTCGAAGAGCTTGATGAGTAGCTCGTCCTCGCTGAGAGGTTCTTCGCCTTTCTTTGCGCGATTATTGTTGATGGCGCCCATAGCACCTTTCAGGTCTGCCATCATCGAGCCCATCATGCCGCCTGGCAGTCCGCAACCGAGGAGTAGGGAGGACATCAGGTGGTTCTGCTTGTTCATGAAGTAGCCGAGGAAGTCGTCGATGAACTCCTGCGTCAGCTTTCGGGCTTCCATGTATGCCTGCATGTTGATTTCGGGAACGTCGAAGCCGTAGTTCTTTAGCATGCTCTGTACGCTGAGCACGTCGGCATGTCCCTTACCCCAAGAGAGGGGCTCGATGGCTGTGTCGATGACGTCGGCGCCATTCTGGCACACTTCGAGGATGCTCGCCATGTTCAGTCCGGGACCGCTGTGGCTGTGGTATTGGATAACGACCTCGGGATGCTTCTCCTTAATCATGCGTGTCAGTTTGCCGAGCAGGGCGGGTTGGCCAATGCCAGCCATATCCTTGAGGCAAATCTCTGGTGCACCAGCGGCAATGAGCTGGTCGGCGATGTTGCTGTAGTATTCTGCCGTGTGGACGGGGGAGTTCGTGATGCAGAGCGTAGCCTGCGGCGTCATGCCTGCCTCAAGTGCCCACTTGATGGAGGGGATGATGTTGCGGACGTCGTTGAGACCGCAGAAGATGCGGGGGATGTCAACACCCTGTGCGTGCTTCACCTTGTACTGCAGGCGGCGAAGGTCGTCGGAGCAGGGGAACATGCGTAGCGCATTGAGGCCGCGGTCGAGCATGTGGGTCTTTATGCCCACCTCGTTAAAGGGTTTTGTGAATGCACGTACGGCGTCGTTGGGATTTTCGCCGTACATGAGGTTTACTTGTTCGAAGGCTCCGCCGTTGGTCTCTACGCGGGCGAAGCATCCCATCTTGATAATAACGGGAGCTATGCGCTCCAACTGGTCCTTGCGGGGCTGGAACTTTCCGTAGCTCTGGAACATGTCTCGATATACGAGACTGAATTGTATTTTTCTTTTTGCCATAGTCAGAAGTCTATTCCTATATTATATGTATGCCATCCCGTTTCGTCCTTGCCCTTTGGTACGAGCATGAACTGCGGGTAGTATTTGGGGTTCTCTTCGCCCATGAAGGCTGCGAAGAGTTCTTGGTTGGAAAGCTTTATCACCTTTCCGCCTTTCAGCGGTGTAGCGTTTATATAGTAATGTGTTTCGTCGCCGTCCTTGTCCTGCAGGAGCCCATAGGCTTTTGCCTCGCGGAAGAAGCGGTCGTAGTCCTCCTTGTTTGAGAAGCGTATGCTGCCGCTGCTGCCCGATGAGGCTTCTACACCCAGCACACAGGCGTTGCCGCCAGTCTTTTCCATCTTGCGGTTGTAGTTTTCGTCCTGCTCGCCCAGCACGTTGGCATTGTATGAGTAGTAGATAGCGCTGGAGTCGAAGTCGCCCTCGTCGTAGCAAGAATAGAAAACGAGGCGCAGCCCCGCAGCCTCGGCTGTTTCTGGCGATACGGGTAGGAAGGTGTCCCCCGTCTGTTGAAGCAGGGCGAGCACTCCTCTGAAGTTGACCTTGCTGCTTTGTGCCGAAAGCGTCAGCATTGCAAATGCCATCATGCACGTCAGGAAAATCTTTTTCATCCTTGTATTCTTGTTTAGTTATACTGCAAAGAGGATGCGCTTCTTGGCGCACCCTCTTTTCTTGGCTGGTCGGGATGAGGCGACTCGAACGCCCGACCCCTACGTCCCGAACGTAGTGCGCTACCAACTGCGCTACATCCCGATTTAGCGCCGCAAAAGTACTTCAACTTTTTAACATAGCAAAGCCGACGGGCTATTTTTTTGCTTCTATGGGTATGACGACCTTCGGATTTTCGGGGTCGTTGGTGACGAGAAGTATTGCGTGGCGTCCCTTGAACTGGAATACCTGCGGGCTTACTGTCACCTTTAGTTTCGTGCGCCCGCCAGGCTTTATGGTCTTGCTGCCGAGGCTGAAGCCTATGCCGGCGTTATATACCTGCATGGCGAAGATTTCGAGCTCTGCTTCGCCTTCGTTGCTGATGACGATTTGGTCGCGACGCTTGCTGTTGCCGAGTGTTCCGACGTCGATGCTCTCCTTGTCGAGTACGAGCGAGGGCGTTTCTTCTGCGTCGCCGAGCAGGTCCTCAAGGTCGGGGAGGAGCGTGGCGGAAACGTCGATTTCGTTGTCGCGGTTGACCTTTTCGCCTGGTTGTGTGCTGAGGAATACTCCCACGCGGGTGAGACCATAGTCGGGGAGCTTGTCAGGACTGAGTGTGACGAGGATTTTGCCAGCGGACCCAGGGTATAGTTTCTCGGGTGCGTATGATGCCGTAAGGTATGCGGGCAGGTGCATCAGCGTGGGTGTGACGATATCCTTTCCGCGATTGACGATTTCTATTGTCTTGAAGGGCTCCTCGTCGCCATATACGTCGCCGAAGTCGATGTCGTCGCAGTTTAAGTCAACGTCGCCGAAGTGGTGGTCGAGTTTTGTCGCCTGTGTCGTCAGGGCTTCATTGACGACTTTTCCCGAGATGGTAAGGTATATGGGTTCTTGTTCGTCGTCGAGATATACTCCGAAGCTTTTGCTGAAATGTCCAAGCTGCTCTGCGTCGTAGCGTGCGCTGATGCTTGCGCTTTTTCCAGGAGCTATGTTGCCCTGCGTCCAGCTGACGAGCGTGCAGCCGCAGTCGGGCTCCACGGATGTTATGACGAGGTCTTTGCGTCCGGTGTTTTTTAGTGTGAACGTGGCTTGTGCGCTGTTGTGCCACACAAGTGTGCCGAGGTTGTGCTCCATCTCTGAGAATTCCACGTCGGGCTGCGCTGCGGCGTGCTGCGCTACACATGCGGCAAACAGGGCGATGGAGGCTACTATGTGTTGTATTTTCATTACGTCTTTTTACTGTTTTATGGGGGTGCGTGTTGCACCTTCGAGCGCGAAGGTACGACATTTTTTTTGAAAAGACGCTACGTCGTGCGGCTTTTTATGCTTACCTTTGCCGAGAGGAATCCAATAGAATGTTGACATGCTATGATTTTCATACCCCGTAAGACCACCTTCGTGCGTGGAACCCTCGTCCTCGTGCTGGCAGCTTTTGCCATGTTGGGACGTGCTCAGAATGAGTCCGATAGCACCGCTATCGTAGATGTATCGAAACAAAAGTATTCGTACAGCGAGATGCTCGACGACCTCGCGCAACTTAGCCACAGATACCCCGACGTCGTTTCCTACGAGCTTCAAGACACAACTTATCAGGGGCGGCAGATTCCCCTCGTCGTGCTTGGCAATCCCAATGCCGAGCGTTATGTGATGGTCCAGGCCTCGATGCATGCCCGCGAATACATGTCGGCGCTGCTCGTTATGGCGTTGATAGAGCACTATGCCGAAAGTTGCCGTCGCGGTACTATTTATAAGGACGTGTCTTTGGCGGAACTGTTCCAACGTGTTTGTATGGTTATCGTCCCTATGGCAAATCCCGACGGCGTAGAGATAGCGCAGCGCGGCGAGGACGGTGCTGTTACGGACGACGTGAGGCGGTGGGTAAGGAACAATACTCGCGCAGGGGTTTACTACGACCAGATCAAGTCGAATGCACGCGGCGTGGACGTGAATCGCAACTTCCGCAATGGTTTTGGACGCGGCAATATGCGCAAGTCTGCGAAGGCGTATGCCTATTACGCTGGTGCCGAACCCCTGTCGGAAGTGGAGAGCCGCTTCCTGCTGCGTGTGGCGGGGATGCACGACTACGCCCTTTTCCTCAACTACCATACTAAGGGCAATCTTGTCTATTACGGCTGCATGAATGCCCCTTCCGACGTGAACGCCGCTGCCAAGCGCCTTTCGCTCATCATAAAGTGGCATACGGGCTATCCCCTCTATGGTCCCAATACGACTCCTCAAAATGGTTCATGGGCCGACGAGGTGGAGGTTACGTTCCGCCGTCCCAGTGCTACGATAGAACTTGGCACCCGCAACCCCGTGCCTATATCAGAGTTTCCTGGCATCTGGCGGAAGAACGAGTGGATATGGGCGGAGGTGCTCCTTGCCGTCGTGCGCGGGGAGTTCTGATGGTGGTTGATGGATAGTTGGGAATTTAGCCGTCTTCCAATTGTTCAATGTGTCATAGAACGCTGTCTGCTGTCTTGCAGTCTGCGGGCTTCTCGGCGGTTGGCGGAGTGCGGATTGTAGCGCTTTCAATCCGTCGTAACGCCTTGAAAATCCATCGTAATTGCGCGACGATTCATCGTAATGCCTTGAAGTCCTGATTTTATGCTGCAAAGATACAACCTTCCCATTGCGGTCTACGAATCGGAAGGCAACTTTTTTTCATTTCCCACACATTTTTT
>ONWB01000084.1 GCA_900321445.1 uncultured Prevotellaceae bacterium | reverse complement strand
TTTTCCACATTCTCCATCGGCGTGTAGTACGATGGCGAAATCAGCGCCACCTTGTCGCCTTCCTTCAAATACTCGGGCCTCATACAGTTCAGCACAATAGGCTGGTCGTGCTTTTCCTCTACGCTGTCGTCGTCGCTGCACGAAGCCAGCATAAGGCCGCATACTACGGCGATTAGAATCTGCCTCAAGCGGGCTGCGTTCAACCATCGTTTCATTTGTTCCATTGTTCTTTTTTGGGGTTACTTTTTTACTTTATACGGAGAAAGGACTACTTACTCGCTATAGTTGTGATCCACGACGACGACAACCTGCGTATCTGGCACAAGGGGCTGAATCTCGCTGGCGAGTTTGCTGACAAGGGCCGCATCGTCGTGTATGCTGACATCTGGGACGACATCAACGGAGAGCATGTTGTCCTTTTCAGAATACAGGAAACCATGCACCTGCACAATCTCTTTATGGGCTGCAAGCATGTTCATGACTTTCGACTGTAACTCAAAGCGGCGATTCTCGCCCGTAGCAACGGCATATACGCCAACGGTCATAATGATGCCATGCTTCTCATTCATGAATACAGAAATCTTTCGCGTCAGGCTGTGGATTTCATGCGCAGACATTGTGTCGTGGACGCTGATGTGTAGCGACCCAATCCTTACGTCGGGACCATAGTTATGAAGGATGATGTCGTAAACACCATGTACACCCTCGAAGGCAGACACCTCATGTATTATCTGCTTGGTAAGGTTGGCAGGTATGCTGGTGCCCAGCAATTCATTGACAGGCGACGCAAGCATCTCGACGCCAGCCTTGATGATAACGACAGAAATCAGGGCGCCCAGGATGCCGTCGAGCGACACGCCCCACAGTAGCATGACTCCTGCCGAAATGAGCGTTGCCAAGGTGATGACAGAGTCGAACAAAGCATCTGAGCCAGAAGCTATCAGGGCATCGCTCTTCAGCTGCTCGCCCTTACGCTTAACGTACTGCCCCAGCACCAACTTCACGACGATGGCAACGACGATGACCACAAGCGTCGTGGTCGTGTACTCAGGTTCTGTGGGATTGAAAATCTTCCCCACCGACTCGATGAGCGAGGTGATGCCAGCCGACAGCACGATGACGGCTATGATGATGGCACTGAAATACTCTATGCGCCCGTGGCCGAAGGGATGCTTGCGGTCGGCAGGACGCTGCGATAGTTTCGTTCCGACGATGGTGATGACGCTCGACAGCGCATCGCTCAAATTGTTGACGGCGTCCATTACTATGGCCACCGAACTGGCCACAATGCCGACAGCCGCCTTGAAGCCCGCCAGCAACACGTTGGCAACAATGCCTATCCAACTGGTGCGGATGATTTCTTGACTGCGATTCATATTTTTATTGTGTAGCTTTCTAAATCAGTTTGCAAATATAGGGAAAGAGACTTGAAATATGCGCACCACGTCCAAGAATATTCAAGAAGAATGCCGCAAACAATAAATTTTTAATTGTAACCGAATTGTAACCCGCAATCTCTCGGCAATATATCGCTCCAGTTGTATCTTTGCATCGCTTTTTTCGACAAACACACTCATTTTATGACGATTGAATTGATATTCAGGCTCCTAGGCTCGCTGGCACTCCTCATCTACGGAATGAAGACGATGAGCGATGCCCTGCAGAAGATGGCAGGCCCCAGTCTGCGACACACGTTAGCCCGTATGACAGGCAACAGGCTGAGCGGGATGCTGACAGGCACGATGGTAACCTGCGCTGTGCAGTCGTCGTCGGCCACGACCGTGATGACTGTATCGTTTGTTTCAGCAGGGCTTCTCACTCTTGCACAGGCCATCTCCATCATCATGGGCGCAAACATCGGCACCACGCTGACAGCTTGGATTATGACGCTTGGCTACAACCTGGACCTGACAGTCATTGTATTCCCCGCTTTCCTCGTTGGCATGATGCTAATCTACAAGAAGCGCCATCGTGTGGCTGGCGACCTCCTCTTCGGACTTGCATTTCTGTTTTGGTCGCTGGTGATGCTTAGCAGCGTGGGGCGCGATATGGACTTGGCACATAATGCCGACGTCGTCAGCTTCTTCGCCTCGTTCGACACGAGCAGCTACCTCACCATCCTCGCCTTCCTTGCCGCTGGCACCCTCATCACCTGCATCGTGCAGTCGTCAGCAGCAGTGATGGCCATCACCATCCTTCTCTGCTCCACAGGAGTACTGCCAATTTATATGGGCATCGCGCTGGTTATGGGCGAGAACATTGGCACTACGGCAACGGCCAACCTTGCAGCCTTGGGAGCGGGCACAGAGGCTCGCCGTGCCGCACTTGCCCACCTACTGTTCAACGTCTTTGGCGTCGTATGGGTGCTCGCCGTGTTCTATCCTTTTGTAGATATGGTGTGCAGCCTCGTCGCGTACAACCCCTCCATGCCTGGACAGGCTGAGCGCATACCTGTCGTACTGGCAATGTTCCACACCTGCTTCAACGTTCTCAACACAGCTTTGCTTATAGGTCTGATACCGCAGATGGAGCGCATCGTTTGCCGCCTTCTGCCTGACAAAAAGCAGGATGCCAAAATGCCGACTACGCTACACTTCATCAGGAGCGGCGTGATTCAGACTCCTGAGATTGCCGTGCTTCAGGCACAGAAGGAAATCGTACATTTTGCAGAGCGAATGCACCGCATGTTCGGAATGACGTGCGCACTCATCGACGAGAAAGACAAGAAAGAGTTTGAGAGCCAGTGTGCACGCATAGAGCGCTACGAGACCATAGCCGACAACATGGAGTTTGAGATTGCCACGTACCTCGAGCAAGTCGGCCGCGAGCACGTCTCCGACGACACTAAGGACAAGATGCGCGTCATGCTGCGCCAGATTGGCGAGCTGGAGTCCATTGGCGATGCCTGCTACAAGGCGGCGCGCACCGTGCGCCACGTGCGCGACAACAAAGAGGACTTTACTCACACACAATATGCGAGGCTACACGAAATGCTCAGGTTGGTGAACGAAGCCCTGACACAGATGATTATCGTCGTGAGCGGACGCCGCGAGGACCTCACCCTTGCCGACTCCATCGCCATCGAGCACGACATCAACGAACTCCGCAACCAGCTGAGGAGCGAGACCTTGGCGGACGCAGGTTCACACCTGTATTCCTACGCCCTCGGCACTCTCTACAACGACATCGTTGCCGACTGCGAGAAAATCGGCGACTACGTCATGAACATCGTAGAAGCACGCTTGGGCAAGCATCTGCTAAGCTATGGTGGCCTAACGCTGAACCTCGACAAAAAAACGACTATCGTTGACGGCATCGCCGTAAACCTCACCCCTACAGAGTTTGCCCTGCTCCAGCAGCTCCTCGCAAATCGTGGCCGCGTGCTCTCGCGCCAGTATCTGATGAGTTCAGTGTGGGCTGGAGTCGTGGTCACAGACCGCACCGTCAACGTCAACATTACGCGCCTGCGCAAGAAATTGGGCCCCTACGCCAAGAACATCGTTAGCCGCACAGGCTTCGGCTACGTTTTTGAGGATTAAGTGCGTTGATGAAAAAGCCCCCCCCCGACGATTGTCTCGTTGGGATGGGAGGCATTGTTTACCACCAAAGATTTGTAGAGCAAGGACTATTTCAGATTGTCATAAACCTCATCCGTCACAGCCTCCAGCCATTCGTTCGAGGCGTCTTCCTGAACGTCCTTGTGGTATGTCAAATGCTGAAACCACGAGTCCGTTTGTGCGCCATGCCAGTGTTTCACCTCGGCAGGCACGGCTATAACGGTGCCAGGCGTCATCTCGACAGCCTCCTTGCCCCATTCCTGATACCAACCACGTCCAGCGACGCATATCAGCACCTGCACCTGCTTGTGATGGACATGCCAGTTGTTGCGGCAGCGTGGTTCGAAGGTTACGTTCATCACTCCACCACCCACATCTGCAAGGTAGCTCTTTCCACTGAAATACGCGCCATAGGGATTAGGTTCGCCCTTTGGCCACTTGCTTAGCAGGGTATAGCCCTCGCTGTTGAGCCATGCCGAGAGCTCGTCCACCAGTTGCTGGCTGTTGCCCATGTTCACGGCTCCCTGCTTGTGAGCTGCCAACTGCGGCGCAACGCCTTCGAGGCCGCTCAGGGCGGCTACGGTAACAATCTCGCGGTCAGCCGCTGAGAGCTGGTCGCCAGCGAAAATGCCGCCAAACAGGTGCGCCTTCAGATAGTAGTCGTCCTGCGGGCAGAAATCGTAGTTGAACGGACGCCCTGAGAGCTGTGTCTGGTTCTTCACGCCCAGTTCGTAGGCCTTGCGTGCATCGTCCCACTCGGCAGGACGCGTCCAGGGCTTTCCCTCCTGCCACGTTGCCCGCCTGTTCTCCAACACCCTATTCAGCACGCCCAAGGCATTCAACGAACGTGGAAATCCCGTGTAGGCGTATAGTTGCGAGAAGGCCTCCTTCAGTTCGTTAATGGTCACACCATTGTCCAGAGCCATACACACAGCAGGCTCCAAGCGCACCATGTCGCCTTGTGCCATCAGGCAGGCACATGCTGCCAGTCCCCTTTGACGCCCAGTCAGCGTCTGGCTGTTTACTGTCATCATAGTAGATACAACTATCAAAAATATAACGATTCTTTTCATTTGCTATTGCTCATTTTCTTGAATATCGCGCCCATAGTCTCAGGGTCGAGAGGCTGCATGTTGCTCCTCTTGAAGGTTCTCATCGCTCTCCGCACACGAGTTGATAAGGCTTCTTGCATTCTTCCACAATATCATTTCCTTATATGGTGCAAGGTCTGGCTCCGTCGTCAGGTATTGCCTCATCCTCGCAAGGCTTTGCGTGAGCACCCCGGGAGCCACATAGGGGTAGTCCGAACCGTAAAGCAGATGGTCGGGAGTGGTTATGGTGAGCATCATACGGATGACCTCTGGACTATGAGCGCCTGCAAGGTCGTAGTACAAGGCAGCGAGATTGGCCTCCCAGTCGATATCGCCGACCATTTTGTTTGCCTGCATCACAGGTGTCAGCGACTTCATGCGAGGCACCGCCAAAGGCAGATATGCCCCGCAATGAGGCAACACCACCTTGACGTTGGGATAGCGTGCCAGCACGTTGCGGCTAATCGTGTTCGACACAGCGCGTGTGGTCTCTGAGAGGTACTCCTGCATGGCGAGTGGCGTCTGCGCCATCACGCTGCCGTTCACAGGTTCTGGTCGATGGGGATGCAGGATGACGACAGCCCTTCGCTCGTTGAGCACGGCAAAGAGCGTGTCCAGCTCTGGCTCACCAAGATACTGCCCGCCCACATTGGTTGCCAACTTGATGCCATCGGCTCCCAACGTGTCGAGTGCGAACTTAGCCTCGTTGACGGCCGCCTCGACATCTGGCAAGGGCAAGGCCGCGCAGAACAGGAACCGTCCCGGATGTTCCCTCTTGACATTAGCTGCCGCCTCGTTCGTCCGCCTCACGACATCGGCATTTGCAGGCTGTGGCGCTGCCAGCGTCAGCACGGCAGTCGCAACGCCAGCCTCGTCCATCCACTTCAGATGACTCTCAACATCGTATTTCGGCAGAGGGAAGCCCTCGTCCATCAATCGTCCCTCGCTTTCGAGTGAGGAAACAAACTCGGGCGTGATGATGTGGCTGTGAACATCTATCACTCCCTGTGCAAATGCGGTAGTTGCTAACGCCATTGAGCAGACTGTTGCCTTTATCCGCTTCATCAGCGTTGCATTATTTCATATTAACATTGAAAAAGTCCGCCAGCGTGTCCCAGGGAATCATATTCCTTGACTGGCCCTTGCCTTCCTTTTCCTCGTAGCCACCATCGTAGAGGTCGCAGTGGGAGGCGTCTGGGATGATGAGAAGTTGCTTGTTCTCGGGATTGGGATTCGGCTGCCCAATGAATTTGTAGCCTTCGGCCTTGCCCTCTACCATATAGCGATAGGCAGCCTCGCCAAAATAGCGCGAATGGGCGTCGGCACCATGCATCACGAGCACAGCAGAACGAATCTCGTTGATGTAGTACAGGAAACGACTGTTGGCGTATGCCTGTGTACCAACGACGCGCCACCCGTCTGTAGAGTTGCCACTGCGCTGATGGTAGCCGCGCTCCGTCTTGTAGTAGTCATAGTAGTCATGGACGAAGCGTGGTGCCTGAGGTGGCACTGTATCCAATACGCCGCCCGCCATTGCCATGGGGTCTGCCAGGCGCTGCGTAGCGAGTTTCTCGCGTGTGGTATGGCGAGCGTCCTCCACGTCGAAGGCGTCGTTATAGTCGTTGCCACTGATGCGTGTCATGTCGTACATCGTCGAAGCCACAGTAGCCTTGATGCGCGTATCGGCAGCGGCAGCATTCAGGGCGATGCCGCCCCATCCGCAGATGCCAATGATGCCAACCCTGTCGGCATCCACATCGTCCTGTCTGCACAGAAAATCTACGGCTGCCATGAAGTCCTCCGTATTGATGTCGGGAGATGCCGTGCGGCGCGGCTCGCCGCTGCTCTCGCCTGTGTATGAGGGGTCGAAGGCCAGTGCCACGAAGCCGCGCTCCGCCATGCGCATAGCATAGAGGCCGCTGGACTGCTCCTTCACGGCTCCGAAAGGTCCAGAGACGGCGATGGCCGCCATCTTTCCCTGCATATTCTTGGGAGTATAGAGGTCTGCCGCCAGGGTCAGCCCATACCGTGTCTTGAACGTCACCTTGCGGTGGTTTACTTTATCGCTCAGGGGAAACACCTTGTCCCACTCCTGCGTCAGATTCAACGTCGTCATGTTATTGTCGTTTTGATTGTTGCCACTCTTTTGCGCATAACCTACAAGCGTTGTAAGCACGAGTGCAGTGGCCACGATGGTTTTCCTTATCATATTCACACGTTTTTCCCCATTTCGTATGCCTCACGGAGTTTGGCACTCCCTTCTATCGCACGCGCTTCGTCCACACCTCCGCAGAACAGCGTTCCTACCAGGCGGCTTTTGGGATAGCAGTCTGTCCATCCCGTCAGTCCAGCCTCTGCACGCTTTGGCGTCTGCTCGTCGTCGGCAGCTGTTGTGAGCATATATACGTCGCGGAACTGATAATCCTGCTTGTACATGGCATTCATGCGGTCGATGAGCGTCTTCATCTGTCCGCTCATCTCATAATAGTATATTGGCGTTGCCCAGCACACTACGTCTGCCTGTAAGACCTTTGCCATGATGTCGTTCACGTCGTCGCCGATGACGCAGCGCCCCAGCTTTTGGCAGCCGAGGCACCCCTTGCAGAACTGTATGTCTTTCTGGCTAAGGGAAATTTTCTCGACATCGTTTCCTGCCGCCCTGGCACCTTCGGCAAACTTGTCGGCGAGCATGTCGCTGTTTGAGCCATGTCGCAGGCTCGTAGAAATTACCACTACTCTTTTCATAGCAATACCTTTTTATCGTTTTTTATGTATATTCCTTGCAGTTCCGCGCCCTCAGCCATCTTCCGCCCTCCGAGGTCGTACACGGCTTGTCCGCCCTCGGACGTAGGATGTCCGACGGCAGTCAGGTGATTAAGCGAGAGCGTTACACCGATGCCGTTTTCACCCGCCTTGAGGAATGTGCGCAGTTCGCTCTCCGTCAAGCCCTCAATCCTTCCCAAGCGCGTGTAGCTCCACGAGTTTTCGCCATAGAACAGGCAGACGTTGCTGCCATTGTAGAGCACGATGTCGCCGGGCTGCGTCGTCATCTGCTGGTCGCTTGTGGGCAGCGCGAATCCCAGTGCTCCCCAAATCTCGAAGCCGCCGCTGCTATTGAGCGTAACGGTGACTGGCGACTGGCGCAACCTTTCTACCAATGCTCGCGCGGCGGCATTGTCCTCGAGCGTAGCGCTCTGCGTTGCACCATCGATGGTGATATACATTTTATCCATAGTTGATTGTTGTTCTGCAAAGTTCAACGTCTTGACCCACTCGCTGACGAGCGTGGCACGACGTGCGTGGTTGGCGGCGTTTATCCACAGCGCCTCGCCCATCCACGTCGCGTTGGGTAATAGGCGGCGCGCATCGCTGACCACGCCGCTAATGCCGCTCGAATGGCTCGACACTATCAACCCCACATGCTTGCCCGCCATCTGCGAGGCGCTCTGGAACAGGAACGTCTGCATAGGTGCCGCCATCTGGCTCCACCACAGGGGCGTAACGACGATGATGTTCTCGTAGCCGTCGAGGGATATTGCAACGGGGTCTATGGCAGGATAGCTGCTGGCATCGTTGGGATTGGCGTTGATGGCGTCCAGCAACTTCGTACCGAGGGCATAGCCATTGGCCTCATACTTCAGCCCCTTCTCGGCAGGCTGTATCTCCAGCACGTCGGCCTGAATCAGACTGGTCAGCGTCGTCACAATATCGCGGCAGTTGCCAGTGTAACTGTAGTACACCACCAACGTCCTGCCCACGTCCCCCTGCGCTCTCGCCTCGCCATCCGTCGAGCAGCAACACAGCAGCATTGCCGCCGAGAACAATAGTATTTGCCTCATATTTACCTGCTTTGATTTTTTCGACCGCAAAGGTACGGACATTGTCCGACAACCGCATTAAACATATTGGCTTATTTTATACCAATTTCGCAGATTATGATATTTTTACACTGAAAACGCCCAATGCTTGGGAGAGAAAAACTCTTTCACGCGGACGGGGCGTGTCACACAGAATGCAGAAAGCACGGAAAATGAGGGTGGTTGCATGGGCACATCGTCCCTCAAAAATTCAAAAAAGAGCTGCGGAGAGGCAAAGTTTTCCAAAATCCTTGTACCTTTGCGGAACGTTTTCGTTAAGCCATAAGAGCAGAGTGAAACTTGTTTCAGCTATGCCTTGGCGAGAAAACGCAAGCCTGAAAGGAACGTTTTCGTTAAGCCAT
>ONWB01000119.1 GCA_900321445.1 uncultured Prevotellaceae bacterium | reverse complement strand
CTTGTTACCCTCGAGGAGAAGAACAGCGGCGACAGGCGACAGTTCACGCTCTTAATGGAATACGACCGCCAGATGTGGCGCATACAGAACTGGCTCGAAAAGGGCAGAGACCACTCTGAAAGCATCCTGGTTCAGATGGAGGAGTACATAAAGGACTAAGTCAAGGATCAAGTCTCATTCCCCAAGCACTCCCATACCTCAGTAGAACTGGAGTGAAAGCCTCCCCCAAAGGGGAGCGGGGGAGGCATGAGCGGAGACATTTAATCCTCCTCCTCCGCAGGTTCGTCGTGGATGAAGGTGACGTTCGGGTTCTTTGCCGAGGTGTCGTACTTAAACTCGCTGGAGGGCAGGAAGCGTATGGACACCTTCTTGATGTTGTCAGCGACGAACTTGTCCTTCGTCTCTGCGCCTCGCGTCTTGATGGTGAAGCGGAAGGTGCCGATTTCGCCAAGCGTTACGCTCTGTCCGTTGCGGATGCAGTTGACGAGTTCCTGCTTGATGCTGGCGAGTACGGCGAGCACGTCGGCACGGGTTACCGTGTTCGTCTGCACGATGTTCTCGATGAACTGGCTTGCGCTCATCTGCGTGGAGCGCTGTACGCCGTAGTACTTCACGGAGCGGTCCTTAGGGGACTTGCGGGGGATGACCTTGTAACGTATTGCCATGGTTTTAGAGGTTTTTGTGTGGAGCCCCATCCCCCCATTGGGTTGCTGGGATTGGGCGTTCTGGTTAGTTGATTAGGGTGATTGGGTTGGTTGTGAGCCAGTCTCTCGGACTTAGTCACGTTTGCGCGCTTAACGCGATTGTCGTCAGAGCGGGGCATAAAAAGAGCCCCCTCGCGCGGTGCGGAGGAGGCTGTCCTTTTTTCACGGTGCAAAGATACAACTTTCCCATTGCGGTTTTCGAATCGGAGAGCGACTTTTTTCACTGCGTTAAGTTTTTTTAAAGTATCGGACGTGCGAGTTAGTCATTTAGTCATTAGTCATTAGTCAAAATCGATTTCTGCATTGTCAAAATCCGCCACTATATATATAATAATAATATTATTATATATATAGTGAGTCTATGACTGAATCCGAAAATGAAAATGACTAAATGACTAATGACTAATGACTATCTTGACCGAAAATACTATCTTGACCATAATGACTAAGATGAAGAATTAAATCACTGACTATGAATAAAATAAATGATTTTGACTAATGACTAAAATGACTATCTTGACCGAAAATGACCGAAAATGACCGATTTTGACTAACTAATAAATGACTAAGATTCCCCTATCTTTTTTCTTATATGCTGCAAAATAGAGTGCGTTTTGTGTGAAATTTATACACCTAAAACCCCAAAAAATCGGGAAAAATCGAAACTTTATGCCTTTTTTTTGTGAAATATCGCGCTTCATATGTGAAAAAAATGGTTTTGTTCATGCATGTGTTAGTTGTGAGACGAGCGAGATAAAACAAGGCGGAAAGTGCGAAAAATAAGGGCACCTACACGTATAGGAGCCCTTATTTAGTTAGATGAAGAATGTGAGGGATTAGAGGTCGGGAATACCGTTTTCCTTTACAAATTCCTCTAACCAGCTGTCGTCTTCGTTGAGTTTCTTGGCAATGGGATTCGCCTCCATGATTTTCTCCATCTTGTTGGTGAGCTCCTCAAATTGCTCAAATTCACCAGATTCGCTGATTTCTTGCAGCTCTGCTATTGCAGCTTCGGTGTCGGTTTCCATCTTCTTCACCAGTTCTTCCATCTTCACCATGATGGGCTTCATGGAGAGCAGGGCAAGTTTCATATTCTCCTTCCACTGTTCTTCGTTCCAGTTTTCTCCTTCCTTCTCCATCTTCTCTACGATGGTGGCAAGGCTGGGAACAGCTGTGGCTTGTGTAACTCCTTGCTTCGTAGAGTCAGCTTTCACGGGCGTTTGTGCGCTTGCGCTCGCGAAGCCTATGAGGCACAGCGCGATGATAAGCGTGATACGTTTCATAATGTCTTTTTATTTTTAGAATTACTTTTGCTCGCTTATGATTTCAAAAAGAGGGTGTGTCGAAAAATTGGCACATCCTCTTTTGAATCATCTGAGAATGGTGAAGTTTAGAGGTCGGGAATTCCGTTCTCCTTAGCAAATTCTTCTTGCCAAGCCTTGTCTTCGTCAACCTTCTTGGCAACGGGATTTGCATCTATGATTTTATTCATCTTTTCGATGAGTGCCTCAAAATCTTTCACTTCGTCAGAAGCGCTTAGTTTTTCCAACTCGGCAGCTGCACCTGCAGGGTCTGTTTCCATTTTCTTCATCAAGTCATCCATCTTCACCATAGTAGGTTTAGCGGCGAGCATAGCGAGCTTGATTTGTTCCTTCCACTGTTCTTCATTCCAGTTTGCACCTTCCTTCTCCATCTTCTCTACGATGGCAGCGAAGCTTGGAGCCTCTTCTGCTGCGGGAGCGGGTTGTGCAACTTCCTGCTTCGTTGAGTCTGCTGCTGCGTTGGCAGCTTCCTGCTTCTGGTTGCAGGAAACCATGCTGGCACTTGTCAGAAGTGCGAACATGCAAAATAGTACTTTTTTCATGTTAATTTGTTTAGGGTTAAAACAATGTTTTCTATTGGTTTGCGATTCTTTTCTTTTGCTTCGTCAGCAGGGTATCCGAGGGGTATCATTACGGCTGGCTCCTCGTTGTCTGGAAGGCTGAAAAGCGCCTTGCAGAGTGTGGTGTCGAAGTTGCATACCCAGCACGTTGAGAGCCCCTGTTCTGCTGCTGCGAGGCATAGGTGCTCTGTGGCAATGGCGATGTCGATGTTGCCGTGTTGCTTTCCGTCGGAGCGTACCCATTCCTCGTCATGCAGTATGGAGGCTATCACTACGAGCGGCGCCGTCGTGAACCATTCGCGATTGTAGCAGCGGCATACTTTCTCCCTGTCATCTGCGCTGATGAGTATGCGGAAGCGCCAGGGCTGCTTGTTGCACGCTGATGGTGCCATGCGCACGCATTCCATGATGTAGTCGAGTTTTTCTGGCTCGATGCTCGTGGGCTTGTAGCTTCTGCAGCTGTACCGCTTTTTTGTCAGTTCCAGAAAGTTCATGCTCGATGAATTTACTTCACTACTTTCTTGCCGCCCACGATGTAGATGCCCTTGGGGAGGTTGTCGCCTTCCACACGTCGTCCGCTGAGGTCGTAGGTTGATGCGTGGCGAGCATCGAGCGATGCGCTGCTGACGCCGTCAGTATTGAAGTACCAGTAGCCGATGTTCGAGCGATGCTCTTCGCCACCGCCGCGATATATTGACTGTATGCCGAGGCGGTCGAAACCCGACTGGTAGATGTAGATGCCGTATGCCTTCTCGACAATGGTGCCCTTGCCGTCGTTGAAGAGGTATGGCACTTCGTCCATATCCTCTGTCAGGTTAGGGTATTCGTCGCGATAGAGCGTGTATGGCTCGTCGTCGTCAACAAAGAGTTGGTATGACAGCTTCGAGGGATCCATGAAGTTGCCGTTCGTGTCCTGCAGGGGCACTTCGAACATGGCTATGCTGAACACGTTCTGACCATAGGTTTGGTAGTAGATAACCTTTGGATCGCGTGGTGTGCCGGCATGCTCCTCGTATGGGCGAAGGCGCGGCTGGTGGAGTATTTCGCCTCGTCCGTCGTTAGCGTTCAGCGATGTCGTCATGAAGAGCGTCTGGTTTGTACTGAAGGTCTTTGTCGCCTCGTCGTAGTCGAAGATAAGGTCGCCAGCGGGCCATTCGTAGTTCCAGGTGTAGCCGCCCGCACCATCTTCTACGCGCTCGCCGTTGAGGCCGCTGAAGTAGTACATGAAGGCTCCTCCGATGCCTGCGCACTGTGCGGGGAAGATAACCTTATCGTCCTCGATGGTGCCCTTCATCCATGCGTTGGGGAGTTTAGATTCTGTTGCGTGCTGGACATAGACGTCGGAACCATAGAAGCCAAGGCGCAGGAGGTGGCCATAGTTCTGGTTCTCCATCGAGTACATTTCTGTCTTGAGGCCTGCAGGAGGCGTTACGGGCAGCTCTGCCACGTAGTTGAGTACGGTTTCGTAGTCGAGGTAGTAGCTCCATTCGCCTTCGTAGGCATCAGTATATACGAGTCCGAGTCCGTCATATACGGTTTCTTCCTTGTTGCCGCTGGTACCGTTGAGGACAATTCTATCGCCGTCGATGGTGTATGTCATGTTGCCTGTTGTTTCAACGGAGTATTCGTTGATGGCTCCTTTCACCTTCACGCGTGCCAGGCGCATGCCGTAGCCCCACTCGTCGTTCCAATAAACCATCTGTCCGAGCGGCAGGGTGATGGTGTTGCCGCTTACGCTACCTTCCACCCATGTGTAGGTGCTGGCATGCGAGCAGATGTTCTTGAACCACACCTTTTTGCCGTCCTCGCTGAAGACGAGTTCCTCGACGATGCCGTCCTGCGCTTCGTCCCTGAAGTATATGGAGGCGTATGTTGCCATGCCCTCGCGCACATAGATGCGATAGTCGCCTTCGGGTTGTTCAGTAATGATGCCATGACTGTCTGCAACGACCTTTGGGACAGGTGCAAACTTCTTGCTTTCCAGTGGGCGATTGACGTCTTGTGCAAACGCTGTTGCTACGCAAAAGACTGCGAGAAAAGATAATAGTAACTTCTTCATTTTTTATTTAGTGTTGTTTTGTTTCTTGATTAGCGTTTTCACTTTACGACTTTCTTGCCATCGACGATGTAGATGCCCTTGGGCAGGCTGTTGCCTTCCACGCGGCGTCCGCTGAGGTCGTAGGTTGATGCGTGGCGAGCGTCGAGCGATGCGCTGCTGATGCCTGATGGGTCGCTGATGCGCACTTTCTCGGCATTTATCACTTCGCCCGTAAGCGTGTTGATGAGCACGGCGACAGGGCGCAGCTTCGTCTTGTCCTGCACCAGGGTGTTTTCAGAGATGTCGAAGGTGTAGGTGTGGCTGTAGGGTACGTTGCCGCTGACGCTTGCTGGCAGCGTGCCGCTCATGGCAAGGCCACGGCTGCTGGCGAGCTGTATGGCAACGTCGTTGAACTCGATGTTGACGATAAGACCTGAAAGCTTCGTATATGGACCAAGGTACTGGTCGCTTGCCGCTGACTCGTTGCCTGCGTAGCCGTTCACCTGGAACCAGTCTTTCTTATTGCCCTTCAATCCGTCGGCTGTGAGGATGTACGTCAGCTGGTAGGGGTTGTTGCTGAAGTCGCGCACGAAGGTCGTGGTGCTGGTAACGTCGAGCTTCGTCTTTGCCTCGTCTGCCCAGTGGGCTTCCATCGTGAGCGATGCGGGGGCGATGATGGCGCCGCGCTTTTTCCAGTCGTCCTGTATGCCAAGGCTTGCCCCGCTGCTGCCTCCAAAGGGGCTCACGTTCTGCACGCGGTCGAGGTATGCGTTGGGGAAGGAGCTCACGTCGTTGGGGTATTGCTCAGTGATGGTCATGGGGTCGCCATTATGGAACGCTATGCCAACGAAATCGTCGCCGTAGAGCTCGTTCATGGCTTCCATTGCGGCAATGCCTGACACGCACCACTGACACCATGTGCCTGTGTATTCTTCCATCAAAGGCTTGTGCTTAGGAAACTCTGCGAGGTATGCCATCGAGAACGAGATGGTGGCATTGTCGTCCATATTCTCCTGACCATTCAGCTTTGTGAGGTGGATGTCAACGGGATAGATGCCACCCTCCGTCTGTGCAGGTATCTCGACTTTCACCGTAGAGCGGCGGCCGAAGTATGTGCCCTTCAGCGACACGTTGACATGGCGGCTGATGACCTCGCCGCCAATGTGCAGGTCGTAGTCGATGTTGGTGATGTCCTTCGTACCGTGGTTGATGATGGGAAGGGTGAGAGTTACCTTCTTGCCTGTGGCGACGTAGGTGTCTATTTCATCAGGTGGCAGCATCGCGGCGGCATATTCCTTCACTTTCTCACCGCTCAGGCGCACTACCATAGCAGGTACGCCATTGTATGTGAACTGCGTCGTTGTCCAGTTGCTCCATTTGCGCACTGTGCGCGCTGTGTGGATGTAGAAGTTATCCTGCTCGCTGCTCTTGATATAGACGAGGGGCTTCTTTGCAGGGTCGTCGTCGTTGTCAGTATCAACGGAGGGGATGTTCAGCGAATAGCCAACATATACGCCTTCATCGGTGATGACGTAGGGCTCATCGAAGGTGACGTTTGCCCAAGTTCCGCTTGGTGTGAAATCTACAGAGGCTATGTCTGGAGTGTTTTTTCCGCTCGTCAGTGTCAGCGACTTTGTAAGCCATGCCTTGTAGTCGGTAGCGTTGGCAGCTTTCACGATGGGGACGCGTAGGCCTACCACTGACATGCCTACAAGCGACGGGTCGTCAAGATGTATTGCAAGGTCGTAGGTTTCTGCTTTCTGAGTGCCACAATACTCAAGCGTTTCCGCACCTGTATATACTCCGAAGTACAGCTCGTTCTGTGCCTGTGCAAAGCAGACGAAAAGCAGTGAAAAGATGAAAAGTAATGTTTTCTTCATACTTTATAATATAATATTGTGAGATATTTCCGCCGCAAATGTAGGCAAAATGTACGATATTAAAAGAGCGAAAAGGGAAAAAAACATTTTTTCTTCACACAAGCCTGTCGAAATATGCCAAAAGCGGACACATTTGGAAACAAATTTTAATGCCGCATGCGAGCGCGGCGAGTGCATGATTCTGCCGCTCATACATAAGTATTTGAGAA
>ONWB01000041.1 GCA_900321445.1 uncultured Prevotellaceae bacterium | reverse complement strand
ACTTCATCGTTCCCCAAAAGCGCTATCTTGGCTTCACGGGATTCGTTGAGACCGACGATGTCTATGAAACAGAGCTTGGCATTACGTTGCAGAAGGATGCAGAAGGAAACATTACGAACTGGGACGAACTCCTAAATGCTCTCCGTGCAAAGGCAGAAGCAGTATATGGCACTAAGGACAGCGATAATCTGAAGAGTCCGGAAAATGCCCTCAACCGCTTCGTAGCATACCACTTCGTCGAGGGTAAGATGGCGTACAACCATTTCGTGACACACTATAACGAGGTAGCATACAAGTATGGTGGCGACCCGAAAAATCCTCAGACCACAAACTACAGTGTGGACGTTTGGGGATACTACCGTACGATGGGTAAGTATGTTGATCTGCTTAAGATTACACAGGTGCCCACTGGTGACCACGAGATTTATCTAAACCGTGTTTCACGTTACAACGACGGTTTCGATGGCGACTACTCGGAAATCAGTACGCTGCCCCATACTCCTGGCGTGGGTCTGAACATCCTTGTAGATGCTGATAATGGTGTCAATGACAACAACGCCCTGAATGGTTACTATTATCCAATCCATGGCCTGCTTTTGAAGACTGATGCTGTTGCTGACGCTATGGGTAGCGAACGCATCCGCTTCGACTTGACCACTGTACTTCCCGAAATGCAGAGTAACTCGCTGAAGAATTCCGACTACCATTACTTTGAGCACGGATTCTTCGATGCTATTACGAACGAGTCTGCAGGTACACACATCACGTACCTATCAGCTGCGTGGGGCGGCGGTACCAACTGGACCGACTACGAGGGCGACGAGTTCCTCTTTGGTGGTCTCTTCGACTTCGTGCTTCGCCTGCCGCCAGTTCCGAAGAGCGGAACATACGAGATTCGTATGGGTATCTCCCAGAATCCCCTCCGCGGTATGGCACAGCTGTACTTCGGCGAGGATCCCTACCGTCTGCAACCGACGGGCCTTCCTCTTGACCTTCGTCAGAGCGTAAGTCCTTCAAACAATCCACAGTTGAACTGGCAGGGCGAACAGGACGACTCATCTCTTGATGATGAAACGCGTATTGAGAACGACAAGAACCTCCGCAACCAGGGCTATATGCGTGCTCCGATGTACTATACGGCATCCGATGGTAAGGGAGAAAAGCTTGTCCGCTACCTTCCCAATGGCTATGACTACTGTTGCGTACGTCGTATCGTAGGTATCCAGTATATGGAAGCCAATACTGTTTACTACCTCCGCTTCAAGTCGGCACTTAAGAAACTCGATGCTCAGTTCTTCGTTGACTACTTCGAGTATTGTCCCTCCAATATATATAATGGAGCAGATGCCGAGAATCCTTGGTAACATAACGTAAAATATCTTCTCAAATATGAAAAGAATAAATGCAAATATGGTAATAGGCACATTCCTTGGAGTTCTTATGCTTTTTGGAACTGCCTCTTGCTCGGACGACCACTTTGACGTTATTCCCGAATCTGCCACGGGTGCCCAAAACCTATGGGAGAACATCCTTGGCAATGGCGAGACTAACGACTTGGCGGCAATCATGCGTCGTACGATTGTCATGAAGTCCGAGACAGACCGTCAGGGTTTCAGAAACGGAGAGATGTTAACCTATGACAAGCTCCTGTCTGATCCGCAGGCGTACACGGTTTGGGCTCCGAAGGACGGCACGTACGATGCTTCGTACTATACCAATCTCCTTGACCAGCGCGATGCAGCGCTTGCTGCAGATCCTACAGACCGTAACGCTTGGGCTTTGAACTGGTCTGTAGCAAATCAGTTTGTTCTCAACCACATTGCTCGTTTCAACTATGAGGGTGTTCGCGATCGCCAGAAGGTTCGTATGCTCAATAGCAAGGTGAGCTACTACGACGCAAGCAAGAATATCTTCAACACAGTGGCTATGGACGGGACGCCGGCCATTAACTCCTCCAACGGAACGCTGCACTTCTTGGGAGCTGTCTCTCCATTTGCTTACAACATCTACGACTTCATTGCTTCCAGCGATGACTTCTCAAAGATGTGGGCAGTTCTGAGTGATCCCACAGTGGATCATCAAGAGTTCAGCGAGGCGGCGAGCACTCAGGGTGCTCTCGATGAAAATGGCAATATGGTTTATCCCGACTCCGTATTCTACAACTACAATGACATTCTGAATCGTTGTGGCGCTCAGATTCGTAATGAGGATTCCGTTTATGTAGCTCTCCTTCCGAGCGACGCATGCTGGGACGATGCTTTTGCTAAAGTAAAGAGCCTTTTCCGTTATGGAAAGTCCTATGCTTATGGTTGGAACCGTACGAAGGGCGAATTCGAAAATAAGGAGAATGACGCGTACAAGTTCAATACCGACTCGCTAGCAGACTACGAGACCAACATGGCACTCATCTCCAGCGCGTTCTTCACAAGTTCACGTTTCCCCGTCGAGAATTCGGCAGACTCTGCGCAGGTTGTAGGATATGCTCTTTCTGCTGACTCGATTATCTCCACGAACAATGTTATCTATTACAACTCCAATGTTGGAGGCGACAATCCGATTTTCAATGGTCAGAAGCCAGTTCGCGCTTCCAATGGTTTTGTCTTTGCTGTAGATAAGTATATGGTGGATCCTGCTTACTCCTTCATTTCGAAGAACGACTTTTCTCTCACGTACGGCTACTATGTGGCAAACGCTAAGGGAACGACGGGTGAAGAGGGCAGAGACTGGAGTGAACTCATCGTGCTGACACCGGAGACCCGTAACGAAGAAGTCAAAGGCGAAATTGAGGACGATATGTATCGCCGCTTCGAGCAGAATGGTAGCTCAAACATGCAAGTTGACATTCGCCTGCCGAATATCTATAGTGGAAAGTATAAGATTTCTGCTGTAATGGTTCCCAACCGCACCCACATTGGTAAGATTAACCGCAACAACCAGGGTGAGGAGGTTGATGAACGTACGATGTTCAGCTGCCGTCTTTATGACGATGCTGAGGCAATTATCGGCTCAGAATCTGCAACAATCACGGTTGACCCCGACACGATTCAGACTTATGTTCTCTTTGAGAGTGTAGAGTTCCCAAAGTGTTATGTCAATCTCCCCGACGGCTACGAGTCCTTCCCGCGCCTGCGCTTCATCCTTTCGCGTAGAAATCAGATGAGGTCTAAGAACTCTCTCAACATCGCTCGCATTATTATCGAGCCGGTGCGTGAATAATCTTATGTAACCCAAAAAATAGAAAATGATGAATAAGTATATGAAAAATCATTTGCTACAAGGAGTTTTACGCACGCTCGTATGCCTCTTCTTCTGCACGGGTTCTTTCGCTATGATGGCGCAGGAAACAGAAACGGCTGCTCCAGCCAAGGCTAAGAAGCAGGTTCCACAGTACGAGATGCGAGAGGTTTCGGGTTGCGTCTATGACGCAGCAACAAAGAGCCCTCTTGCCGGCGTAAACGTACAGGCTCTTGGTAATCGCCAGTACGCGGCAATGACCGACGAGAATGGTGTGTATAAAATCAGCGTTCCCGCCTTCGTTTCCGCACTCTATATCCATATTGACGAGTACAACCCCGTACAGATTGCCATCAAGGGCGATAGTGGCCAGGACGCATATTTGTATTCTGGTCTTATCCGTCCGTTATACTTCGATGGCACCCAGCTTCAGGACGTTCGCAGCATGACGCTTTCCAATACGAGCACAATTACTGTAGAGAACGACATTGAAAATGGGTTGAATAGTGCAGTTCGCACAGTCAACCGCGGAGGTTTGCCCGGACAGGGAGGCGTAATGTTTATCAATGGTATCAACTCGTTGAATGCAAACGCTCAGCCTCTTATCGTCGTTGATGGAGTTATCCAGGACATGCAGTACGACCGTACGGCTCTCCACGATGGTTTCCTCAACAATGTCTTCAATATCATGGATCCTGAGGACATTGAGAACATCGAAGTACTCAAGAGTGGTACAGCATTTTATGGTGCTCGCGGTGCCAATGGTGTTATCCGCATTACCACGCGTCGTGGTAGGAGCCAGGTTACGCGCATCAAGGCTCGCGTTTACGGCGGCTTTGAGTCGGTTCCCGAGAAAGCCAGTGTCATGGATGCAAGTCAGTACCGCAACTACATCACGGAATTCCTCGGCACAACGAAGAACGCTGAGTTCCTCAGCAGTTCCACAAGTTCTGCCTTTATGAACATTGACCCCAACTACCTCTTCTATCAGCAGTATCACAACAATACTGATTGGCAGAAGAACCTCTATAGCACGGCGTTTACGCAGAACTATAAGGTCAGCGTAGAGGGTGGCGACGAGAGTGCCATGTACAACCTCTCTCTGGGATTCACGCAGAGCGATGCCACTGCTAAGCACAACGACTTCAACCGTCTGAACATACGCTTCAATACCGACGTGCATCTTTTCCGCAACCTTACGTCGGCGGTTGACATTGCCTATGCTCGCAATGCCTACAACATCCTCGACAACGGCTGGGCAAACGACTATCGCAGCCGCAACATTTCCTCGCCCAACGTACTTGGAGTCATCCAGTCGCCGTTTATCGATCCTTATGAGTACTTCGTGAAGTATGAGGACGGAGGTCTGCACCTCGGACATGCCGACAATGTATATTCCGGTCAGAACTACGACGCAGCCAACAACCCCTTCCGCTTTGCCGAGGGCTATGGCTTCTCTGGTCTTGTCAACCCCTATTGGATTCTCAAGAACGGAAAGGGCAACAACAAGAACTATCAGGAGCAGACGCAGTTCAACCTCAACATTGCTCCCCGCTATCAGGTTAACAAGTACCTTGTCCTGCAGGATCGCTTCTCCTATATTCTGAACCGCTCCAACGAGAAGTACTATCTTCCCAAGAACGGAACTCCGAAGAAGGAGGTTGAGGGACTTGGCGACGTGCAGAGTGTCATCCGCTCGCAGTTTGGTAAGGAGACGACGTTGTTCAACGACTTCTCTGCAAACTACACGCGTAACTTTGGAGCCCACTATCTTAACGTGCTCGCAGGTTTCCGTTTGGCAAGCTACTCTTATACAGACAATCGCGTGTCTGGCTACAACAACGACAACGACAAGATGCCTAACATGTCTTATGGTCTGCAGTACAAGAGCTATGGCGGTACCAGCGACGACTGGGTAAACCTCTCCTATTACCTGCATGCAAACTACAACTACCGCAACCTCTACTTCGTTGACTTTGCAACGACGTTGGAGTCTTCTTCCCGTTTCGGTAAGCAGGCAAGTGAGGGGCTGAAGCTTGCAGGTGTCAAGTGGGGTGTGTTCCCCTCCATCCAGGCAGGTTGGCTCATTTCCAATGAAGAATGGTTCGACTTTGCTCCCGTCAACTATTTGAAGTTGACAGCAGGCTACGAAGAGAGTGGAAACGACAATGTTGACTACTATGCAACGCGTACGTATTTCGACAATGTCCTCTTCCTCGAGCGCGCAACGGCTCTTGTCCTTGCAAATATCGAGAATCCTCGTATTCAGTGGGAGACAACGCGCCGCTTCAACATCGGCCTGCAGGCAAACATGCTGAAAGACCGCATCTCCCTTGGTGTAAACTTCTTCACGGGTAAGACCTCCAACCTTCTCACGCGCAAGTCTGTGAGTGACATCACGGGCCTCCGCTTCATGTGGGACAACGATGGTGCCTTGAAGAACACGGGCGTTGAGGTTAACCTCAGCGGTGTAATCGTCAACACGAAGGATTGGCGCTGGCAGCTTGGAGCATCTATGGGTCACTACTCCAATGAGATTTCTGAGCTTCCGACAACATCCTTGAACTACCTGACAACCTACGCTCTCGACGCTAACGGTGTTCGTGACGAGGCTTCGGCGACAACCATACACGGCTATCTCAACAGCGTTTATGGCGACCGCAATGTTCTGACGGCAGTAGGTCGTCCTGCAGGAGTATTTTACGGCTACAAGACAGCAGGCGTCTTCTCGTCCGATGCAGAGGCTTCGCAGGCTGGTCTCTACGGCTACCTCCGCTATCCGACGGGGCTCTCCGCACAGCCCTACCGCAACTTCCACGCTGGCGACGTTCACTTTGTTGACCAGAACGGCGACGGTTGGATTAGCGAGGCCGACATGGTAGAGATTGGCGATCCAAATCCCGACATCTTCGGTAATATATTCACGAACCTGTCGTGGAAGGACCTCACGCTCGACGTAGTATTCAAGTACTCCCTTGGCAACGACGTCTATAACTTCCAGCGCGCACAACTTGAGTCTGCTAACAACATCTGGAACCAGACGACGGCAGTCGTAAATCGTTGGCGCTACGATGGGCAGCACACCGACGTTCCTCGCACAATGTCTCAGGAGAACGACCAGTGGGTTAACAACGAGCGCTTCTCCGACCGTTGGATTGAGGACGGCTCGTTCCTTAAGCTCAAGAAGGTTCGTCTGACCTACCGCATTCCCGTCAGCTTCAGCTGGCTGCAGGGACTTGCCGTATGGGCAGAGGCAAACAATGTCTTCACGCTTACGAAGTACCTCGGCTCTGATCCCGAGTTCGCAGCAGGCAACGGCGTGCTCTACCAGGGCATCGACGCAGGGTGGCTCCCCTCCTGCCGTAGCTTCAACTTTGGTGTGAACATCAACCTCTAAACCAAGTTCCCAACAACATCTAACATACATTTAGCTATGAAAAAGAAAACCATTCTCGGTCTTTTCCTCCTGTTGGGAATCGGCATGGCGACGACTTCCTGCGAAGACATGCTCACGCCCGACCTCAACCGCTCTGCCGAAAACTTCAGCGGAAAGGACACGGTCAACTTCTATCTTGGAATACTCAGCAATATGCAGGACATGATCGAGCAGAATATACTGCTCGGCGAGGTTCGTAGCGATATTGCCGACACGACAATGTACACGTCCGACTCCATCGCTGACATCGCCAACTTCAAGCGTACGCCTGATGGAGAGAACGAACTGCTCAACCGTGCAGCGTATTATAAGGTCATCAACCAGTGCAACTTCTACCTCAGCCGCGTCGATTCGCTTGCTTCTAAGAACAACGTGTACTACATGCGCAAGGAGACGGCACAGGTGCTTCTGATACGAGCATGGACATACATGCAGCTTGTCCAGAACTATGGCCGTGTGCCCTTCATCACGACTCCCGTTTCCAGCGCGAACACTGGTCTCGAGACGAATCCTGAAGCTTGGGCAACGCCCGACAATCTCGTAGATCTCCTTCAGTCCTCCGTGCGCCAGGCAATGGCTTACGAGAAGGCGTACGGATATCCTACATACGGCACGTTCAAGACGGGTGCCAGTGGCGTGGACATTCCCTACAGCTACATGGTATTCTACAGCGACCTCGTCCTCGGCGACCTCTATCTGCTTCGCGGACAGAGCCGGTCCGACTTCGTTGAGGCTGCCAAGTGCTATTACGACTTCCTCAGCGAGGATGTGAACGTTCCGCTTGGAGTTACCACGAACAAGAGCCTCAATACATATTGGCAGGCTCAGTACTACAAGACCTTCACGACGGTCGGCGGAAATCGCAAGGAGACCTATGAGCCTTATGTACGCAACTGGAGCGCGTTCTATGCCTCCACGACTCCGCAGTATATGCAGAACGAGATTCTGACCATGATTCCCACGGCAGCAAATACAGCCTTTGGTAAGGTGCTGACGCGCGTGTCTCAGATCTACGGCTTCGATCCCCACTCCACGACGCAGACAGTTACGGGCGAGGAACACAAAGAGACGGGCGAAACGGAAACTGTACACACTTCCAGCGGTCAGGTTTCCGTTGTCGCCAACTACAAGAATCGTCAGATTGCTCCTTCCGCACGTTTCCTTGCCATCAATAAGGCTCAGCGGTACTGCGATGTCAAAAAAGACCTTACGTCTGGTACCGTGGAGGAAGTAAACTATCTCGACAACGGCGACGTACGCTATTATGGCACATGCCCTGAAGTCCTCACTACCGACGGCCGCTTCCGCTTCATCCAGAAGTTCTGCGGCTCCGGCAACAGTGGCGACGTGACAGGCACGAACAACTTCCGCTTCCGCTATACGTTCAGCATCTACCGCCTGCGTCAGGTAATGCTTCGATTCGCCGAAGCCCTCAACCGCGCCGGCTATCCGCGCCACGCCTATGCCGTTCTCCGCGGCGGTCTTCGCTTCGACAAGATTCCTGAGCTGAAGGAAACGTGGGAGTACGACGACGCTGCACGCACACGTAAGCGCGTATGGCAGATTGACTCTATCAACGATTCGCAGTACCACTGCAACTTCATCAACGCCGACGAGCTCCGCCGTGCACAGGCCGATCCCAACTTCGCCCTGATGCTCGACTTCTCCAGCGAGAACCGCTGGGCAAGCACCTGTGGTATTCATGAGCTCGGTAGTGGTGCGGCTGACGCGGCCGACACGCTCAACGAGTACGGTGTAGTAGTAGCCGAGCGCATCCTTGCCGAAGCAACACGCACTGGCTCCTTGACCCCTGAGGTTCGCGCACTTTGCCGCAGCCTCCGCGCCGAGGTTCTCAACAATCCTGGCGAAGAAGACGAAGCACTTGGTGTACGCCGCATCGACAATGATGGCGACGGCGTTGACGACGATGACCAGGAAACTCCCGAGGAAATCCTGGAGCGTGAGCGTCAGACCTACGACATCATCGAGGCTGATCCCGCACGCGACGTTGTTCAGTGGGAGATAGAAGCTGTCGAAAGCCTCATTGCCGACGAGTGCGCACTGGAAACAGGTTTCGAAGGCTATCGTTTCTACGACCTCTGCCGCTTCGCCCGCCACAAGAACAAGTCCGACGCGCAGCTCGTCAACGGTACCGACTGGCTCGCATGGCAGGTGGCGCGCCGTGGCGTCAAGCTCGGCCTCTACGAGGACGTCAATACCTACGATCGTGCCCTCTACAATGCCCTCCTTGATGAGAACAACTGGTATCTTCCCAACCCCGTTTATTAAGCAGGAAAAGGTACAGTTAGTACATAACATCTCAACAAGTGCGCATTCCCTCTGAGGAGTGCGCACTTCTTTCTTTGTATTGTCAACAAAAGATTTAATTTAGAGGTGCGAGAATGCGTTGAAATCCACGAAACCAAGGGTCGCCTCAATCTGCGCGATTCTCGCGCAAAAACTTTAAGCGCTTGAAAATCAAACTTACTGCCTTGAATTTGAATTTTCAAGGCAGAAAGTTTGCGCGAAATAGGCACAAAATTTTCATTTGATGCGCATCAAATTCGCAAACTTAAGCACTCATTTGCACCAACTCAGTGCTTGACTTGCCCAAACTGAGTGCTTAACTTTGATAAACTCAGTGCTTGACTTTATCAAAAAGCCCTTTCGATTCATCAAAACCGCCTTCCGTTTTTTCTATTTCGCGTCTCCCTATTATCAATACTTTTCTTCTCATTATTCTGCAACGGCACTTCGCATCAACAGTTGTTCAATCTCTTGTCCTTTGCCGCGGTAGTTGATCCTCACGTACTTTATTCCTTTATCCTTCGCATATAATTCCCCTTTTTTGTACTTTTGCAACATGAATTCCATGCTGTGAGTAATGAATTGCGTATCACAACATAAAGAAAGCATGCATGTTTGTCACGAAAAAGCCCCATCGGGGCGAAAGAACACAGACGGGGGTGTAAGCCCCCGGTAATATGCAGTTTAATCATTATAGCGAGCCCTGAAAGTGGCGAAAGAATCTATAATTAATGCCTTACTATTATGGCAAGTTCTTTGGTAAAAATTGACATACACATTATCTTCCACGTGAAAAGTACGGGGATAACAATGCGCAACGTTGATTTGCCACGAATATTCCAGTATATTGGTGGAACTATAAAGGGGTTGAATGCCATTCCTACAGAAGTTGGTGGAATGCCGGACCATATTCATATCTTAACGACACTACCAAAGTTGATGACAGTTGCTGATTTTGTCAGATATATTAAGGCAAACAGTAGTAAGTGGATAAGGCAACTCGATATTGCTTACAAGGATTTTGCTTGGCAAGATGGGTATGGAGCATTCTCCGTTAGTCCGACATTATTAGGTAAAATCATAAACTATATTCGTCGCCAAGAAGAACATCACAAGAAGCGGACATTTGAAGATGAATACAAGCTATTCCTGAAACACTATGGAATAGCTTATGATGAGAAGTTCGCGTTTAATGATGAGGGCTGAAATCCCCTGCGTGTAGTATTGACGATAATGTAATGAGTGCCGAGGGAACGGCAGAATAGTCTGTCGCCCCTTCAGGGCTTTGCAAAGTCCCTCAACAATATAACGGGGGCTTACACCCCCCGCCTGTGTTCTGACGTCCTTTCAGGACTTTAAAACGCCCAAAGAAACTTTTTTAGTAATAATCCGTGGTATGTATTGTATATTGCGGAATTGTTTGTATCTTTGCAACACGAGCGAGTAATACTCGTTCATAAATAGTCGAAGCGTTATGCTCAACTTGTGATGGAAACGTGAGAAATTTCCTATGTAGGCAAGAGAGTATGATGGTTCGCGCTTATAGCGTGGACTGTTATGGCTACATCTCCTACAAGGTATTCTCACGACCTCCATCAAAGTGTAGCATATCAGTGCCACGCTTTAACGTGTAAATTAAAGAGCTTGTTAGGTGCTGTGCGAGCTATTACAAAATAGCTATGAGAAAATTATTTTTCTTGTCTTGTGTATTATTGGGAGTAATAAATCTTAATGCACAAAAAGTAACGTTGAAAGCAGGAACGATTGTCCCGCTAAGAGCTACTCAACAAGTTAAGGCAGCAGATGTTGAGGAAGGACAAACCGTTGATTTCGCTGTTATGCAAGACGTTAATGTTGATGGGAAATGTGTTATCCCTCAAGGAACGCTGGTAAAAGGACTAGTATCAGAAGCGCGGAAGAGTACTATCGCTGGAACAAAAGGACGTTTGGTGATTACTATTGATAGAATGAATCTATCAGATGGAGAGCCGATATTCTTCTCAAATACTGCAGTTCGTATAAATGGTCAAAACCGAACGCCGTTAGCAGTTGGCCTTGGTATTTTTGTTTGGCCCTGTATTTTTATCCCTGGAACTAAAGCTGTAATGCCCGCTGGATATGAAGTACAGGCAATTATTGCTGCTAATAAAGATATTGAATTATAAGAGTTATGAAAAAAGTAGTTATAGTTTCGTTGTTGTTTACATTTTGGGGATTATCACAGTCTTTTGCACAATTCTCGCCAATTGTTAAACTAAATACAGAAGTTGCAATAGATGGTTCAAAAAACTTCTGCTTTGGAGGACAATTTATTGCAGGATATCGTATAAATGAGAATTTAATAATAGGAGCAGGTACGGGTATCTCGTATACTGATTTATTATTTTATCCGTCTTTTTCTATCGGACTTCATTACTACAAAGAGTATAAGGAAACAGGTGCTTATGTCCCATTGTTCGCTACAGCAAAGTATAATTTCACTAAAGAAGGTATTTCACCATATGTTTCATTAGATGCTGGTTATAGTTTTCTTGTACCATTTTCTGATTATGCTTCTGATTATGTGAAATTGGGTGTAATGTTTAATCCACATTTTGGCGTAGATTTTCCCATTTCAAAGGGAAGTATAGGCGTGGAATTAGGCTATAAATACCAAACTATGAATAATTCTGAGCTTACAGATAGCAAAATGGACTACAACCAACTTACAATAGGGGTCGCATATAATTTTTAAAATTAGCGTAGATTCGAGGCGGATTGTTTTTAGACATCTTTGTCGGCCCTAGATACAAGGTAATAATATTTTGACGGGAACTTTGCCATTGGCGAGGTTCCCGTCAATGGGTTTTGGACGGTTTATATGCACTTCTCGATGTTAAGAAGTGTGATTTTTCGTTAAATATGTTCTTTTTAAGCAGAAAACTCTTTTCTGCCGAAAGTTTTTCATATATTTGCGGACAAAATAAGAACCCTTTCGAAGGAAAACAACAAAATAATGGAATTTACTGCCAGCCAGATAGCTCAGTTTCTTGGCGGTAGCGTCGATGGAAATCCCGATGCTCGCATAAGTAGTTTTGCAAAAATAGAGGAATGTGCCCCTGGTGCAATTTCCTTCTTGTCCGACACGCGCTACGAGCCGTATCTATATAAGCTCGAAGGGGGTGTCGTACTTGTAAATGCCGACTTCCAGCCCCAGCAGCCCGTGAAGGCTACGCTTCTGCGCGTTGCCGATGCCCGCGAATGCCTGGGACGCCTGATGCAGATGGCAGGACAAGGCCAGCAGCGCCGCGTGGGTGTTCACCCGACGGCTGTCGTTGAACCCACGGCCGAGGTTGCCGCCGATGCCTACGTTGGTCCGCACGCTTACGTTGCCGCAGGAGCAAAGGTTGGCACACGCGCACAGTTGTATGCAGGCTGCGTCGTGGAAGAAAATGCCACGATTGGTGCCGATACGACGCTCCGTGCTCCACAGCGGTTGCGTCATTGGTGCCGACGGTTTCGGCTTCGCACCTACTGCCGACGGATATGAGAAGATACCGCAGACGGGAAACGCTATCATCGAGGACGATGTAGAAATCGGCGCCAACGCATGCGTGGACCGCGCCGTCATGGGCAGCACCATTGTGCATCGCGGCGTGAAGATTGACAATCTCGTGCAGATTGCCCACAACTGCGAAGTAGGAAGCCATACCGTCATGTCGGCACAGGTCGGCGTGGCTGGCTCGGCGAAGATTGGCGAGTGGTGCATGTTCGGTGGTCAGGTGGGCATTGCAGGCCACATCACCATTGCCGACCGCACACAGAGCGGCGCGCAGGCTGGCATCGCAGGCACGGTGCGCAAGCCTGGACAGGTCATTATCGGATCTCCCGCCATGGATGCACGTCGCTTCGCCCGCTGTACTGCCGTCTTCAAGAACCTTCCTGAGATGTACGCAGACCTCGGCGAGATAAAGTCAAAGCTCGAAGAAGAATAATCCAGAATGCAACATACATTAAAACAACCTTTCACGCTCCGCAGCAAGGGACTGCACACGGGACTGGAGCTTACGGCAACATTCTTGCCCGCTCCGGCCAACAGCGGCCTGCGCCTGCAGCGCGTGGATCTTGATGGTCAGCCCATCATCCCCTGCCTTGCAGAGAACGTCGTCGATACTTCTCGCGGCACGGTAGTGGCCATCAGCCCCGAAGTGCGCGTCAGCACGATTGAACATGCCATGGCCGCGCTCTACGCGTCGGGTATCGACAACTGCCTCGTACAGCTTGATGGTCCCGAGATGCCTATCCTCGACGGCTCTTCACGCTATTTCATACAGTTCATACAGCAGGTCGGCGTAGAGGCGCAGGACGCGCCGCGCAATTATCTTGAGCTGAGTGCTCCCGTGCGCTACGAGGATCCTCAGAGCGGCTCCGTTTTGGAGATAACACCCGCCGCCGACTTCAGCATTGAAGCCACAATAGAGTTCGACTCCAAGTTTATCAGCCAGCAGACAGCCACACTCTCTCGCCTCGACGACTTCGCAGAAGAGATGGCGTGCGCTCGCACTTTCGTGTTTGTTCGCGACATCGCCCCGCTCCTGCAGATGGGACTCATCAAGGGCGGTGACCTCGACAACGCCATAGTAATCTACGAGCGTGA
>ONWB01000166.1 GCA_900321445.1 uncultured Prevotellaceae bacterium | reverse complement strand
CCGCCGCCACCGATCAAGTTCAATGCCACTACGAAGGTCGTCTCATCGATGGCACAGTCTTCGATAGCAGCTATCGCCGCGGCGAACCCGCAACATTCCCTCTCGATGGTGTCATCAGAGGCTGGACTGAAGGCCTGCAACTAATGGCCGAAGGCGACAAATTCCGATTCTTCATACCCCACCACCTTGCCTACGGCGAACGCGGCGCAGGACAGAGCATCCCTCCCTGTGCAACCCTCGTCTTCGACGTAGAGCTCCTGAAGGTAATCAAATAGTAGAAACAAAGAAAAAAGGAGTAAAAAAGGGAGTTGAATAAGAAGTTAAAATGGAAGTAAAAAAAGACAATAGATATAGCCGCAGCTTCAAAGACCTGGAATGCTGGCAAAAAGCACACGAGTTTGTGAAAGCTGTTTATGCTGTAACAAAACTTTTCCCCGAAGAAGAGCGTTATGGACTAACTCAGCAATTCCGACGCGCTGCGGTTTCTATCGCAGCTAATATTTGCGAAGGCTACCGCAAATTGAGTCGTGCAGATAAGCTTCGTTTCATGAACATTGCGCAAGGCTCACTTGAAGAATGCCGCTATTATGTAATCCTATCTCTTGATATTGACTACATAGACCAAGACACTCACGACAAGCTTGAGTACCTTGTAAATGGCGCCAGTTGGAAACTTAATGGTTACGCCGAATCTATTAGTCAAAACAAGGGTATTTCCGACGACTTTTGAATTATGAAGAACTAACGTCCATTTTAACTTCCACGAGCAAAGCGAGTTTACTTCCACCTTTAACTCCACCTTTAACTCCACAAGAAATAAACCCAAAACAAAATATTTAACTACCCAAACAATGAAAAAGATTCTTTTCGCAACAGCTGCTACGGCACTGTTTGCACTTGCTTCCTGCGACGGAGGCGCACCCTCAGCAAATCTCAAGAGCGACGTGGACACAGTGAGCTACGAGCTCGGACTTGCTAACACAAACGGCATCGAGGCTTATTTCCAGCAGATGCAGCTCGACTCCACCTACATCGACGACTTCCTCCGCGGTTTCCAGGAGGGCGCACAGGTTGGCGACAACAAGAAGAAGCAGGCATATCTGCTCGGCCTGCAGGCAGGTCAGCAGACAGCAACGCAGATGATGCCCTATCTCGAGTCACGCGTATTCGCTGGCGACAGCACGCAGCACCTCAGCATGAAGAACCTCCTCGCTGGTTTCGCAGCTGGCATCAAGGGTAAGTCCGCACTTGTCATCGACGGAAAGGTAATGACTCCCGAAGAGGCTAACAACGACATCAACGACCGCATGGCGAAGCTCTCATCACGTTTCTTGGAAGCCCGCTATGGCGACAAGAAGAAGGCTGCTAACGACTACATGCAGAAGATTGCGAAGGAAGAAGGCGTTAAGGCTCTCGAAGGTGGCGTATTCTACAAGGTACTCACAGAAGGCAATGGCGAGAAGCCCGCAGCTAACGCAACAGCAATGGTAACGTACGAAGGTCGCCTCATCGACGGCACAGTATTCGACTCCTCACTGCAGCGCAGCCCTGACAAACCCGTCGGTATGCCTGTGCAGGGTGTTATCGAAGGTATGCGCACAGCTCTCATGGCAATGCCTGTAGGCAGCGAATGGGAAATCTACATCCCCTACGACAAGGCTTACGGCGAAGCAGGACAGGGCGAAGCCATTCCTCCCTTCTCAACTCTCATCTTCAAGGTTAAGCTCGTAGAGATTAAGAAGTAATGAAACGCTACGTATTACTTTCACTCATCTGCGCACTCACCGCTGTATCGGCGAGTGCGCAGAGCAAAGGGAACATACATCCTGTACAGATTCCCGTCAGCCGCATCGCTCCCGTAAGCCCCGACACCTTCAGCTATGCCATTGGTGTCGTGCAGGCAGCGTCTCTGCGCCAGTACCTCATGCAACAGGAAGGTGTCGATAGCGCATACCTCTCCTTCGCAGCACAAGGCATCGTAACGTCCTTCTCCGCAGAAGAAGAGAAGCAGATTATCGCCCTTGCAGCAGGACTGAAGATTGCACGTGTCAATCGCGAGCGCATCGTACCCAGTCTCAACCAGCAGGCAGTAGGGCGCGAGGATTCCACATACGTTGTCCCCGAAATCTACAGCCAGGCTCTGGCACAGGCCTTGATGGACCAGCCTACAATCTTCAGCGCTGACTCCGCGGAGAAGATTGTAAACCGTCAGATGGAGTACCAGCAGCACGTCTTCCGTACAAGCAACGAACAGTGGCTTGAGCAGAACAAGAAGCAAAAGGATGTCAAGACTCTGCCCAGCGGACTCCAGTATCGCGTCCTGACGCAGGGCAACGGCCCCAAGCCTACAGAGAACTCTAAGGTGGAAGTCAACTACGAAGGTCGCCTCATCGACGGCACCGTCTTCGATAGCAGCTACCGCCGCGGACAGCCCACGCAGTTCCCTGTTACGGGCGTAATCAAAGGATGGACGGAAGCCCTCCTTCTCATGCCCGAAGGCAGCACTTGGGAACTCTACATACCCCAAGAGCTCGGCTATGGCGAGCGTGGCGCAGGCCGCAACATCCCCGCCTACGCTACCCTCATCTTTAAGGTTGAGCTACTCAAAGCCGACGTGAAATAATCTGCCGCCCACAAACGGTGCCAAAACAAACCGCGTACCTGCCTCGTGCAAGTACGCGGTTTGATATTTATTTATTCTGGCGGGGAGGCATCATTAGTAGGTTAGTCCAAAAGCCCACAGAGGGATGGTGTTTCCCGATCCGAATTCTATGTCATCCTTTACGACATAGCCGTCACTTGCATCGGATATTTGCCTCTTCCCCTTATTTTTCCCACCGACTTCAAAGGTCCTACCATCTATCTGGAAGTCGCTAATGCGCGAACTGATGATATCTGTAGTCACCCTCATTTGATTATAGAAAAATGTCTCGCGTATATTCCCAATGTCTGTCGCTGTTCCTCCAAGTATGTAGGCGAGACTTGTGTTGTCAAGATACACCTTATCAACTTTACCAATTCCTCTTATGCCACCAGTATCGTCACGCAGCTGCCCAATCATGCCTGCTTGCTCCATATATAGGAAGTAGTCGGGCAGGACATTGCGACTTACTCCCACAATAGTTGCGATAGAGTCCATTACAGGCTTAAAAGGTACACTCTGGGCTATAACTGAGAGGAGTTTCTTCAGTTTCCTACCAGTAGATGCATTCATCCCCGCATATAGTGGTATGTCCACCTCCATTGTTTGATTGACAACTTGTCGGAGCAGTATCTCATAGTCTCTTTCCTGGGCAAAAGGATAGTAGCCCCGCTGCAAGTAATCATGGAATAATGGTAACGGATGGGCGATATGGGGGATTTCTACTTTGTTATGTAATATCTCTTCAATAGAATATGCTTGGACTTCCAGCTGATGGAAAAGAATTAGATACTCTCTAAAGGACAAGCCCTGCATCATAAAGATGGGAGCCCTGCGGCTCAAGTCGGCATGACCCTTGTATATGTCCAAAACTGAGGACCCTGTAAAACCGACCTTTATATCCGGGTGAGAATCATATATCTGCTTCAGTTCGCGAGACCAGTTTGCGTATTTATGTATTTCATCGATGAATATCTGCTCACCGCCCTCCTTAGCAAACTCGTCAACGAGATCTACAAGTGTATGCGATGTGAAGTAAAGATGGTCGGCAGTAACGTAAAACATGCGTTTTTCAGTACGGTTTTCCTTGATATACTGCAATATCATTGTGGACTTACCAATACCGCGCGGACCAACTATCCCAAACATTCGCGAATCCCAGCTTACCTTTGAGAACATGTATCGATGAAAAGCAGATGTCGTCTGCTGTAGTAGCCCTTCCATTAAGGCCGTAAGCGATATATCCATATTTTATCCTGATTTTATGCCGCAAAGATACACAAATTGCACTACAATAGTGCAAAATTACAAAATAATTGCACTACAATAGTGCAAAAAAATCTCCGATGCGGGTTTTTCGCACCGGAGATTTTTGTTATCAGAACTGAACCTTAGCGAGACTTTCTGGTTACCTTGCTTTTCGTGACCTTTCTATGAAAGAGTTGCGCCCTTTCGGGAGAGCGCTTGCACTGCAAGGTGCTCTGAATTGTTCAATGCTCAATGGTCAATTATTCAAAATCCTCCTCTTCCTCGATTTCGGACCAGTCGAAGTCCTTATGGCGGGTGAGCCAATCGCCATCACCAGTGATTTCTTCACTGCCACTGGTA
>ONWB01000008.1 GCA_900321445.1 uncultured Prevotellaceae bacterium | reverse complement strand
CTTTTTTTTATTGATTTTTTTATTTCTATGTAGTATTATTTTATTAGATAGAAAGTGTGTGGTTTAGAATGAAGAATAAAAAAATATTTATACTTGGTATGGCTAAAAGTGGATATGAAGTAGCAAAACTATTAGCAGGGGATAATACTATTTTTTTTCATTCCTTTGCATGAGAAAATGAATTTAGCAACGCAACCGTAAACCAGCAAGATAAACATGGACAAGAGTACGGAACACAAGAAGCCGCAGGGCGAAAAGGGCGGATATATCGACGCGGAGGCGCTGCAGAAGCTGCTGACAACGGTGGAGACGGTGGTGGGCCACAAGATGGCGACGCCGAGGGACTTCAACGGCCTGTGTGCCATGATGAGTAGCCGCATGGGGGTGATGATAAGCATCAGCACACTGAAGCGCGTATGGGGATACGTGCCGAGCGACAATGTTCCGAGCCTGCATACGCTCAACATTTTGGCACGCTTCTGCGGCTACAAGGATTTGGAGGACTTCAGGAAAATGGGGACGAACATCGATGCACTCTTACCTTCGTCGCCAGTAGAGGGCGAAACCCTGAACGTGCTTACGGAACTGAAGAAAGGCGACCGTGTCCGCATCTACTGGCAGCCGGGGAGGGTGTGCGAGGTTGAATACAACGGCAGCCTGCACTTCGAGGTGAAATATACCGAGGAGATGCACCTGAGACTTGGCGACACGTTTCTGGCAAGCCTCCTCGTAACGGGGTATCCGCTGATGATAGAGGTGCAGAGCGCAGAGACTAATACCATAACGCCTTACGTATGCGGAAAGAACGGCGGAATATGGTATGAGGTGATTAGGAAGCGAAAGCTGAAACAAGTTCCTGGATGCGGGACATGAGCTGCTCGTGGGTGTGAGTATGTTGCCGCATGCAGAGGCGGGCTTCGTTATCACAGAGAAGGCAACGGCGGGGTGCGGAGCCTACGGCGCCGCGACTGAGAGGAACTGCATCTACAAGGATTTCTGAGGGAGAAACCTGGGAGGAAAAATGAGAAGAAGCAGTTTCGGAGGGAGAAAAGACGCGCTGGATAACATCCACATCGAAGAGGCGACCGAGGGGATGCGTATCTTCTATGCGTACGGCGATGCGCTTGGCGTCGATTTCGCTGAGCGGAACGAGAAGGTAGGCTTCGAAGCCCGTTTCAAGGTCGCAGGTTTCGATGTCGGAATCAGGAAAAGCGGAGCGCAACGCCCCCACAGCCGCATTTGCTACGGCGAGGGAGAGGGCGTTGCGCTTTTCTGAACCCGGCATGATTACAGTAAGACAAACCAGCGTCTGGTCGGGATGCTCGCGAAGCAGGCTTAGTTGCTTTTCGTGGCGTGCATCGCGCGCGGCCAGTAGTTCATCGAGGCTAATCATGCGTCTTTTTATTCACTTTATCCAATGTTTTTTATCACGTCGAGCACACGGCCTTGACGGTCGAGCACTACGCCGACGACCTTGTCGCCGAAGGGGAGCGGCGCGGGCTCGCCGATGACTTTCTTTGCGCGTGCTGCGAGGTCGCGGATGTCCACCACCTTCAATCCTGCTGCGGAAAGGCGCTCGGCAAGTTCGGGACGGTGGGGATTTACGGCGACACCGTATTCCGTAACAACGACATCGACACTACTGCCCGGCGTGATGAGTGTAGTTACCTCGTCAACGATGCAAGGAATGCGGCCGCGTAGCAAAGGACATACGATGATGGAGAGTGCGGAGTCGGCTGCCGTGTCGGGATGTCCGCCAACGGCTCCACGAATTACGCCGTCGCTTCCGACGAGTACGTTGACGTTAAAGTTTACATCCACCTCAAGAGCGGAAAGTATCACAATATCAAGGAAGTGTGTGGCAGAGCCGGCTTCGTCCGCGGAGGCGTATTCGTTTGCTGAGACGCCCTTGTGCATTGGGTCGCGCATGATGGATTCTGCTGCGACCTTGTCGAAACTTTGCACGTCGATGAGTCGCTCGATGAGCCCCTCCTCGTGGAGTTTCACCATGTGTGCCGTGATGCCGCCGAGCGCGAAGCTGGCCTTGATGTCGCGGCGTATCATCTCCTCGCGGATGTATTTCACCGCCGCAAGCGAAGCTCCGCCGGAGCCTGTCTGTATGGAGAATCCGTTGCGGAAGTATCCGCTGTTGATGATGACTTTCGCGGCTTCCTTTGCGAGGAGGATATCGCGCGGGTTCTTCGTGTCGCGGATTGCGCCTGAGGAAATCTTCGAGGAGTCGCCTACGGAATCCACCTCAACGACGAAGTCCACGTTGTGCTCAGAGATTGCGTTCGGCGTGTTGGGATATGGCACGAGGTCGTCGGTGAGTATTACGACCTTGTCGGCATATTGTGCGTCGGGCTTTGCGTAGCCCAGCGATCCGCTGATGGACTTTGCATTCGGCGAGCGCGAGTAGCCGCAGGCGTTGCCTGAGTAGTCGCTGGAGGATGCGCCGATGAATGCCACGTCGATGTGCAAGTCGCCCTTGGCGATGGCCGATCCGCGTCCGCCGTGGGAGCGGAATACGACGGGCTCCTTGAGTAGTCCGCGTGAGATTTCCTTTGCGAGCTCGCCGCGCAGTCCGCTGGTGGAGATGCGCGTGATGACGCCGTTCTTGATGTGCTCAATGAGGGGCTCGTGTACGTCCTGGAGGCTGGATGCTGCGAGGTGCAGGTCCTTGAATCCCATTTCGGCGAGCTTTCCTACGACCATGTTCACGACCTTGTCGCCACCGCGGAAGTGGTGGTGGAAGGAAATGGTCATGCCGTCCTTCAATCCGCTGCGGCGGATGGCCTCCTCGAGTGTGCAGAGCTTTGTCTTGTTCTGCTGAAGGTCTGTGCGGGGCGTCGTGTCCTTGCGTCCTGCGTTCTCCTCATATACTTCTCTGCCCATGTCCTTTGCCACTTGGGCGATCAGGGCTTTTCTTTCTGCGAATGTGTTCATAGTACTTCCTCCTTTGTTAAGATTCCCGAGGCGATAGCGAGGTCGATGGTGCGCTGTGCGCGAATGACGACGGGCTTATCGACCATCTTTCCGTTTACACTGATGACGCCGCTGCCCTTCTGCTCGGCTTCCTTGATGGCGGCGAGTATTGTGCGGGCTTTCTCGATGTCCTTTTCCTTCGGTGCGAATACTTCGTTGACGATTTCGATTTGTCGCGGATTGATGATGCTCTTTCCGTCGAAGCCGAGCGTCTTGATGAACTCCACTTCCTTTCGGAACGTCTCCATGTCGTTGAGATTCGAGTACACAGTGTCGAGGGCGTCGATGCCTGCTGCGCGTGCGGCCACAACTATCGTCTCGCGCGCAAGGCGAAGTTCGTCGCCGCCGGGCGTGCGCTGCGTCTTCAGGTTTGCGCAGTAGTCCTCGGCGCCAAGCGCGATGCCCATCATGCGCTTCGATGCCGTTGCGATGGCGTAGGCGTTCACGATGCCCAGCGCGCTCTCGATGGCGGCCATTATCTTCGTGCGTCCGAGGCAGCCGATTTCGCGTTCTACGCGTTCGATCTCGCGTTCTACTTCTACCACTTCCTCCGCCGTTTCCGTCTTCGGCATGCGGATTACGTCAACGCCAGCCTTTACGACGGCCTCGACGTCCTTCTTTCCGTAGGGAGTGTTGAGGGGGTTGATGCGCACGACCATTTCCGTGTCGCCGTAGTCGATGCTTTTCAGGGCATTGTACACCAGCAGGCGCGCAGCGTCTTTCTCCGCCATCGTGACGGAGTCTTCCAAGTCGAGCATAATGGAGTCGGGACCGTAGATGAAGGCGTCCTGCATCATGCCGGGATTATTGCCCGGCACAAACATCATTGTTCTTCTGAGTCGCATATCTTTGTTCTTTAGTTCAATCAGCCCAAACGTCCTTGCCCGTTGCACGCACGGCGGCTGCCGTGACGCGCGCACGGATGGTGCAGTCGAGCGCGCCCTTGTCGGTTGCGTTGACGACGGCTTTCTCTACGCCGAGCCCGCTGAGGGTTTCCTTGATTACTTTCTTGATTTGGTCTCCGAACTGGTAGGCCACGCTACTTTCGAGGTTGATTTCCAACCCCTCGGCCTGCGCCGGGGCTATCCGCACGAGGATGTCGCCCGATTCGAGTGTGCCGGCACTCGCTTCTTTGATGTCCATGTTTTAGATTTATTGTGTTTTTACAGTACGTTATAGTATGTCGTGAGGCATACAACGCCGCAAATATACGTCTTGTCGCATACCAAACAAAACTTTGGGCGGCTTTTTTATCTTTTTCACACATCGAGGCGGCATTTTCGCCGCACTACGCATCATCTCCAAAGCACCAATACAGGCAGCGAAAACGCAGGAAATCCATAAACCACAGACGTGAGATGAATATCCCACAAGCGTGGGATATGGAAACCACAGACGTGGTATATTCGTCCCACAAGCGTGGTTTATGAACGCGGAGCCTTCGCGGAGGGCGTTTTGCACCTCCATCGACTCGTCCGCGTGCTTTGAAAAAGCATCGTCGAAGCGCCGGAAAGATTTTTTGTGCGCAAAACGTTTCCGATTTATGCCCGAAATGTGTACTTTTGCGGGCTGAAAAAGAAAAACAGAAAGGAGACAACGTGGCAGACACACGCATACGCCAGATAAAACAACGCTACGACATCGTGGGAAACTGCGAGGCGCTGGACCGTGCCATTGAGGTGGCGCTGAAGATAGCGCCCGTGGACATCTCCGTGCTCATCTATGGCGAAAACGGCGTGGGCAAGGAAATCTTTCCGCGCATCATCCACGACAACAGTCCCCGCAAGCAGAAGCGCTACCTCGTCGTCAACTGCGGAGCAATCCCCGAGGGAACAATCGACTCCGAGCTCTTCGGCCACGAAAAGGGCGCCTTCACAAGTGCCGTGGAGAAGCGCGAAGGCTACTTCTCCGTGGCTAACGGCGGCACACTCTTCCTCGACGAAGTGGGCGAGCTGCCGCTATCTACGCAGGCACGCCTGCTGCGCGTCCTCGAAACGGGCGAATACATCCCCGTCGGCTCCAGCGAAGTGCGCAAGACGAACGTGCGCATCGTGGCAGCCACGAACGTAGATATGGAGCAGGCCGTAGAAGACGGCAAGTTCCGCCAAGACCTCTACTACCGCCTCTGCGCCGTAAAGCTCAGCGTGCCGCCACTGCGCGAGCGCGGAGCCGACATCGACCTGCTCTTCCGCAAGTTCGCGCTCGAAATGAGCGAGAACTACAAGATGCCGCCAATACGCCTCGACGACGAAGCGCGCAAGATGCTACTCGCCTACAGCTGGCCAGGCAACGTGCGACAGCTGAAGAACCTCGCGCAGAACATGTCCGTCACGGTAGAAGAGCGCGCAATCACGCCTGAAATCCTGCGCCAGTACCTGCCCGAGCCGCGCCGCAGCGAACTAATCGCGCTGAAGCACGACACGGCGGGCGAAAACCTCGACCAGCTGTACCAGCTCGTGCTCGAACTGCGCCGCGACGTCAACGAGATCCAGCACGTGCTCGGCATCCACAACTCCCACAAGGGCGGACCGCGGGCACTCGTACACTACATGCCCGAGGAGAGCGCCACGGTTTCGCACCACGACGGCGACGCCGTACCATTTGCCGACGCCGAGGAGATACGCGAAGAGCTTGACGCGCAGAACGTTTCGCTCGAAGAGAACGAACGCGAACTAATCCGCCAAGCACTACACCGCAGCGGCGGGCGACGTAGGGAAGCAGCTGCGCAGCTGGGAATCTCCGACCGCACACTATATAGAAAAATCAAGGAATATGGGCTGGAAAACTAAGTGGACTCTCATCCTCGCCGTCGCATCTTTGCTGACCGCGTGCAGCGTGAGCTACAAGTTCACAGGCACGTCCATAAACTACGACCTCATCAAGAGCATACAACTCGACAACGTGGCAAACCGCGCGCCCTACGGATGGGCACCGATGGAAGCCATGTTCAACAACAAGCTGCAGGACCGCTACGCAAACCAAACGCGCCTGAAACTCGTGAAACGCGGCGGCGACATGCAGCTGAGCGGCGAAATAATATCCTACGACCAGTTCAACAAAGCCGTTTCGGCAGAAGGATTCTCCTCGCAGGTACAGCTGAAAATCACCGTCAACATACGCTTCAACAGTCCTAAGCAGAACATAAACTGGGAAAAGCAGTTCTCAGCAACGACGCAGTACAACGCGACGCAGCAGCTCTCTGCCGTACAGGAGCAGCTCGTGACGGAAATGATTGAAGACCTCACAGACCAAATCTTCAACGCCACCGTAGCCGACTGGTAGCCAACAAGCACATGAACCTCACAAACCTCATCGACCACCCCGAGCTCCTCAACAAGGAAACGCTCTACCTACTACGGCAGGAAGTAGCAAGCCATCCCTACTTCCAGGCGGCGCGTCTGCTATACCTGCAAAATCTCTTCCTCCTCCGCGACCCATCATTCGGAGAAGAACTGCGCCGAACGGCACTCTACCTGCCCGACAGGAGCGTGCTCTACGACATGATTGTGAAGCCCGCGCAGCTACAGGACAGCAACCTCGGGGAAAAAGCCAAGCAAGGCAACGCCGACGACGGATCGCGCACAATAAAGATTATTGAGAGCTTCCTCGAGACACTTCCCCCCGACGAACTACCCATCCCAGGCGACGGATGCTCCACCGCCGACTCTACAACCGACTACACCGCCGTGCTCATGGGGCTGGCCGATGCCGACGACGGCAAAGAACCCGACGTCAAGCAACAGGCACGCGACAAATCACGCAAGCATCGACGCGATATCCTCGACAGCTTCATCGAAAACTCCGGCGACCGCATCGAACTACACGAAGTGTCGCCCGAAACACAAGCCTACGCCAACGAAAACGGCGAAGAACCCGAGGAAGACATCTTCACCGAAACGCTCGCACGAATATACACCAAACAAGGCCGCTACGACAAGGCCGCGCAAATTATTCGCCGCATATATTTGAATAATCCGAAAAAAAGTGTTTACTTTGCCGACCAATTACGCTTCCTTGAGAAGCTAAGGGCAATACAAACGCCTCAAAACTAAAGCAATAAGAACCAAAACAGAAACAAATAAACACACACTAAAATGTACAGCGTAATCGTAATTTTGGCCTGCATCGTGGCCGTACTGCTAACTCTCATCGTACTTGTTCAGGAATCCAAGGGAGGCGGCCTCGCCTCTGGCTTCTCATCGGCAAACGCACTTGCCGGCGTGCGCAAGACGACAGACTTCATCGAGAAATCCACATGGACGCTCGCTGGCGCACTCGTACTGTTCAGCATCCTCACCGTCTATGTTACACCGAAGGGCGACAGGTCCACAAACGTCGTAACAGACATGAAGACAACGACGGTGCCCACAATGCCCGCAACACCCGCAGGGCCTGCAGCACCCGCGGCTAACGCTCCCGCAAACAACGCACCCGCAGCTCCCGCCAACTAAGGCCGAAGCGACACTTCCATACAGCACGAAAGCATGCATATCACAGGGACGAGCCCCATGCGGTCTCGTCTCTTGTGGTGGATATGCCACACATTATTATATATATGGCAGCTCCCGAAAGCAAAAAGAAAGAACGCAAGGAAGTCAAAGATGAGATTTCCCGCGCCTGGCGGGAAGATATTCGCCGCGCCGTGGACGTAATGTCCAAGGGCGGCGTTATTCTTTACCCCACCGATACAATCTGGGGCATCGGATGCGACGCCCAAAACGAAGCCGCCGTACGACGCGTGTTCGAAATCAAGCAACGCGCCGACGCAAAGGCACTAATCTCGCTCGTCGATAGTGCCGAGCGCGTGCAACGCTACATCCGCAACGTGCCAGCCGTAGCCTGGGACGTCATGGACTGCTCCGTCTCGCCCATCACGATAATCTTCGACGGAGCATCAGGACTCGCGCCCAACCTACTCGCCGAAGACGGAAGCGCAGCAATACGCGTCACTAAGGAAACCTTCAGCCGCGAGCTTTGCTACAGAATGCAGCGCGCCATCGTCTCGACTTCGGCAAACATCAGCGGCGAACCCTCGCCAAGATGCTTCGACGAAATCTCCGAGGAGCTAAAAGGACTCGTGGACTATGTATGCACCTCGCGACGCAACGAAAAAAACCCCGCAGCATCGTCGATAATACGCATCCGCGAAGGAGGAGAAGTGCAAATTATCAGAAAATAACGCAGCATTGTTATATTTTTGTCAGTATTCGTAGTATATTTGCCCACGAAACGACATTTATTCTCCAAAACATACCTAACCAGCATAAGACATGAAAAAGTTTTATCTCCTACTACTCACATTTGTTCTCACGTTTGCTGGCAACACGACCTCCTACGCGCAGAACGACCTGCAAGGCGAGGAACTCGTAAACTCCTACCTCGCAAACGGAGGCGTATTCCGCATCTACGGCAATCGCAACTCGCAGACAAACCGCGTAATGGCTGAAAACACAAGCAACCAGGTTGTCGTGCAGTCGAAAGCCTCCAAGACAAACATGAAGGAAATGTGGATTCTCGAGAAAAGCGGAACCGGCTACACACTAAGGAACGTAGATTCCGGCCGCTTCATCCAGAATCAGACAACCGAAGGCACACCGCATGAGACGGGCGAAAGTTCTGCACGTTTCTACATCAAGTACAGCGCAGCAAACGCCGAAGGCGGAGAATTTGTGACCATTAGCAACAAGTCGGACTACACGGGCAACGTCTGCTTCCTGCAGAATTCCTCCAACAAGGTTGTTCTCGGCGACGCCTCCGACGCTGCGGCATGCTGGCGGCTCGAACCCGTCACCGACTGCACGACGGAAGACATCATCAAGCAGATGAACGGCGGCTACTACCTTGTCTCAACGCCGACGGCAGGCGAATACTATCGCATCAGAAGCAAGTCCTACGCCGACCGCGTTGTCATGGAGAACATCACCGACAACACCCTGAAAGGCGTTGTGTGCAACGAGACGGACTACCTCCAAGTGTGGAAATTCGTTGGCTCGACGACGGCAGCATACTTCGAGAACGCCGTCACAGGACGCCGCATCGCGCGCAACTCCAACGGTCTTTCCACACCCTATAGCACAACGGCAAACGGCGGCACATTCCGCCTGGCATCCGTGGGCGACAAATGGGCAATCAAGTACACCATCGCCGACGGCGGCGACAGCAGCAACGGCCTTCACTGCGCCGAATCGCAGAGTTACAACATCGTGAAATGGTCGGTAAGCGCCGACGCCAGCCGCTGGGGATTTGAACCCGTAAGCATCGACAACGATGCCCTCGCAGCACAGCGCGCCGAATACACAGAGTTCGGCGACCTGCAGGCCAACGCAAATACCTATACGACAGCGCTTGCAGACTTCTTTACAAACTCCGCATGCACAGAGCTGAAGAGCGAGTACCAGTCCATGAGCGACGCTGCACTACGCACAGCAATGGGCGAGCTGCCCGAAGTGTTCAAGGCTATGGCCGTAAAGGTAAAGAACAATGCCTTCACAACCTACGCCGACTGGAACAAGACCGAGCGCACATACCGTATTGCCGACTACAAAGCCTACAGCCACTATGACAAGTGGACAAGCATCACGGGCATGAGCAACTCCTTCGGACGTCTGACGAACCCCACGGGTATCTGGGTGAATTCGGGCGACATGATACAAGTCTATGTCGGCGACATCCCCTCGGGCGAAAGCGTCGGCATTGAGCTCGCAGGCGAAACGCAGGCAACAGGCCCAGTCACAGCACTAAAGAAAGGCTTCAACGTGCTGAAGGCTGGCCAGGACGGCCACGTATTCGTATCTTACCACGTTGACAACACGAAGACATCAACATATAAGGACATCGACTCCTATGCTCCCGTCACCGTACACATCGAAGGCGGCACCGTTTGCGGATACTTCGACAAGACAAAGGGAGACACCAACGACGACTGGGCAAACCTGATAAAGTATCTCTTCACGGGCAAAACCGTAGTGCTGAAGACCGAGAACCTGCTCTTCAACATGGTACGCGCAGAGGCTCTCGCAGCTTGTCCTACAGACGTAGTCGGACTCCTTAACGTGTGGGACAAGATTGCACACATGGAGAACGAGACCATGGGACTCTACGAGGACTACGGCGGAAAGTTCAACAACCTCTTCTCCTGCACATCCATCAACTCCAACTACATGTATGCCACGACGTGGGGAACATACTACGAGAAATCTACGCTGAGCTCCGTGTTCAACACAAACAACATGGTAACCAACGCAGGCTCCATCTGGGGACCCGCGCACGAAATGGGCCACAATCACCAGAAGCTCATTAACATGATTGGATGCACCGAGGTTTCCAACAACATATTCTCGAACATCGCCGTCTATGAGCAGGGACGCGCCACGAGCCGCGCCAGCAGTATCAAAGTCACGCTGGACGAATTCAACAAAGGCATCGCTTGGCTCGACCGCCTACACGACAACAGCGTATCATCTGGCAATGCCGACCTCTGGCAGTGCACGCACCTCTACTGGCAGCTCTACCAGTTCTTCCACATTCAGGGTTTCAAGCCCAACTTCTACCAGGAACTGTTCCGCGCATTCCGCAAGTCGCCGATGAACCATTCGGCAAACACATTCGTGACGGCAACCAGCGACTACCTGAAGTTCTACACGACTTGCTGCCAGGTGAGCGGCTACGACCTAACGGAGTTCTTCGCTGCCTACGGTTTCTTCATGATTCCCGAACTCTCGTCACACACCTTAAATGGTACTACGAAGAATGCACACTTCGTTGGCGACTACAGCAACTACTACATAACAGTCACGCAGTCGGAAATCAACAACGCCCTGCGCAAGGTGAAGAACATGAACCTCAAGCCCTGTAACATCATCTTCATCGAAGACCGCATCAGCGCGCCTGCAGCTACCTACGAAGGCGCTTCAGCAACGGCGAAGAAAGTTGCATTCAGCAACGAGTACCCCATCGGCACAAGCTCGAATGGCACATACGGACAGTACACGGACTTCGTCGAGGAGGATAACATACAGGACGGCGACTTCAAGTACACGTTCACGGCCAGCTCACGCCGTGTAAGAATCACCAACTCGGGCAGCGGCAAACCTGTAGGCTTCAAGCTCTACGACCTCGAAGGCAACCTCGTGGGACTCTACAACGTGAATGCGTTCCAGATTCCGCAAGCCCTCGTTGATGCAGGCTACGTCATCAAGGTTGCTGCCGGCAATGGTAACGACCACGTCGTATGGGATGCAAACAATACCGGCATCGAAGACGTATTCCAGCCCTCCGTTGAGGACAACAACGCCTACGACCTGCAGGGACGCCGCATCATGACTCCGCAACGTGGCGGCATCTACATCCAAAACGGGAAAAAGATTATTCATTAAAAGCCGTGCAAAAAGTCAACGGGCAGGATTGCGATTGCAGTCCTGCCCGTCTTGTTTCCCTCTGGTGCTATAACGTTATTACGTCATACCGTTATACGAAACACTCATTACTTAAATCCTATCCAGCACAGTCTTGATAAGTTCTTCGAGGCTTCCTTTGTAGTTTGTGTTTGCTCGTCCAGCAACGCGATTTGCTATAACCATGCAACAGGTGAGGGCTTTGTGGCCAAGAAGCAGCGACAGCCCCGCGATGGCGCTTCCCTCCATTTCAAAGTTCGTGATACGGCGTCCCTCGTACTCGAAGTTCATAATCTTCTCATTCTGATTTGGGTCGGCAAGCCCGAGGCGTACGCTCCTACCCTGTGGACCATAGAAACCTCCGCAGGCTATCGTGATGCCCCGCACCATATCGTCGCCGGCAATGCGGTTAAGAAGTTCTTTATTCGCATCCACCACGTAGGGATAAGGTATGCACTGCGTACCCGTCCATGCCATGTGGCGGCGGAAAGCCTCCTCAAGCTTGAGGTCGCTGACATCGTTGCGTCCAGCATAGAAATTCAAGAGACCGTCGAAGCCAATGCTTGTCTGGCTGGCAATGAAGGTGCCTTCAGGAACGTACTCCTGCAGTCCGCCGCAGGTTCCTATGCGCACGATTTGCAGCTGGCGGAACGTGTCGCGCTCTTCTCGCGTCGCGAAGTCGATGTTTGCGCAAGCGTCAATCTCGTTCATGACGATGTCGATGTTGTCGCATCCTATGCCTGTGGAGATAACGGTTATGCGCTTGTTGCCGTACTTTCCCGTCACGCAGCGAAACTCGCGGTTTTCGGCTTCGCTCTCGATTTCATCAAAAAAACTCGACACGGCATGCACGCGTCCCGGATCGCCAACTAAGATAACACGATCTGCCAAGTTTTCTGGTTTCAGGTGTAGGTGGAATGCGCTACCGTCGGCGTTAATGATGAGTTCTGACTCTGGTATTCTCCTTTTCATGGTCGTATTTTTTTATAACTTTTGTGCAAATTTCACACTTTTAAGCCTCAAAAGTACAGTTTTCTTTTCAATAAGAACACCTTCGTTGGCTTTTTTTTGTATTTTTGGCGCACTAAAACGAAAAATATCGATGAACATACATCATTTTCTTCCCCGCAGACTGCTGCTTGCATGTCTTTTTAGCACGTTTGCCGTCGCCATGTTGGCACAGACGATGCACGACGTTAGAGCCGGAGAAACGCTCTACTACATTGCGCGCCACTACGGCGTGACGGTGGAAAGCATCGAAGCCGCAAATCCAGGCCTTTCCGCCCAGACTTTGCGCGCAGGCTCAGTAATCCGCATACCGACGACTATACAGCAGGCGCCAACGCCGACACAACCGCGCGCGCAGGCGCAGGCGGAAGCCATCAACGTGGCCGTCATCCTTCCGCTCTCCGCAAGCGGAGTGGAAGGCGAGCGGAGCATTGAGTTCTATCGCGGATTCCTCCTTGGAGCACAAAAACTTGCCAACGAAGGATTGAAGGTAAACGTATTCGGCTACGACGAAAAGCTGAACGAGGACAAGTTCAACAACACCGTTGAGCGTATACGCCAGAACAGCACGCAGATGATTGTGGGCCCCGTCTATCCCGACCACTTCCCCAAGCTTTCCGCGCTTGCCCGCCAGCATCACACGCGCCTGGTCATCCCCTTCTACTCGAAGGCCGTCGAGGTAAACACGAATCCCTATGTGTACCTCGTCAATACTCCAGAAAAATTTGAACAGGAGTTCACGGCAGACCTGCTCATGAAATCACTGAAAAACGTGAACGTGGCATTCATGCACGTCGGCACATCCAACAACGAGCAGCCGCTGACACAGTATCTGCGCACGCGCCTCCTTGCCCGCGGCTACAGCGTCACAGAGTTTAGCTACGAGTCGCCGCTTGAGCAGATGAAAGCCGCCACGAGCGACTCCCGCCCCACCCTCATCATCCCCGATGCGAGCGACGCCAACGCATTAGCGAAGGTGCTCGCAAAAATCGAAGGATTCAAGAAGTACTACCCCCAACGCGAGCTGAAGCTTTTCGCATACGAGAACTGGATTGAGAATCAGTCTCCCGCCACGCTCAATAGGCTTCATGCCGCCGACGCCTACGTGCGCACCAGCAACTACTGCAATCTCTACGACCCCGTAACGCAGGCTTTCAACGAGGCTTACGTGCGCGCTTATGGCGAAGAGCCCCTTTCCGTGACGCCGCGCATGGGGCTTCTCGGCTACGACGTTGCACTCCACATGCTCACGGGCATCTCAAAGTTCGGCGCCGACTTCACGACGCAGTCTTCAGGAGCGCCCCTTCTGCAGACGATGTTACGTTTTGAACGTGCCGAACAAGGTGGAGGACTTGTCAACAAGAGCCTGTTTTTCATACATCTTCGCACCGACGGCCAGATTGAGCGCCTCGCAATGAAGCGATGACACACATATATTATATATGTACGCGCGCACGAGGCCACGCCGCCGCACAACGGCTGCGGCGCTGGCTTTATGCCCTTGCTGTATGCCTGCTGCCCCTTGCAGCAAGCGCGCAGCTTGGCGAGCCGCGCTCTTCCTTCAAGTACGGCGTTGGCGGAGGTGTTGTTCTCAACAACATCGGCTTCTCGCCAAGCATCAAGCAGAAAATGCACGTCGGTCCCAGCCTTGGCATCGTCGTGCGCATCGACAGCGAGATGTACTTCAAAACCCTCTGCGCCCTTCAGGCAGAACTGAACCTTACGCAGCTGGGATGGACTGAGGACATCCTCAACTCGCAGACACAACCTCTGCCCGACAAGTACAGCCGCCACCTCTACTACCTGCAAATGCCCTTCCTCGCCCACCTCGCATGGGGCAAGGAGTCCAACGGCCTCGCGGGCTTCCTGAACCTTGGTCCGCAGATTGGGTTCCTGCTTGGCGAAGGCTCAAGCAAGAGCAGCACGTGGACGCTGAATGCAGAGGGAAACCCCGACCGCCCCAACAACCGCTACGCGCAGTACGACATGGAAGCCGAAAACCGCTTCGACTACGGCATAATGGGTGGCGTAGGCCTTGAATGGCACAACCGTCTGGGACACTTTTCCCTCGAGGGGCGCTACTACTATGGTCTCGCCGACATCTTTGGCAACTCAAAGAAGGATGTTTTTGCACGCTCCAACAACGGAACCATAAGTATACGCCTGAGTTACCTGATGGGAAAATAAACTCCCCATACATCTCTACACCTTAACTTTATCTTTCTCCTCATGAAAATCCATACCGCAGAATTCGTCATAAGCGCCCCAACCGTTGAGAAATGCCCAGCTGCCGACAGGCCCGAATACGCCTTCATCGGACGCAGCAACGTCGGCAAGAGCAGCCTCATCAACATGCTGACGGGGCGCAAGGGACTTGCCAAAACATCGTCGATGCCTGGCAAGACGCTGCTGATAAACCACTTCCTCATCAACGAGTCGTGGTATCTCGTCGACCTTCCCGGCTATGGCTACGCACGCCGCAGCAAAGCTCAGCAGGAGGAACTTACCCGCATGATAAAGAGCTACGTTTGTGAGCGCGAGAACCTTACATGTTTGTTCCTGCTCATAGACTCGCGCCACAAACCCCAAAACATCGACATCGAGTTCATACGTTTCCTCGGCGAAAACGGCATACCTTTCGCCATCGTCTTCACAAAAGCCGACAAGAACAGAAGTGGCGAGCTGAAGCGCAATGTCAAAGGATTTCTCGACAAAATGAGCGAAGAATGGGAAGAACTGCCGCCACACTTCGTGACGAGCTCAGCCCACAGCGACGGGCGCGAGGAACTCCTCGACTACATCGACGAGGTAAATCGAAGTCTTAATTAAAAAATAAAATAAGTAATAATTGGAATACCTCTGCGGCGCAAGACTTGTCACTCGTCACTCGTCACTTGTCACTTAATTTTTACTTTTTAATTATTAATTCTTAATTATAGTCACTTGCCACTTAATTTTTAATTTTTACTTTTTAATTATTAATTCTTAATTATATAATGTCCTCCCAACGCACTGTCAGGATACTGCTCTCCTTTGGCGCCATCATCATTGCTGCTGCGAGTCTCGTAGTCAGCAACATGCTCATCCGCGACCTCATCAGCGAGGAGGAGCAAAGCATGGAGGTGTGGGCTGAGGCCATGAGCGCCCTGCAGCGCGCCAACGAGAATACCGACGTCGGCCTCGTACTGAAAGTGATGAACGGCAACAACACCATCCCCGTCATCGCGCAGGACAACGAAGGCAACATCCTGGCGGCGCGCAACGTGGGCATACCGCAGGACAGCCTCGACAACGTGCTCAGCGGCATCAGCCAGGCACCTGAACTCATGGACGAACTGCGGCAACGCGCCGAAGACATGCGCGCAGCCAAGCGCGTAATACGCATCAGCCTTAGCAACGAAGGCGCAGAACTTTCAGACGAAGCCGCCCCCCAAGCGGACGAAGCCTTCATCGACGTCTGCTACGAGCCATCGCTCATGCTGCGGCGCCTTGCAACATACCCCTACGTGCAACTTGCCGTCGTAGGACTATTCATCTCGCTGGCTATAATACTGCTCCTCAGCCTAAAACGCGCCGAGCAGAACAAAGTATGGGTAGGACTTTCGCGCGAAACCGCCCACCAGCTCGGCACGCCCATCAGCTCACTAATCGCAGGCAGCGAAATTCTGAAAGACACATATCCCGACGACCCTCTGCTGCCAGAACTTGAGAAAGACATACGCCGCCTGCAACTCATCGCAGAGCGCTTCTCAAAGATTGGAAGCACGCCGAAACTGGAGACCTGCAACCTTTGCGAGGTCATCATGCGAGTAGTAGAGTACATCGGGCGACGAGCCTCGGACAAAGTAGTCCTGAACATGGACTTCCCCTCCGACAACGTACCCGCGAAGCTCAACGCCCCGCTATTCGAGTGGGTGGTGGAGAATCTCTGCAAGAACGCCATCGACGCCATGTCTGGCGAAGGCAGCATCACCATCTACGTCTATTCGCGCGGCTCACACGTTGCCGTCGATGTCAGCGACACAGGCAAGGGCATCATGCGCCGCGACTGGAAGAACGTATTCCGTCCCGGCTTCACCACGAAACGCCGCGGATGGGGGCTTGGCCTCTCCCTTGCCCGCCGCATCGTAGAAGAGTACCACGGCGGACGCATCTTCGTAAAAGCCAGCGAACCCGGACACGGCACCACATTCTGCATCCTGCTCAACAAATAACAGGCTAGTACGCTTTCAGAGAAAGCGCTCTGTGCCCAAGCAGAAAACGAGAAGCCTCCAACTTGCAACAAGAAGCCTTCTTCTCAAATCGCGAAGCCTTGAAAATTCATCGCGAAGCCTTGAAAATCTATCGCGAAGCCTTGAGAAACCAACGAGAAGGCTTCAACTTTTCCTCTTCTGCAACTTCTATTCAGGATTCGTCTTTCTATTCATTTCGAGTTGCAAAGGGTGCTGATTTTACCCCAAAACATCACGTTTCGACATCAATTTTTAATCAAAAAAGGCTCTTTTTTGAAAATAACTGCCACTACTGCCACAATACTGCCACGCATAAGCGCCTGAAAATCATCGCCGAATGGCAGTTGTGGCAGTTGTGGCAGTATTTTTTAAAAATTCTCAGTGCGCGTGCGCGCGCGAGGGAATGCAAAATGGCTCGAAAGACTGGAAATGCATGGGCATCAAAACAACGGGCAAGCATAGCACGAACTTTTCAGCAATCACCCGAAGTCCATTATCCACGTCTGTCACATCAGAGTGACATAAGAAAGTACTTTCCGGCTCTTATCGTCCGAAATGGAAAAAAAAGAAGCAAAGGCTTGCCGTTAAATAAAATAATCTATACTTTTGGCGCGCACTCTTGAAAGAGTGTGCACACATACTTTGCTCTATCGCCAGTCGAATTGGAACCTCGAAAACGATTATCGAGCAAAGGCAATAGCTGTGTATGCAGCTTATTGCTGTATCATATCCGTTGCAGCTTGCGACACATCGCAGGCTTTCCCATAGGATATGATAGGTAAGTTCCAAACCTGACTGGCGTATGGTGAAGACCTGCGCTTTTTTCGTTTCTACGAGTTTAGCAAAGGCTTCCCCATTGACTGAAGCGACAAACTAAACAAACAATAAACCTATCAATTAATCAATCTCAAATCATGAGAAAACTCTTACTCTTAATTTGCGCTTTGCTGACAGGAATCAGCGGAGCGTGGGCGGATGATATCGTTGTTACCATCAATGATCAATCAGACTTGAGTGGTATAACAAACACTAGCACATCTGAAGCCACGGCAACCCACAAATATGGCGTGTATTCTGGATCAGATCAGGCAGACACACCATATTACACAACATTTACCTCTAATGTCACATCAGGTCTTGAGGGTGTAACAGTTTCTACTGAAGCTAAGATTCTCAAACCCACATATGTGCCGAGTTCGTATACAAATTATCAGCATGTGATGGCGATTCATTATGACAAAGATGACAATAATACAGTTCATACTTTTACCATATCTGCGCCAACAGGTTACTACATTAAGAGCTATAGTTTCTTCGCAATAAGTACATCTGATGGCGGTAGCTATAAAATAACTCCTTGTGGTGGTAACACACAGATAGCGAAAGGAGCTAGCGAGCCACAAACGATTAGCGCAACAGTTAATGCATCAACAGCAACATTCACAGTGCAGCGCAATACTAAAGGTAATGCTTCTACACTATGTATACCTAGGTTCTCTGTTACTTTAGCACGCATTCCTGTGTATGATGAAAGCTACACGACATTGAATATTAACGGCTCGTCAGGTGAACTGGGGCATAATTGTGGCAATACCAGCACGTCGTGGTATTGTCTCTGGACTTCAACATCTTCACCAGAAGGTTTAACGCTTACAAGTGGTACACGCAACAACATGCAGCTAGAAGATTCAAAAATTAACATTCATTCCAACAATTCCCCGACATACACTATTACAGCTCCGTCTGGTTATATGATTGCTGGCTATAATATAGGTATTTATGCAGGAGCTTCTGGGTCTAATATAACCCCATCAGGTTGTAATTCAACTGCAATATCAACCGATCCTTCAAATCCCACCTTTGTGTATGTTACAGGTGTTAACGCAAAAACTGCAACATTTACCCGTTCTGGCACCAGCGCGAATGGTTATGCAACTACGTTTGTAGTATATTTAAAGAAAACTGTAAGTATCACATATAAGGTACAAACTGGTAGTGGAGCAGAAATATATAGCAGACCTACAGAAACATGGCCTGGTACAATCATTACCTCATTACCTGCCCAACATCGCCGTGATTATTGCACATATAATGACGTAAATGTAACAGCAGATGCAGACAAAACGGTAACATTTACCGCCACCTGGAATTTTCCGTTCGAAATATCTTCGACTTATGAGAATGCACATTGGTATGATATGTCTATTCGCTCTACATGGTATGTTACCAGCGATCAAACAGATAACGATGGTGCTCTATCCACAGTCAATGCAAATGCTTTAGGATTAGCGACCGACGCTTATCAGTGGGCTTTTATTGGTAATCCATACAATCTTAAACTTTATAACAAGAGTAAAGGCGAAGAATTTGTATATGCGTGGGAAAATACATCAAATGAAAGCATACCTACATTTGTTAGTGCGGCAACAGGGAATAGCTGGACAATCAAAGCTAGTACGGCTCCAGGATACACAAACGCCTTTATGCTTACTATCCCGGATTATGGTTATCAGGTGAATCAGTTCGGTGGGGAAGGTGGTTCACTGAAGATTTGGAACAATACAACTACAGCTGATGCTGGTAGTGCATTTAAGGTGTTTGACGTGCCAACAGACTTCTCTGAGTATGTCATTTCTGAGATTGCTCCTTATATGGAAAATGAAGCGACATACTTCAATTGGACAAGCGCTGCTCGTACAGAAATAGGTTACGATGCTAGCTACAAGACAAACTGCCCATATGCTACATATGCAAGCATGAAAACTGCGCTCACATCCGCTTTGGAGGACTTGAACAATAATGTTAACTTCCCAACAGAGGGCTACTATCGTATCAAAAACAGATTAACAACAGATAATTATGGATATATGGGACTAAATGGTGGAACATCGCTATTAGGAAATATTTCAAATACTAGTGACGCGAGCTCCATCATTCACCTAACAAAAGATGGTAACAAGTACTATTTCCAGACACAAGGGAAATACACAAGTAATATCAGACAGGATGAGGCTGTTAGTCTTGTTGATACCCCCCCGACAGAAGCCTTTGCAATGCAGGCTCAAGCCATTGGATATGTAGCCTTCCGCACTTGGGATGATGGTCCTTATAGTTATTATCATGCATCTAAAGATAAAGGCTATAAGATTGTCGGCTGGGAAAATTCTGCGAATGCTTCACAGTGGTCTATTGAGGACGTTACATCTATCGATGTCACACTTAGAGATGGTGGAGACGGCTACTACTACACCACAGCATACTTCGATTTCCCCGTATCTTACAATGGTGCAAGCAATGGCGAAGGCCTCTTTGTACTAACAGGAGAAAGCAATGGTAAGGCTACAGCCCAAAAGGTAACATCCGTACCTGCAAAACAGGGATTCCTGATTCGCATTGCAGCAGAAAATGTTACCGATTCGAAGGTTACGCTTACTATTCCGGCATCTGCGGACGCTCTCACAGGTACAAATATACTTACCGGTACATGTCTGGCAACGACCAAGCCTGATGGTAATGTGTATGTATTCTCGAAGGTCGAAGACGACCTGGGATTCTTCCCTTATACAGGTACTGATATTCCCGCGAATCGTGCGTACATTGTAGAGTCTGATGGAAATGTACGAAGCTTCATCCTTAGCTTCGAAGATACGACTGGCATCAACGGCGTTTCCACTTCTATGCCCGCAGGCACAATCTTTGATATGCAAGGCCGTCGCGTAAATAAGGCAGAAAAGGGTCTCTACATTGTAAACGGAAAGAAAGTTTTGTTTTAATCTTTAAAAAACTGAAAGCAATGAAAACATATATTCAACCTCAGACTTTAACGTTTGAAATTTCCTCAGCTGAGCACCTGCTCACCGTGTCCAATCCCGAAGGCACTCAGAACTTGAATATTACGGTCGACCGCAATAGCAGCAATGTTATTTCGGAGAAATCCGAGAAACAATAAGCATAGAGAGATTGTGTTATACACAAAAAGTTAATTAGTTGAATTTATCTCTCTAACATGAAGGCGGACGTCGTGAGATGTCTGCCTTCTATTTTGCAAATAGTTCAGAGAGCTCGGAGAACTCGGAGAACTCGGAGAACTCGGAGAACTCGGAGAACTCGGAGGGCTCGGAGAACTCAGAGAGCTCAGAGAGCTCAGAGAACTCAGAGAACTCGGAGAGCTCAGAGAGCTCAGAGAACTCAGAGAACTCGGAGAGCTCGGAGAGCTCGGAGAACTCAGAGAACTCAGAGAGCTCGGAGAGCTCGGAGAGCTCGGAGAACTCGGAGGACTCGGAGAACTCAGAGGACTCGGAGAACTCAGAGAGCTCGGAGAACTCAGAGATCTCGGAGGGCTCGGAGATCTCCGAGGGCTCAAAGGAGCCAGAGGAGTCCAATACTATGGTTTTCGGCCGTCTCTTTGCTGAACTCTTGCGCGATACATTTGCTCCTTAATGCCACCCTCTTTCAAGAAACGTTGTTTCTGTGTTTCAATCAGGCTGGTTATCATCACGTCAAATTGATGCAGCATTGTAATCGCAATGTTTGCTATGGTCTCAGCCGACCTTGTATCTACAGCTTGAATAAATGCTTCAGGATTCATATGCCGACGGCAATATGTACGAACCTGAAGCGTGCGCTTATCTTCTCCATCCCACTTCTCAAGCCCTCTTACCATCAAGAAATCCTCATAATCAAGAAGTAGTTCATGCATGCTCGCCTTAGCAACATTTGTCAGTTTGATTTCCATCTCGCTTGACGTGCTACCATCGACACTCCCCTCCGCGATATTCTGTTTCCCACTTCGCGCAGCTTGTATCATCTGATCAATGGTACGGTCACCGACAGGAAGATGTTTATGTGCAAAGGCGTAGGTCAATGCATATATACATTTTCCAAGCTGGAACACTCTCAGATTGCGATAGTCGCCTTTTTGAGGAATAAATTCCTTGTTCATGTGATTCGCTTGTTATTTAATTTTGGAGGACTCGGAGAACTCGGAGAACTCGGAGGACTCGGAGAACTCTTATTCTCAATTCTCAACTTTCAACTTTCAACTTTCTCCCTCTCCCAGCAGGTCGGGCCTTAGGCGGCGTGTGCGCTCAAGGCTTTGCTGCAGTTCCCACTCCTTGATTTTTGCCTCGTGGCCAGAAAGGAGGACATCGGGGACGCGCCATCCCTTGTAATCGGCGGGACGAGTATAGACAGGCGCGGCGAGAAGATTATCTTGGAAACTGTCGGACAGGGCGCTCTGCTCGTCGCTAAGCACACCGGGCACGAGACGTACAACGGCATCGGCGATGGCGGCAGCAGCAATCTCGCCACCAGTGAGGACATAGTCGCCGACGCTGAGTTCGCGCGTGATAAGATGTTCGCGAATGCGATAATCGACGCCTTTGTAATGGCCACAAAGGATAATGATGTTCTCCTTCATCGAAAGCTCATTCGCCACAGGTTGGCAGAACTGCTCGCCATCGGGCGAGGTGAAGATAATCTCGTCATAGTCGCGCTCGGCACGAAGCGCCGCGATGCAGTCGTCGATGGGCTGGCATTGCATCACCATACCCGCAAAGCCGCCAAAGGGATAGTCATCGACGCGGCGATGCTTGTCCTTCGTGTAGTCGCGAAGGTTGTGAAGATGTATCTCTACAAGACCTTTCTTTTGTGCGCGCGCCAAGATGGATGTGTTGACGAAACCTTCAAGCATCTCAGGCAATACGGTAATGATATCTATTCGCATAATGGTGGCGTGTTGACAAGTTTACTTATTCACTTGTTTACTTTTTTCTGTTTTCAAGGCGCGAAGTTAATGTTTTTCGCGTCGCGAAGAAAGTTTTCTGCGCTTTTTCATTACTTTTGCTTCCAAATTCTTCAAGTCGCAGTAGCATCATGGCAGACACAACTCCACAGGAACGCATCTTGGAACTCCGCAAAGAGCTCAACGACCACAACTACAACTACTACATCCTGAATAGTCCGACTATTTCGGACCAGGAGTTCGACGCACTGCTGCGCGAACTGGCGAGCCTCGAAGCTGAGCATCCCGAGATGGCCGACGAAAACTCGCCAACGCGGCGCGTGGGCAGCGACCTGTCGAACGACTTCAAGCATGTGGAGCACGAAAGCCCCATGCTCTCCCTCGGAAACACCTACAACCGCGAGGACGTGCGCGAGTTCTACGAACGTGTGCGCGACGGGCTTGGTGGACAGCCCTTCGAGATATGCTGCGAACTGAAGTACGACGGACTCAGCATTTCCCTGATATACGAGAACGGTAGGCTGGTACGCGCCGTAACACGCGGCGACGGCGTGCGCGGCGACGACGTGACGCAGAACATACGCACAATACGCTCAATACCGCTCCAGCTTCGCGACGAACTGCCCTACCCCGCACGCTTCGAGATACGCGGCGAGGTGCTGATGCCGTGGGAGAGTTTTGAGAAGCTCAATGCCGAGCGCGAGTTGAAAGAGGAATCGCTCTTTGCTAACCCGCGCAATGCAGCAAGCGGCACGCTGAAACTTAAGAGTTCGGCAATTGTGGCGCGCCGGCGCCTTGATGCCTACCTGTACTTCCTCCTTGGCGACGACATTGCCGCCGACACCCACTTCGAACGTCTGCAGATGGCGCGCAGCTGGGGCTTCAAAGTCTCCGAGGACGTGTGCCTGGCACACTCGCTCGAGGAGATATACGCCTTCATCGACCTTTGGGACGAAAAACGCAGCAGCCTGCCAATAGCCACCGACGGCATCGTGCTGAAAGTGAACAGCCTCGCACAGCAGGAGGAGTTAGGCTTCACCTCGAAGAACCCGCGCTGGGCAATAGCATACAAGTTTCAGGCCGAGAAAGCAACGACACGCCTGCTGAAGGTGACATACCAAGTGGGGCGCACAGGCGCCGTGACGCCAGTGGCAAACATGGAGCCTGTTCTTCTTGCAGGCACAATGGTGCGCCGCGCCTCACTCCATAACGAGGATGTCATGAACGCCCTTGACCTGCGCATCGGCGACTACGTATATGTAGAAAAGGCGGGCGAGATTATCCCGCAAATCGTAGGCGTAGATACTTCTAAGCGCACTTCCGACGACGGAGAACGTGTGAAGTTCATCACAACATGCCCAGAGTGTGGCAGCACGCTGGTACGCTACGAGGGCGAAGCCGCCACATACTGCCCGAATGATGCCTCCTGCCGCCCGCAGATACTCGGACGCATCGAGCACTTCATCTCGCGCGACGCGATGGACATCAACACTTTGGGGCCAGAGACTGCCGCCACGTACTTCAGCCGAGGACTCATCAAAAACGTCGCAGACCTCTACCAACTAACCGTCGCCGACATCTGCGGAGGCTACCCCTCAAGGCGCCTTTCGGCACATAACGTGGTAGAAGGCATCGCCAAAAGTCGCAAAGTGCCCTTCGACCGCGTCCTCTACGCTATGGGCATTCGCTTTGTGGGACGCGTGGCAGCAAGGATTCTCGCACGCGCCTTCGGCTCCATGGACGCCCTGATGGCTGCAAGGCAGGACGAACTCCTGCGCATCGACGGCATAGGCCCCGTAATAGCCGAGACCGTCGTGGCATGGTGCGCAGAAGAAGCCAACAAGCAGCTCGTAGAACGCCTGAAGGAGGCTGGTTTACAAATGGAAATGAAGGAAGAAGCTCCCCTCGGCGACAAACTCGCAGGACAGGTGGTCGTAGTCAGCGGAACATTCAACATGCACAGCCGCGACGAGTACAAGAACCTCATAGAAAAGAACGGCGGACGCAACGCCTCAAGCATAAGCAGCAAGACGACATTCGTACTTGCAGGCAACAACATGGGGCCCAGCAAACTCGAAAAGGCACAAGCGCTCGGCATCAGGCTCGTCACGGAGGAGGAATTCCTCACGATGATTGACGAAGCCGACGTACCACGACAGCAGAGCCTGTTCTGAAAACATAACAACGAATCATGACAACAAAACATAATCCATTCAAGGGTTTCGGCGTAGCACTCGCAACGCCATTTGCCCCCGACGGCAGCGTAGATGTTGAAGCCCTACGCAAACTCGTACTGACAACGCTCGAAGGCGGCGCAGACTTCCTCTGCGTACTCGGCACAACGGCTGAAACGCCCACCCTGAACGCCGAGGAACGCGAACTGGTAAAAAAGACTGTGCGCGAAGTCGTAGCCGACAGGGTTCCCCTGCTGCTCGGATGCGGAGGCAACTGCACGCAGAGCGTATGCGAAGCCCTACTCGACCCCACCACAACGGAAGGTTTTGCAGGCGTACTCATCGTAGCGCCATACTATAACAAGCCTTCGCAGGAAGGGCTCTATCGCCACTATGCCGCAGTAGCCTCCAGCACAAAGCTGCCCGTCGTCATCTACAACGTGCCTGGGCGAACAGGCGTCAACATCGACCCCAAGACTGTTGTGCGCCTTGCCAACGACTACGAGAACATTGTAGCCGTAAAGGAAGCATCAGGACGTACTGTACAAACCCAGGACATCGTGCGAGAAGCTCCCGAGGGCTTCGACGTCATCAGCGGCGACGACGGCATCACACCACAACTGATTGCCATTGGTGCCGTAGGCGTGATATCCGTACTGGGAAATGCGCTTCCACGAGAATACGGGGAGATGGTACACGCAGCACTTCGCAACGACTTCCCCACCGTACGCAAATTTCATGAGCAACTTGGACAGTTCTATCGTCTGATGATGGTGGACGGCAATCCCGCAGGCGTAAAATCCCTGCTCCACCTTCAAGGTCGCATCCAGAACGTCCTGCGACTGCCCCTCGTTCCTGCCTCCGAAGCCACAGAGACAGCACTACGCGAGGCACTCGGCAAACTTTGCTAACTAAGAACATCGAATAAATAACACAGAAACAGCTCAAGGCAATGCCATGAGCTGTTTTTTATATTTAATTCTGGAGTTCTATTTATCACCAATCGTCGTCGTCGTTTCCTACGACTCCATTTTTTAGAGCCTCCTCTACTTTGTCAATAATAGCATTAGAATATGCGTGGGTCATGACTAGAGCCTTTGCACATGTGCGCTTCTTATCATCCTTCTCCACAAAAGGATAATGTTGCGTAATCTCCCATTGTTCGTCGTAAAGATATGCATTTGTCTTGTCATCCCTCTTGCGCTTTGAGTCACCATAAGTTCTAGCATCACCATCCACAAGGCTTAGCCACCCGCCACTTATATCACGTAAAATATCATAACTCTGTACGGTAAATGTTACACGTACGCGCCCGTCCTTGATGTCAAGGCGAATTACGGGAGTTATACTAACGGAGTATTTGTTAAGCGTGCCCCTATGATCAACAATATTTAATAACGTGGATGATATTATAATACAACCAGCTTCCTTGTCGTTCAACGTGATAGCTTGCTTATCGTTAAATGTTGATGTTGCCCAATAATTTAGAGCGATATATAGCTGTTCACGAGTTTTGCCGGGTGCCTGTATAACTTCCTGATATGTAAGGTTCTCATTTTTGTCAAACGTTAGGTTCTCAGCAAGATTTCTTGCTGCATCCAACCACCTTTCGCCATAACGCTCCTTTGCGTATTTCTCCAAATCTGCAGGTTTCATCAACTGCGCATGTGTCACTTTAGTGCCACAAAAAAGCAGGGCAATAAACAAGCATAACTTCAATA
>ONWB01000198.1 GCA_900321445.1 uncultured Prevotellaceae bacterium | reverse complement strand
TTGATGCGGCGCTTGGGGAAGAAGAAGCCTTCGTAGCCGTCGCCGCCGCCAGCCATGAAGGAGTCGAGGACGAGTACGAGGTGGCTGTTAGGCTTGATGAGTTTCCGTGTGCCGTTGGGAGCGATATATGTGGCGGAGGTGACTTTGCCTTCCTCGTTACGCTTCACTTCGAGGTTGGAGTACTGAAGCCAGCCATAGCGAGTGTTGTGATAGCCAAATTCCAAGAGACGGAGGAGCTCCTTGCCTGTGAACTTGTAGGCGTGCATGTCGTTCTGGAAAGGCAGAATCTCACCTACGTCCATAACGCTAAGGTCGCCCTTTGTGAGTCCAGAGCGTATGCTGCCGAAGTGGCTTATGCCGATTACCATCTTTGAGTCCTTGCATTTGGAGGCGCGACGGTAGGCTGTGGCGTATCCATTGCATACGAGGGTTCCCACTTCGGAGATTACATATTTGTTTGTCCTGTCGTGGGCTATTGAGCGGTTTGCGTGGGCAACATATTCATTTAGGGGCGATCCGGCCTTTGTTAGCGTACACTCCATGAGCGAGTCTATCTGCTCTTGCAGGCGCAGGGCGTTGCCGCTGAGCTCTGTACGCTGCCGCGGACGTACGGGGATGATAGCAGGTGTTACGTTGACAACCTCCATGCGCACAGTGTCGAGGCTGAACTTCATCATGTTGATGTAGTTGCCGTGCCAGAATCCTTGCGTGATTGGTTTCTTGCTCTCGTTGATGTGGCCTACGACGGCATCGTGGCTGTGTCCTACAAGGAATGCCTGGTAGAAGGGCGTGTTTATCTTCGATAGTTCATCAGAGCGCTTGTCGTTCCATGCAGGTACGCCGTCCGCCATATATGCGCCAATGTGGAGCAGCAGGGCGCGAATCTCGGCATTCTCCACCTCCTTGAATGTCGGCAGTTTGCTCACGCTGTCGAGGACGTGGGTGTAGTCGCCGCTGAAGCTGGTACCCTTAGTCTTGCTGGAGCTAATCTGTTCTTTTGCACTCGAGGCAAGCAGACTGACGAGAGCTATGCGCGCTTCCTTTGTTGGCGAAATGCGCACGCTGCTGACGGCGAAGGGCTGCATGACGGCTGGTTGTGCACCCTGCGAGTCATAGACGTTGGAGCACAGATACGTGATGTCCCATCCTGCGGGGTGTATCGGGGAGTCCTTCCACTTCTTCTCAAGCGTGGGGAGTCCATCGTCGAATTCGTGGTTTCCCATGGCGCTGAGGCGTATTCCTGCCATGTTGAAGAATACGGGCATCAGCTGTCCATTTGTTGCTGTGTAGAAGTAACTGCCGCCGAAGTTGTCGCCAGCAGACACGGTGAGGTTATAAGGGTACACAGTCTTCAGCGAGTCGAGCGTCTGAAGTATTGAGGGTGCGCCAGGAATGTTCTGGTATGGGTTTTGTACAAATGCACCATGGAAGTCGTTGAGCGAGAATACTACAACGTCCACGCAGTTTTCCGTCTTTTGCGCTTGTGCGAGCGTATTATAGGATATGAACGCGAGCGCACACGCGAGGGCAATTTTCTTCATCATATAATCTTGTTTTTGTAGTTTTACGCTGCGAATATATGAAAAGGTGTGAGAAAAAAGCCAGCAAGCATGCGTTTTCTCAACTAAAATCTATATCTTCGCCGCGAAATATCGAATAATAATAGTATATGACAAAGTTTGTATCATGGAATGTTAACGGCCTCCGCGCTTGCGACGGAAAGGGTTTCCGCGACATTTTCGCCAGTTTGGATGCCGATGTTTTCTGCCTTCAGGAGACGAAGATGCAGGCCGGACAGCTCGACATATCTTTTCCTGGTTACGAAAGTTACTGGAACTATGCTGAGAAAAAGGGCTATAGTGGCACAGCCATTTTTACGCGCATAAAACCCCTCAGCGTAAACCTCGGCATTGGCGTCGAGGAGCACGACCACGAAGGGCGTGTTATCACTTTGGAATTCGAGGACTTGTACCTTGTCTGCGTATATACTCCCAACTCCCAGGACGGTTTGCGCCGCCTTGACTACCGTATGCAGTGGGAGGAGGACTTTCGCGCATACTTGCAGGCGCTGGATGCCCGTAAGCCTGTTGTCGTGTGTGGCGACATGAATGTTGCCCACGAGGAGATAGACCTCAAGAATCCCTCCACGAACCGCCGCAATGCTGGCTTCACGGACGAAGAGCGCGAGAAGATGACAGTTCTCCTCGACGCAGGCTTCACAGACACGTTCCGCTACTTCTTTCCTGCTCTTGAAGGTGCATACAGCTGGTGGAGCTATCGCGGTGGTGCCCGTGCAAGGAACGCAGGGTGGCGCATTGACTACTTCCTTTGCTCCAACCGCCTGCGTCCACGCCTTGTAGGTGCTGCAATCCATTCCGACATCCTCGGCTCCGACCATTGTCCTGTGGAACTTCTAATTAAGTAAAAAGTAAAAAGTAAAAAGTAAAAAGTAAAAAGTAAAAAGTAAAAAGTAAAAAGTAAAAATTGAGATACTTGAGCGGCGGTGAGAACTTGTCACTCGTCACTTGTCACTGAATTTTTCATTTTTCATTTCTCATTTATATGAAACAGTTTCTGAAATACGTATTAGCCACTATGGTGGGCATTCTCATCATGTGGACAATCATCAGCATGATAAGCTTCATCATGCTGGGGGCTATGATGGCTGCGGGCGAAGCAAAGCCCTCTATCAAGTCTAACACCGTACTCCGCATAAACCTTGCAGGCACCCTTGCTGAGCGTGCGCAGGAGAACCCGCTTGCGTTGCTCACAGGCAATCAGTCGCTCGACAATCAGGGGCTGGATGATATGCTGCATGCCATTAAGGTGGCTGAGGAGAACGAGGACATCAAGGGCATCTACCTCCAGGGCGGTGCTCTTTCTGCCGATTTCGCGTCGCTGGAAGAGTTGCGAGGCGCGTTGGCAAAGTTCAAGAAGTCTGGAAAGTTCGTT
>ONWB01000075.1 GCA_900321445.1 uncultured Prevotellaceae bacterium | reverse complement strand
GCCGGTAGGATTGTAGCCGCGATGGGCTTCGTCGATGAAAAAGATACGTTGCAAATGAGTGTTATAGCCAGCGTCAATCTTTACTTTCTGCCTGTCTTCCTTGAATTTCTGGATATTGACAACCATGATTTCCAGTTTGCCATCACTATTCTCGGTGATGGTGCTGTTAGCTATGTCCTGCATCAGTTCGTCGCGACTCTTCGCATTGCGTACAACAAGACCACGAGCTGCGAACTCATCAGTTGCCTGTTCCATCAAATCTATGCGGTCAACAATGAAATAAAACTTGGCAACGATATTTTTCTTGGCAAAGTAATCTGTCAGACTTCTCACAGAATAATATGACAGTGCTGTTTTTCCGCTTCCCTGAGTATGCCAGATAATACCGCTTTTTACACCATTATCCAATGTTCTGCGGATAGCAAGGGAAGCGAACAATTGTTGATAGCGCATGACATGCTTTTGTAATTCTGTCCCCTGTGTGCCATCCTCCAAATCTATTTTCTTTTCGACATATGCAATACCATATCTCAAAAGGTAAAGGAAACGCTCTTTACAGAGCATGGATGTCAGTATGCGGTTTGTCGGGGTATCGACTCGCTTGTTGGTGTGATATTCTTCAAGGTTTTTTATAACAACGCAGTTGCGATGCCGCAATACCGTATTTTCTATGTCGTCAGTTAAATCCTTATACGGATAGCCAGAAACAAAATGCTTGTCTTCCTCCCTAAACACATTAAAGAACGCCTTTTCTTTTGCTGTACAGCAATAAAACGCTCCTTGAATGGGAACACGATTGTCATTGTCGTATTCTTGATTGTTTGAGAATATCATCAACTGAGTGAGGTTGAAGAAACGTCGAAAACAACTCTTGCTCATACGCTTGTTGATACGTTCCCGCTCTGCCAGAATTCCTTCATGATTATTGGGTTTCTTTACCTCTATGAAAGCCAAGGGCAAGCCATTGATAAAGCAGGTGATGTCCGGACGGAAGTTGTCATCAGTTTCCTTGTTCTCACAAGGTAATTCGGTCGTTACATGCCAAACATTGTTATCAGGATTAGCGTAGTCTATCAGTTTGATTCCACTATTTGCCGAAAGCAACTGGTAGAACTCTCGACCCAAATCGTCATTGTTTGCAACGGAAACTATTTTGGAAAAGAGAATGGAGACATCTGCACTTGATACACCAGGGTTCAGTCTCTTGATAGATTCCAGAAAAACATCAACAATAATGTTGGTTTGTGTATCAAGGGCATCGATACTGTCAAGATAGGTATACCCTAGCTTGCACAAATGAAGTGCTGCAGGAACTTGAACTCGGGTGTTCTCATTGAAATTTGACATGTGCTCCTATTATCTTTTATACAAGCCCCCATGCAGTGTCTCGACAGGTGACCAAACCTTTGCATACACAGCGAGGGGATTCCATCTATCATTTGCCTATTGGCTAATGGGGTCATTTGTCGAAATGCGAACACGATTGTTGCTCATGCGCACATTGCATGAGCGCAAAGTTACTAAAAATAATCCGGAAAACAGGCTTTCCTCTTGTTAAATAAAAAGTTCAGAATACGATTTTTATCTCATTGGGGCATCTAAACATCACACAACCCTCTCTTTTCCCTTTCATTTTGAATCATTGCGTCCCAAAGGTTAGCTGTGTGGTGTAGATGACCATTGTGCATAGAGCCTTAAACATATACATGAGAATTTTTTATTCACACACTACCTACACTACTGCAAGACTGATTGATTTTTAGCTCGTTAGAAGTGTAGGTATAGTGTAGGTAGTGTAGGTACTTATAAAAATGGATGTAATGGTGGTAACGTATAGAATACTCAAACTTTGCGACCGCAAATTGTTCGAGAAGTGCGGATATGTTTACTTTTGCACCTTTACTTCTCCACTGCCTTCATCACGAGCGCATAGTTGCGAACCTGCTTCACCATAGCGAGGAGGCCATTTGCACGCGTAGGTGACAGATGCTCGGAGAGGCCAATGCGAGGAATGAAGTAGAGGTCTGCGGAAAGTATCTCCTCGGGGGTATGGCCTGAAACGACGCGGAGGAGGAGTGCTACGATGCCGCGAACAATGAGGGCGTCGCTCTCGGCACGGAAGTTCAGTAGGTCGCCCTGACGCTCGCAGACGAGCCACACGCGGCTCTGGCAACCGTCGATAAGGTTCTGCTCCGTCTTCTCCTCTGGAGCAAGCGGGGGAAGCTCCTCGCCCATGTCGATAAGGAGCTGGTAGCGGTCCATCCAGTCGTCGAGCGGCAGGAACTCCTCAATTATTTCGTCTTGTATTTCGTTTATTGTAGGCATGTCGGTATGTATGTTCTAATTTTCTTCAAACAGCATCTGCATCAGCGTCTGTCCCACAGCCTTCAGGTGGCGTGCTGAGATGTTCTGGGGGATGTCTGTTGTGGTGTGCCATGTTGAGGAGAAGCCCTGCCCCGTATGGCCTATGACGTCCACTGTAGGAATGTGAGCAATTTGGTTCATGGGGACGTGGTCGTCCATGACAGCTGTTCCGTCTTCGCTCTTGAAGAGAGACTTCGCCTCGTCGCTGAGTGCGCAGCTCCAAAGGCGTGCCATGACATCGCTGGCATACTGGCGCGAATAGTATTCGTAGCTGAAGAACGTGTCGGCACCGCCCACCATGTCGAGCAGTACGCCGTAACGTGGACGATAGCCCTCAGGAAGGTTCTGAGCCCAATAGCGGCTCCCCAAGCACCAGTCGCTGCCGTCCTCCGCCTGTTTGCCCCAATAGGGTGCGCCGTAGTCCTCGGCATCGAAGCATACGAAGTCCACGCCGACAGCGGGATTCAACGTTGAAATCTGACGCGCGAGTTCAAGCATGACGGCAACGCCGCTGGCACCGTCGTTGGCAGCCATCACAGGCTGGCGGTGCTTTGCGGAATCGGCATCGTTGTCAGCCCAGGGGCGACTGTCCCAATGGGAGGCTATGACGACACGCGACTGAAGTTCAGGCTTATAGGCAGCAGTAATGTTCACGCAGGGGAACGTCTTTCCGTCCCACCCTTGTAGCGTCATGCGCTGTTCGGACACGCTAAGACCGTAGGCGCGGAAGGCATCGGCGATGTATGCCGCACACTGGTCGTGAGCTGCACTACCTGGCGTGCGAGCGCCAAAGTTGCATTGCGCCTCGACGAACTTCATTGCCGAGTCGGCACAAAACTCCAGCGGCACAATACGCGCAGAGTCGGCATCGGCAGTCGCGGGCTTCGTCTTCCCCGTGCAGGAGAATAGGAGTAGAAGCGCTGCCAAAGCTACAAGATTTTTTAGTGACGAGTGACAAGTGACGAGTGACAAGTGACGAGTGACAAGCGACGAGTGACGAGTGACAAGTGACGGGTGACGGGTTATGAGTGATGAGTCCATTTATCGAGCAATGAATTGTCAATTATCAATTTTCAGACCACAGTACTGTACGCGGCTCATGACGTGGAGGAAGTTGCCTCCCCAGAGCTTGCGAAGCTGACCAACATTGAGGCCCTCTGCCATCAGTCGGCGTGTGAGGTTTAGCATCTCAGCCTCAGAGTCGAGACCAGGGACGCCACCATCGCCGTCGAAGTCGGAACCTATGCCTACATGGTCGATGCCAGCCACATCAATCATGTGCATGATGTGGCGCACGGCATCGTCGATGGTAGCCTCGCCATCGGCACGCAGGAAGCCTGGATAGAACGTCGCCTGAGCAACGCCATCGGCCTCTGCAAGGGCGCGCAGCTGGTCGTCGGTAAGGTTACGAGGATGGTCGCAGCAGGCACGGCTCGACGAGTGGGAGCAAACTACGGGCATTGACGAGCACTCGATGGCATCGTAGAACGTGTCCTCAGACGCATGGGAGAGGTCCACCATCATGCCGACGCGGTTCATCTCCCTGACTACGTCGCGCCCAAATGGGCTCAGGCCGCCCCATTCGCGCTGTGAACGTACGGCAGAGTCGCAAATGTCGTTGTCGCCATTGTGGCAGAGCGTGAGATATACGACACCCATGCGGCGGAAGCGCTCGACGTTGGCAATGTCGCGCCCAAGGGCATAGCCGTTCTCAATGCCCATAAAGACGCCCTTGCGCCCCATAGCCTTCGTACGGAAGGCATCCTTGGGATTGAACACCATCTGTGCGCCACGCGTGGTAGCCACCATGTCCTGGATGCCCGCAAGCAGCCTCTCTGCCTTCTCTGTAGCAGCAGCAAGACCTTCAGGCGTGCGCTCCTCTTGGCGCAGGTAGGCTGCCATGATGACAGCATCCATGTGTCCCTCCGTCATGCGGTGCATGTCCACACGTCCCTGCTTGTTGCGAAGATAGAACTGTACGCCCTCGTCGAAGAGCATGGGGGTGTCAACATGAGTGTCGAGCGTGAGTATGTCGCGATGCGCCTCAAGGGCGCGGCGATAACTGTCGGCCTCATCGACGAACCACTTGAAAAGCGGCATCATTGTCCTATCGCCTACCATAATGAAGCTCTCTGGATGCCATTGCACTCCGAGGATACTCTTTCCCTCAGTGCTCTCGACAGCTTCGATGACGCCATCAGAGCTGCGAGCGACGACGCGCAGATGCTCACCCGTCTCTTTCAGAGCTTGATGATGGAAAGAATTTACAGCGAGACGCTCACCAAAAAGGAGACTCAGAACAGAACCTTCATCGAAGCTGACATAGTGGGTTGCAATATGGCGCGCAGCATTCTGGGAATGTTTCAGAAGGTCGCCAGAATGGGGATAGCATGTGTTGAGGTCCTGATAGACGGAGCCTCCGAGGGCACACGCAAGCGTCTGAATACCACGGCAGATGCCCAGCATGGGAATCTGGCGGTCGAAGGCCAGTTGCGTCAGTAGCAGCTCACCACGGTCGCGATGGGCATTGATGTTGCCAAGGGCTGGCACAGGTTCCTCACCAGTGAAAAGCGGATTTATGTCGGCACCTCCCGTCAGGACAATGCCGTCAAGGCGGTCAAGCAGGGAAAGGAGCATTGTGGCATTTGCCGAAGCTGGTATGACGACAGGTATGCCGCCAGCAGCTTCGATGCTGCTTGAATATGCTTCTGCAAGTTCGCAGCCTTTGTCGCCAAAGTTACCTGTCAAGCCAATAAGGGGGCGCAGGCCATGGTTTGGAAAATGGCTCACAGCCGCATTATAGTCACCTCTAAGTTCGTAGGACATAGCTATTTATCTGATTTAATCTACCTTGATGGGGACATTACGGTTAATAGACTGCTCGAGCGAGATGAGCGTTTCCGTTGAGTTCACGCCCTCGATAATCTGAATCTTGTCTGTGAGCAACTGGATAAGATGGTCGTTGTCGTGGCAGTACAGTTTTACTATCATGCCGTAGCTGCCTGTCGTGTAATGACACTCTACAATCTCAGGAATCTGCGCCAGAGCCTCTGCAACAGGGCGATACATCGAACTACGCTCAAGTCGGATGGCTATGTATGTACATGTGCTGTAACCAATACTCTTGGGATTCACCTTATACGAACTTCCTTCTATGACCCCAGTTTCAACCATACGTGCAACACGCTGATGCACAGCAGCGCGGGAAACTCCACACTCTTCAGCAACATCCTTGAACGGTATGCGTGCATTGTCGGAAATGATACTCAAAATCTTGAGGTCTAACTTGTCAATCTTCTCCATAACTTATGTTTGTTTGTTGTTGTACTATATTAAGCTCAAAGCCTCTCGAGGCCGCGAAGCGCAGCAGCTTCTGCCGCAGGGCATAGGGCGAGTCGGCATGCAGGGTGCGAGCCTTCGCCTCCATTGTTGCGCGCACGATTTCGCTATATTCATCCTCATCGATGGCTGCCAAAGCCTCCGCAATGTCGGAGTTGGAAATGCCGCGCATCGCAAGTGCCTGCCGCGTCTTTAGCCGTCCCCAGTGGTCGTAGAGCGTCTTGTCGTGGGCAAAGGCACGCGCATAGCGATTCTCGTCGATGAAGCCTTCTGCCTCGAGACGATTCGCCAGACTGAGTGCATCCTCGCGCGACAGGCCAGCCTCCTGCGCCTTACGCAGGACATCGCTGCGACAATATTCGCGCTGTGAGCATCGCGCCGCCATACGCGAGTAGAATTCTTCAGCTGAGAGTTGCTTCATGTATTTTATCTTACCCCTAAAGGCAGACTTTATTTCTTTATTATCACTTCTTTATAATCGCCCTAATGACAAACCAACCATGCTGCGCCAACGCCGTCGGCCACCCAAAGTGGCGTGCCATGATGAGCAAGCGTTCCCATAGGCTGCGACGATGGTTGCGGAGCGTAGCACCCTCACTAAGATAGCAAGCCACAACGCTGCCTGAATACTTCATGCTCTCGCCGCGGCGCTCGGCCTCCTTCATTATGCGAAGCGTCCAGTCGTAGTCGGCAGAGAATCGATAGCGGCGGTCGTAGTTTATACCCGAAGCAATGTCTGTACGAGCGTAGAAGGCCTGATGACAGATGAGCATGCCCTGTTTGAAGTCGTGCCATGTGAGGTCGGCAGAAGGTGCCAGGCGACGCGGACGTATGAAACGTCCCTCAGCATCCACGATATTGGTGTCGCCAAAGATGACAGCAGGATGGCGCGACTGGCTCTCCGCCAAGGCCGCAAGCTCTGACAGCGTTGTCGGCGTGGGGAATGTGTCGCCTGCATTGAGGAACACGATGTAGCGACCCGTCATCAGCGAAAACGCCTTATTCATAGCGTCATAGATGCCCTCGTCGGGCTCTGATAGGCAGTTAACCTCATGCTGCACCTGCGCCACACTATTGCGCTCCATGTAGTGATGTACCATCTCAAGCGTCGCATCTGTGGAGTTGCCATCGATGATGAGGTGCTCAACGGCGGGATGGTCCTGTTGCTCGACGCTCTCTATCGTGCGGGCGATGAGCGAGGCGGCGTTGTATGTAACAGTGACGACTGTGAATTTTATAGGCTGTTTTGCCACGATAATCTAAGGATGTATTTGGTGTTCAGGGTTTTAGACGTTTATTACAGGGAGGTGTAGAGGTCTATGTACTTAGATGCTACAACCTGCTCTGAGTATGTGTCGCGAGCCACACGCAGGGCTCCTTTCGCTAAGCGTTCATAATCATCGCCGAAAAGTGTCTGCATGCACAGGCGCGCAAAGTCCTCAGAGTCGCGATAGCGCGACAGGTAGCCGTTGATGCCGTTTTGCACCATCTGTGGAAGTCCACCTATTTGGAAGCCTATGCAAGGTAAGGCACACGAGGCTGCTTCGACGATAGTGTTGGGAAGGTTGTCCATCAGCGTGGGCATCACCAGCAAGTCGGCAGCGCGATAGAGGTCGCGCATCTTCTCAGGGTCTTCAACGTAGTCAATAGGATAGCAGTCGCAGGCAAAAGCATCCTTCAGCGTCGATGCCTCGCGCCCAACTGGGACAACACCCACACGCCCTGCCCACTCTGGGCGGCGAGCAGCGATAATCTCCGTTGCCTCGATGAGGTAGTTGATGCCTTTCTGCGTGTCCGTGGCTTTGTAGGCGACGAAGAGCAGGAGTTTTTTCTTCTCAGGCAATCCCAAACGCTTACGCGCCGCCTGCTTGTCAGCTGGGGTGTAGAAGTCTGTATCTATCGGGTTGGGTATGCTTTCAACACGACACCCCTTCAGCAGCGGAGCTCGTCGTGCAATGTCGGCAAGCCAATGACTGCAAGCGACAAAGCAGATGCGACCCTCGCCATACGCCTCTGCCTTGCGACGGAATGTCGTAGCGGACAGGTCATCAGGAGAGGGGTTTTTCAGCTTGGGACAGTCGCCACACCCATTCAGCCAGCCCTCGCACTTCTCAGCATGGTGGCAGATGCCAGTGCAGGGCCACATGTCGTGAAGTGTCCAAACAATCTTTTTCCCAGAGTCAATGATGCGGCGTATGTTGCGCAGCGAGAGCATACCCTGGTTTATCCATCCAAGATGAATGACATCGGCTTCGCGGAAACACTCGAGTTGAGTGATGTCGGTGCCGTGGGTGGCAGTGTCTATCGCCCAAAGGTTTTCGCGGCTGAAGCCATTGGCGAGTACAATCTTCAGCCTTTCGGCGCAGAACTTCGACTTCAGAAGCAAACGGTTCTGAGGCAGCACCTCGACGTATGGATTCTGCGTCTGACGGTCGCGAACAAGAATCTTCGCCTGCTCGCCACGATTGTTCAACGCTCGCACAAGGCGGCTGGCAGCTATCGCCGCCCCACCAACGCGTTCAGATGTATTCACCAAAAGTATCTTCATCTTTCTATTACAATAGTTCGAAAGCATAGCCCTGCTGCTTTAGCCAACTGAGCGAACGGGGCAGCGCCTCGCGAAGTTTTTCAATGCTCTTCAGCGAGTCGTGAAAGGTTATTATGCTACCATTTCGCGCATATCGCCGAACATTCTCATATATGCCCTCTGCCGTGATACGGCGTGAATAGTCGCGCGTCACGAGGTCCCACATGATAATGCGATAGCGCTGGGCGAGAGTCCTGTAGGCACTCCGACGAAGCCAACCATGGGGAGGGCGGAAGAGCTCTGACTGTATGAGCTCGTCGGCACGCATGACGTTTTCCACGTATTCTTCCGTATCATGTCGCAACGAGCCAAGGTGGTTGTACGTATGGTTGCCCACGCGATGCCCTTCGGCAAGCACTTGGCGGAACACCTCAGGATGTTTCCTCACGTTGTCGCCCACCATGAAGAACGTCGCCTTGGCATCGTAGCGCCTCAACGTTTCCAGCACCCACGGCGTAGCTTCGGGTATCGGGCCATCGTCGAAGGTGAGGAAAACCTTACGCTGGCTCGCGTCCATACGCCATTCTGCGCGCGGATAGAGCCAGCGCAGTAGGCTGGTGGGCTGTTCGATAATCATTTACTCTTCCTCTGCGCCGCCCTGCATCAACTGCTGGTTCAGGATAGCGAAGCCTACATTTCCTGACGGCGTATTCTGAAGCGTTACGAGCTGTTCCTGCCACGACTTGGCTTCTGGATCATTAGAATCCTGAAGGATTCCCTCGGCCTGATAGATGCGTCGCAGGCATTTTGCGCATGTATTGGCGTAGGACTGTATCGTCTCGTAGCTCATGCTGTTGAGCCACTCCATGTACTGCTTGTTCTGACGCGCTACAACCTTAGCTATTGCACAGGCCTGCTTTCTGTCGCCAGCAAGGAACCAGATGTTTGCAAGGTCGGTGTCGGCCATCTCGTAAGGAATCGTCGTAGGAGGCAGCACCTCAGCACTCTTGCGAAGCACCTGCAACGCCTTGTCCTTCTTATCTTCCCTCAACAGCTGCTGGGCAAGGAGCGTGAACATGTTGCGATGTGTCAGACACATGCGCATGTTCGTTTCGTCAAGATAGATGCCTTCCTTGTTGACGCCACCAAACTGGAAGCGGTTCATCATATTTTCAAACATCTTCTCAGAATCAATGAAGCCATATCCGTATTTTCTGAAACTGTCTTGCCATCCACACGGATACTGGCAACCTGATAGGGCGAAGGATCTCCGGGAACATAAAATTCGGCAATATGAACGAGGGCACGGCAAAAACTTGTCTCAATCGTCGTTTTGTCCGTGATGCGCGTCGTATAAGGCAGGGCAATTTCGCGGTTCTCAGAGATCGGCCGGATCACGGCCGTTTCACCGTAATGGGCGACGGCCTCCGTAGGCAGAGCGTAATCTTTGCCACCCAAAGACATGACGGCGGAGATATTCGAGCGAACGGAAATCCGATGCTGCGCATCCGAAGCACTGGGAGCATCCGGCGTGCGTTTTCGGGCAGAACGTTTGTCGGACGCA
>ONWB01000024.1 GCA_900321445.1 uncultured Prevotellaceae bacterium | reverse complement strand
AAATGGCACCCTTTGACATATCCGTAGTCAGGTACTCGCGGAGAATTTCCAAACTCTCCTCTTCCGATTTCTTTACGTTTCTACTCATAAGTTGAACTCTAATTTTGTCAACTTATTCAGTACACTACAGACTTTAAGAACTAAAATATCTTGCACTTCTTGCACCCAATACTGATTTTCAGCGAGTTAAGCAAATTTATCTTGCACCCATCTTGCACCCATCTTGCACCCAAATCTCTGAAAATCCTATTAGTTTTAGACGTTAGCTGCCTGATACACAGGCTTGTGGCGATAAAAATACATTACGAAAACTTATGCTTATCTTTTTCGACTCTTTTGGGCTTTTCGGGCTTTTTCGGAATCCATTTACTTATTCCTAAAATCTCTAAAATCACGAAAATAACGAAAACCTTTAACGATAATGCGGCGGATATTGTTTGGGGTCGCTACGCTCAAAATATCTCGAAAATCGAAAAGAAAATTATTCCAAAACGATTGGTTTTCTATTCCGAAAATCTCTAAAAAATCGAAAAGGACGAAAAAAGCGAGATTTCGAGCTTTTTCATTGAGCCATGCAGTGCTCGTCAGCCCTGAGGGACGAAGTTCCGAAGTGGCTGGGGCACGATTAGCATGGCGAGATAAAATTTCTAAAAAATCGAAAATGACGACAAAAAAGAAACCCCGACAGTAGGAAATCTATCGTCGGGGTTTTGCTTTTGTGGTGCCTCCAGGAATCGAACCGGGGACACACGGATTTTCAGTCCGATGCTCTACCAACTGAGCTAAGGCACCAAGTTTTTTTGTTTTAGAGACTTGTCTGTCTTTTGTAGCGCCTACGGGAATCGAACCCGTGTTCCATGCGTGAGAGGCATGTGTCCTAGCCGCTAGACGAAAGCGCCATTTTCATTCGGAGCGGAAGCGGGGGGATTCGAACCCCCGGTACGGTAATCCCGTACGTCAGTTTAGCAAACTGGTGGTTTCAGCCACTCACCCACACTTCCTTCCACGTGTCCTTTCGGGAAACGCGGTGCAAAAGTAATACAGTTTTTTATTACTGCAAAATTTTCTCTGATTATTTTTGAAAAATGTTTAGAAATAAGCCGCCAGCAAGGTGTGCTGACGGCTTATAATATAAAAGATGTGTGTTATTCTATGCAAAAGAGGACTAATCTGCACGAAAAAATTGGCAAAACATGCAAAACAGTTAGTAACACATGCGAAAAGGTCTGCTTAAAATGCAAACCAACATGCTCAACTGTAGATTTTAGCTTCGCGCTTTCCCTTCAGCACGTCGAGAGCGTTAAGTGCCAAAGCCTGCATCTCGTCCTCGCCTGGATAGCAATAGACGGGAGCAAGGAAGCTGATGCGTTTGCGAAGGCGATGGGTGATATACTCGCTACGCGCCATACCGCCAGTGAGGAGTATGGCATCGATGTCGCCACAAAGGACGGCACCTTCGGAGGCTATGTTCTTAGCCGTGTGGTATATCATGGCGTTAACAAGTAGCTCGGCGTGCTTGTCGCCCTCGGCGATACGTTTTTCGATGACGCGCATGTCGTTGGTTCCAAGATGGGCAATGAGGCCAGCCTGTCCGGCAACGCGCTTTAAGAGTTGGTCCTCAGTATATTTGCCACTGAAGCAAAGCCTGATGAGGTCGGCTGCGGGAAGACTGCCTGCGCGTTCAGGCGAGAAGGGTCCTTCGCCATCGAGAGCATTATTGGCGTCGATAGCTTTGCCGTGGTGGTGGGCTGCTATGGAGATGCCTCCGCCAAGATGGCAGATGATGAGGTTCAAGTCCTCGTAGCGGCGCCCCGTCTCGGCTGCAAAGCGACGAGCTATGGCTCGCTGGTTTAGGGCATGCCAGATGCAGATGCGTTGCATGAGTGGGGAACCGCAGATGCGGGCTTCGTCGCAGAGTTCATCAACGACGCCTGGGTCGGCAGTAAAGCTGCGGCATCCACCAGGCACTTCCTTCGCGAGTTCGAAGGAGATGATGCAACCCAAGTCGCAGGCGTGCTGATGGAGAGCGTTCTTTGCGTCCTCGACCATCTTCTCGTTGATTTCGTAAACGCCGCCAGACACGGGTTTTGCAAGATGTCCACGACCAATGATGGCGTCGAACTCAAACGGGATGTCCATGCGGCTGAGTTCGTCCTTGACGAGCTGCTTGCGGTAGCCAAACTGGTCGGATACCTTTGGGAAGCGCTCGAGTTCCTCCATAGAATGGGCGATACTGCGCAGGAGTATAGGTTTTTCGTTTTCGTAAACGGCTATTTTTGTGGATGTTGAGCCTGGATTTATAGCTAATATCTTATGCATTTCTTTTGAGGATTTTGGAAACTTTGGGAACTGTGGAAGTTATGCCAAGCATGCCAGGGCAAGGCTGTAGAACTTCGAGTCGGTACTGTCGGCACGGCTGGGAAGAACTACGGGTGCGAGCGTCCCTTGAAGGGCGCAGGCCGTTTCGGCATGGCAGAAAAGCGTAACGGTTTTGTAGAACACGTTGGCGGCTTCGATGTCGGGGAAGATTAGCGCGTCGGCCTGTCCGGCTATGGGCGAATCGATGCCTTTCGTCTGCATGCTCTTCAGGCAGCAGGACGTTTTCAGGTCGAGAGGCCCATCGACGATGCAGGCTCCAAAGTCTCCACGCATGGCCTCTTCGCGCAACTCGGCGTAACCTGCGGTATGGGGGAAATGCTTCTCGCTTACTTTCTCGTTACAATGGATTAGGCTTATGCGCGGTTCATCGATGCCGAAATTATGGCAAAGTCGCGCAATGTATGCGACTTGTGCGCGGCGTTGTTCCTGCGTAGGATATGGGATTACGGCGGGATCGGTGAAGAAAATGAGCTTGTCGTGGCCAGGGATGTCGGCTGCCGTGATGTGGGTTAGGACTTTTCCCTTCGGCAGTATGCCTTTCTCCTTGTCGAGTACGGCTCGAAGTACATCATTCGTGTTTACCAGTCCCTTCATGAGGATGTCTGCCCTACCCTCGCGCACAAGTTCTACGGCACGAACGGCGGCATCGTCGCCATCAACGCGGATTGCCTCCGCAAAGCCCTCGGATTCTGCGCGTTCGATGGCGTGGCGTGTGCTATCGTCGTTTCCACAGACGACAGCGATGCGTTTGCGCACTCCCTCCTTGCGGAGATGCTCAGTAAGCTGCAAAAAACTATGTATGCTTTCCATGTTTTAGATTATAAAAACGTGATTTCAACGGCAAAAATAGTAATTATCCTATAAAAATTGCTACTTTTGCGCGATTTTTAAGAAAAAGAATGAGATAAAAACTATGCAGGATATCCGAAACATCGCAATTATCGCCCATGTTGACCATGGCAAGACAACACTTGTGGACAAGATGCTGCTGGCAGGCAACCTCTTCCGCGAAAACCAGCAGACGGGCGACTTGATGCTCGACAACAACGAATTGGAGCGCGAACGCGGCATAACGATACTTTCCAAGAACGTCTCGATAAACTATAAGGGAACAAAGATTAACATCATCGACACTCCGGGGCACAGCGACTTCGGCGGCGAAGTGGAGCGCGTGCTCAACATGGCCGACGGATGCCTGCTGCTTGTGGACGCCTTCGAAGGCCCGATGCCCCAGACGCGCTTCGTATTGCAGAAAGCCCTGCAGATAGGGCTCAAGCCCATCGTCGTAGTCAACAAGGTGGACAAGCCGAACTGCCGTCCCGAGGAAGTTTACGAGATGGTTTTCGACCTGATGTTCGAACTCGGCGCCACTGAGGACCAGCTTGACTTCCCTGTTGTTTACGGCTCGGCAAAGCAGGGATGGATGGGCGAAGACTACAAGACTCCCACGCAGGACATCACATATCTGCTCGACCAGATACTTGAGCACATCCCCGCGCCCGAGCAGCTCGAGGGCACGCCGCAGATGCTCATCACGTCCCTCGACTACTCCACCTATACAGGCCGCATAGCCGTAGGACGCGTACACCGCGGCACGCTCACGGAGGGCATGCCCATAACCATTGCCCACCGCGACGGTTCCAAGGAGCGCACGCGCATCAAGGAACTGCACACATTCACGGGCATGGGGCATCAGAAGACCACGTCCGTAAGCTCTGGCGACATCTGCGCAATCATCGGACTGTCAAACTTCGAGATTGGCGACACCGTATGCGATGCTGAGGAGCCCGAAGCGCTGCCGACAATCTCCATCGACGAGCCTACGATGTCGATGCTCTTCACCATCAACGATTCGCCCTTCTTCGGCAAAGAGGGCAAGTACTGCACGTCGCGACACATTCACGAGCGCCTGCAAAAAGAGCTTGAAAAGGACCTCGCGCTGCGTGTCGAGCAGGTGGACTCCGACAAGTGGATAGTTTCTGGGCGTGGCGTGCTGCACCTTTCCATTCTTGTCGAGACCATGCGCCGCGAAGGCTACGAGCTTCAGGTAGGACAGCCGCAGGTAATCTTCAAGCAAATCGACGGCCAGCGATGCGAACCCATCGAGGAGCTCACAATAAACGTGCCAGAGGAGTTTGCCTCGAAGATGATAGACATGGTGACGCGCCGAAAGGGCGAAATGACAAGCATGCAGAGCCTCGGCGAACGCACGGACATTGAATTCCTCATACCCTCGCGCGGCATCATCGGACTACGAACAAACGTGCTCACGGCATCGCAGGGAGAAGCCATCATGGCGCACCGCTATAAGGAATATCAGCCCTACAAGGGCGACCTCCCGCGCCGTTCCAACGGCTCGATGATTTCGATGGAGACGGGCACAGTCTATGCCTACGCCCTCGACAAGCTTCAGGACCGCGGACGCTTCTTCATCAATCCGCAGGACGAGGTTTACGGCGGACAGGTCGTGGGCGAGCACGTTCACGAAAAGGACCTCGTCATAAACGTGAACAAGGCTAAGCAACTCACGAACGTGCGCGCCAGCGGCACAGACGAGAAGGCGCACATCATACCGCCCATCATCTTCTCGCTTGAGGAAGCCCTCGAATATATCAAGGAGGACGAATACGTGGAGGTGACGCCGAAGTCCATGAGAATGCGAAAGATTATCCTCGACCACCTTGCACGCAAACGCGCAAACAAGGACGAGGAATAGAGGTCTAACTTGGCGAGCGGAATGCTCGTAGGGCAAACTCCCAAACCTTTTCAAACATAATGCAGACTGCTTCGAACACACGGAGCAGTCTGTAGTTTTTTGGGCGAATGTCCGAAGCCACAAGACTGCCTCGCATCACGAAAAAAGATTTGGGCGTTTCGATTAAAGTTTCTCGCATCTTGATGAAAGTTTCTCGCATCTTGATGAAAGTTTCTCGCATCTTGATAAAAAATACTCGGACTTCGTTTGAAGTTACTCGTATATATTTTCGGAGCTGGGGCATGTTGCGTTTTCGCACTAAGGTCGCGACTCGCCAACAAACATGCAGACAAAAAAATCGCGAAGCACGTGGATAGCCCAAGCGCCTCGCGATACGTGGTTTGCGGTTTCCGAGAGCGTCGCCTACATCATGCGACGTACAATGCCGCGCTTGCTCTCGGCGATGAAGTTCACGATATTCTCTATCTCAGGACTTCCGGGTATCTGGTCCTTAATCTTCTGGATAGCATCCTCGAGAGCCTCGTTGCCTGTGTAGATGATGCGGTAGGCATTTGTGATGTGGCGGAGTATGCGCTCCGACATGCCCTGCTTCTGGAGTACGACGGCCGACACACCGTGATAGCTTGCGGGCGTTCCGCCAAGTATGATGTAGGGAGGCACGTCCTTTTGTACGACACAGCCGCTCTGCACAAGACTGTAGCGACCTACGCGGGCGAGGTGCTGAAGTATGACGCCGGAGGAAAGTATCACGTTGCCCTCGAGCGAGCATTCGCCTGCTATCTGCGCGCCTATGCCGATGACGTTGTCGTCGCCCATCTGCACGTCGTGGCAGATGTGGACGTTGTCCATGAGAAAGTTGCGGTCGCCGATGACTGTGGCTGTCTCGTCCTCAAGTCCGCCAGCAATGACGACATTCTCGCGGATGCGGTTCTCGTTGCCGATACGCACGTGGGTACGATGTCCTACGGTATAGCGGAAACTCTGCGGCACGGCACCAATGACGGCATTCTGATAGATGTAGTTGTCCGTGCCGAGCACACTACCTTCGAGAATGCTGGCGTGGGACATGATGACGCAGCCGTCGCCAATGACAACGTCGCGCTCGATGTATGCAAAGGGATATATCTTTACGTTCTCGCCAATCTTGGCTTCTGGATGAACGTAGGCTAATGGAGAAATGGTTGACATATCTGTATTGTTTGAATTAGAAATTGGAAATTAGAAATGAAGAATTAGAGGCTTCTCAGGTCGTGACTGTGGCAAGCCTGAAACTTTTCATTTCCGACTTCTCATTTTTCATTTTCTGTTGTTTCTTCCGGCTCCATACTACCTCCGCCAAGCGCCTGATAGAGGGCGATGGCAGCTTGTATGCGGTCGAAGCGCGAGGAGATGATGTTGAGCTTTGCCTGAAGCAGGCTTTGCTGAGCGGAAAGCGTCTCGAGATATGAAACCGTATTGTCCGTGCGGAAGATGAACTCCGTAGTTTCTACGGCTTTCTCAAGCTCCTGTGCGAGCTGCTCTTGCCCTTCTGTGCGCAAACGTGCCGTCTGGTAGTTTGAGAGGGCCGTGTTCACTTCGTTTCCGGCATCAAGCAGCGCCTGCTCGAAGTTTACCTGAGCGGCCTCCTGCTGCAGTCGAGCAAGTTCGAGGTTTGCCTTCAGCTTACCCTGTGCGAAGATGGGCTGCGTGAGTTGTCCTACGGCAGAAGCGAGTATCTTCGCAGGATTCACAATCATGCCGACGTTATTTGTCCAGCCTGCCGAACCAGAGATTGTGAGTTTCGGATAGAAGGCGCCACGCGCACCAAGTACACCATAGTATGCGTAAGCCATCTGGAGTTCTGCGGCACGCACGTCGGGACGGTTGCTGAGGAGCTGCACCGGCACTCCGACGGAAAGGTTCTCTGGCAAAACGGCTTCGGCAAGCGTACCGCGCTCGATTGAGTGCGGAGTCTCGTGAAGCAGCGCGCAGAGCTGGTTCTCGGTCTGGCGTATGCTGTTCTCCAACGTGGGAATGTTCGTAAGGATTGAGAGGCGGTTGGCTTTTGTCTGCGACAGAGCGGCAGCGTTCGTCCATCCAGCCTGCCACATGGCGTCCATAGCCTCCACGTTCTTGTTCCAAATCTCAGCCGTTGCGCGTGTCGTGGCGAGCTGTTCGTCGAGCATCTCGAGCGTGTAGTACATATTTGCAACGGCACAGATGATGGCCGTCTGCGTGGCCTGCTTTGCCGCACGCGTCTGATAGAGCGTCATCTCGCTCTGCTTCTTGGCGTTGCGCAACGTACCGAAGATGTCAGCCTGCCAACTTGCCTGGACGGGGATATTGTAAGCCTGCGTAGCCTTGCCGAAGTCGTAGCTCGTGATTGTTCCCTGGGGCGAGAGGGCTACGGTTGGGAAATAAGCCAGTCGTGCGACCTTCAAACCCTGTTCGGCCTGGCGGATGTTGATGTCGGCCTTGCGCATATTGCTATTCTCAGCAAGCGCACGCTCGATGAGTACCTGCAAACGCGGGTCGGTAAAGACGTCGCGCCAGGGCATATTGCCGAAGTTTGTCGTGTCGGCAGCCAAGACGCCATCGGCGGAAGCCGTATCGCGGAACAGCTCCTGGGGAATGCCGAGCGTGTCGGGACGCTCGTAGTCGGAATACAGGCTCTTGTACTGACCGCAAGAGGTCAGCACAAGGCCACACAATAATATATATATATACTTTTTCATGTGCATTTATGCTTTAGAATACTGTTCGATATCTGGTTCTGCGTCGGTATTGTCGATATCTTCCCACACCATCGGGCGGAAGCGCTCCTGAACGGCCTGGAAGATGACGAAGAGGCTCGGCACGATAAATATCTGGCAAATCATGCCAATGAGCATGCCGCCGACAGCTGCCGTTCCGAGCGAGCGGTTACCATTTGCACCTACGCCGAAGGCAAACATCATCGGGAGAAGACCGATAATCATGGCGAAGGAAGTCATGAGGATAGGACGCAGACGCGCACCGGCTCCCAAGACGGCTGCCCACGTGATGCTCATGCCCATCTTGCGGCGGTCGAGGGCGAACTCGACAATCAGGATGGCGTTCTTCGCCAGCAGACCGATGAGCATGATGAGCGAGATTTGCGTGTAGATGTTGTTCTGCGCAGTTCCGAAGATAGGAATAAGGCTATTCAGCCCACCCATCATCTGGATAAAGATGAACGAACCCGCAAGTCCGAAGGGCACGGAGAGGATTACGGCCAGTGGCAATATGTAGCTCTCGTATTGTGCGGAGAGGAGCAGGTAGATAAATACGATACAAAGCACGAATACTACGGCCGTCGTATCGGTAGAGTTGGACTCCTCGCGCGTCATGCCGCTATACTCGAAGCTGTAGCCCTGCGGCAGGTTCTCGTCGGCCACTTCCTTAATGGCTTTCATGGCTTCGCCGCTGGTGTATCCCTCGGCAGGCGAGCCCATGACGTCGATTGACGTGTACATGTTGAAGCGGTTGATGTTGTCGGGGCCATAGATTCGCTGCATGCTCATAAACTGCGTGATGGGAGCCATCTCGGCACCATTCCGAACCATGATGTTGTTCAGGCTCTCGGTATTGATTCGCGAGGAGGGCTCGGCCTGAATCATGACGCGGTAGAGCTTGCCGAAGCGGTTGAAGTTGGAGGCATAAAGTCCACCGTAATATCCCTGCAGGGTTGTAAGGATTGCGCTCGGCGTGAGTCCTGCCTTCATGCATTGTGCCACGTCGATGTCGATAAGGTACTGCGGGAAGGACGGGTTGAAGGTTGTCTGAGCCTGCTGGATTTCGGGGCGCTTTCGGAGCTCCTCAAGGAAGTTCTGCGTAATCTCGAAGAACTTGTTGAGGTCGCCACCCGTGCGGTCCTGCATAGAGAATGTGAAGCCGTTGGTGGCGCCGAATCCAGGCACCATTGGCGGCTGGAAGAAGAGCACCTGCGCATCCTTGACAACGTTGCGGCATTGGAGGAGCAGGTTGATGCTGATGATTTGTGCGTTCTCCATCATAGAGCGCTCCTCCCAAGGCTTCAGCTTAATCATTACGGAACCGTAGGACGCGCCCTGTCCGCCCGTCATACCGAAACCGGAAATAATCGTGTGGCTCTGGACAGCCGGGCTTGTGGCTATGATGCTGTCAACCTGGTCGAGAATCTTATCCGTGCGGTCCTGCGACGTTCCCGGCGGCAAGGTAACGGCACCCATAATGGTACCCGTGTCCTCGCTGGGGATAAGAGCCTGCGGCGTGGCCTTCATGAGCAGGAAGAGCCCTACTATGCCCACGACGACAGCGGCTATCGTGAGGATGGGACGGCGCGTAATGCGTACGACGGCGCCCTTGTACTTGTTCAGCTGGCGGTCGAAGAAGCGGTTGAACCACATGTGGAAGCGTCCTACGAAGCCTTTCTTCTTTTCCTCGCCTTCCTCATGCGGCTTCAGGAAGAGGGCGCAGAGTGCGGGCGAAAGCGTGAGGGCGTTCAGGGCGGAGAAACCGATTGCGACAGCCATCGTGAGGCCGAACTGCTGGTAGAAAGTTCCGCTCGTGCCGCCAATAAAGCTTACGGGGACGAACACGGCCATCATCACGAGCGTGATGCTGACGATGGCGGAGCCGAGTTCGCTCATGGCGTCGATGCTGGCCTTCTTCGACGACTTGTAGCCCTGGTCGAGCTTGGCGTGGACGCCTTCGACGACGACGATGGCGTCATCCACAACGATGGCGATGGCCAAGACGAGGGCGTTTAGCGTCAGCAGGTTCAGCGAGAAGCCCATCAGGTTGAGGGCAAAGAACGTACCGATAAGGCTGACGGGGATAGCGATGGCGGGAATGAGCGTAGAGCGCATATCCTGCAAGAAGATGTAAACGACGAAGAACACGAGCAGGAAGGCCTCGATAAGCGTCTTCACAACCTCCTCGATAGATGCGAAGAGGAAGTCGTTGACGTTCTGCGCCTGTACGATGTTCAGGCCTTCGGGAAGCGTGGATTTCACTTCTTCGAGCTGAGCCTCGAGGTCCTGGACGGTCTTCGTGGCGTTGGTACCTGCAATCTGGAAGACGATACACGTCACGGAGGTGTGTCCGTTCACCTTACCGCCGAATGCGTATGTCGTGCGTCCGAGTTCCATGCGGGCGACGTCCTTCAGGCGCAGAAATTCGCCATTCGGGAGCGCCTTGATAATCATGTTGCCAAACTCTTCCTCTGTGGAGAGTCGGCCTTTCCACGTAAGTGTGTATTGGAAGGTCTGATTTTCGCGCTCGCCGATGGTACCTGGCGCGGCCTCGATGTTCTGAGCCGCAAGCACGCCGCTGATGTCGGCAGGCATCAGGTGGTACTCGGCCATCTTCGCGGGATCGAGCCAGATGCGCATGGAATAGTCGGCACCCAACACCATAGCGTCGCCGACGCCATTCACACGCTGCACCTGCGGGATGATGTTAATCTTTCCGTAGTTCTCGAGGAACTCGCGCGAATACTTGTCGCTTTCATCCACGAGCGAGAACACCATGAGCATGGAGCTCTGGCGCTTCATGGTGATGACGCCGACACGCGTAACCTCGGCAGGCAGGAGGCCGAGAGCCATGGAGACGCGGTTCTGCACGTTCACAGCGCACATGTCGGGGTCCATGCCTTGCTTGAAGGTGATGGAGATTGTGGCGGAACCCGTGTTCGTAGCGGTAGAGGTCATGTAGTCCATGCCTTCTACACCATTGATTTGTTCCTCAAGAGGTATGATGACGGAGTTCAGCACCGTCTGCGCATTTGCACCCGTATAGCTTGTACGTACCGAAATGGTAGGCGGGGCAATATCGGGGAACTGCGTAATAGGGAGCGACGTTAAGCCTATAACACCGAGGATGACGATAAGAATCGAAATCACGGTACTAAGAACCGGCCTCTCTATAAATCTTGATAAGTTCATCTTTTTATTTGACTATTTGACGATTTACTATTTTACTATTTGATAGTTTATGCTGCCACGAAAATCGCCTAACAAACGAGAGAAGGCAGACGCAATGTGTCATAAACCTGTCAAATAGAATACGCTACGCGCTTAGCTTGTCCAATAAATTGTACAATCGTCAGATTATATGGTTCTTAATTTATAATTCTTTAATTTATTATATCGGCAATTTCCCTTCCTTAACGTCCTTGGCGGCCTGTTCGCGCATCTTCTTAGCCTGTTCGGGCGTGATGGGCTTTATCTCCTGGCCGTTCTTCAGGTTCTGGACGCCTTCGACAACGATGCGGTCGCCTGGACGCAGTCCGCTCGTGACGACATAGTTCGAGCCGTCGCTCTGGGCTTCAACAGTTATCTCCGTACTCTTCACCTTGTTGTCGGCACCTACTACGTACACGAACTTCTTGTCCTGAATCTCCGTTGTAGCGCTCTGCGGAACGAGTATGGCGTCGCTGGCGAACACGGGGAACTGGATGTTGGCAGAACCACCGCTGTGGAGGATGCGATGAGCGTTGGGGAAGCTTGCGCGCATCTGCACGGAACCCGTGTTGGGGTCTATCACGCCGCCCACGGCGTCGATGCGTCCCTCCTCGCCATAGATGGTGCCGTCGGCAAGCTGGAGCTTCACGCCCGGCATGGTGCGGATAGCCTCCTGGACGCCGCCGTTTGCCGTGCGTGCGAGTTCGAGCAGGCGCTTCTCCGTCATCGAGAAGTATGCATATACGGTTGCTATGTCGCTAACGGTAGTGAAAGCCTGCTGCATGCTCGGACCTACGAGCGCGCCCACCTTGTGAGGCAGCATGCCGATGACGCCGCTCGTGGGACTCGTCACGGTGCAGAAGCTCAGGTTGTCGCGAGCCGACGCGAGCTGGGCGCGTGCCTGGCCGAGCTGTGCCTGGGCGGCACCAAGCTGAGCCTTCAGGCTTGCCACCTGATTCTCCGAGGCCTTGTACTCGTATTCCGAGATTATCTGACGCTCAAAGAGCATCTTCTTGTTCTCCAACGTGAGCTCGGCCGTGGCGATATTGCTGCGCACGACGTTTATCTGCTGCTGGGCAGCCTTCACGGCCTCGTTGGCAGCATTCACCTGCGCACGGAACGTCTCGCTGTCGATGGTGAAGAGCACCTGCCCGCGGCTCACGCTCTGGCCTTCCTGAACGTAGATGCGAGTGATGAAGCCCGACACCTTCGGACGTATCTCAACATCCTGAATACCCTTCAGCGTGGCGGGATAAGTAGTAGAAAGCTGCGCACGCTGCGTCTTTACTGTGATGACGGCGTGACTGTTGTCGGCATCTGGCAGGGTCTGCTGCTTCTTTCCACAAGAAGCTAGCAGGGCAATCCCCAGAAGCATTACTGTAATTTTTTTCATTAGCGTAATATTATGTTATTTTGGTTTATTTATTCCTAATTTTATTAACCTGCGCGCAAAGATACAAACAAAAAACTGAAAACAACGAATTAGTTTCCTGCATATTTTTAACAATCTGCCCATATAGAAAAACATAAAACGAAAATGCAAAGTGGAAATAACAGATTTGAGGTTCATTCGCAGATTAGCGGCGCAAGGTTCAGCCTCGAGCGCTATGCCCTCGGCGTGTACAACGAAATCTGCCAGGCACTCTGTGGCCTCGTAGGGGAAACGGCTGAGTAGGCAGAAAACCTGATAATCTCAAATCTCAAATCTCAGTTAAAAAAAAAGGTACAAGTCAACTCAAAATACCTCCTTATTATATATATAACTAATTAATAATTAGATATATATAGATATATAGATATATAAGTATAAGAACTGGGAGTGCCTTTAAAACTAATTGAGATATTGAGATTTGAGATTTCCGAAAACAATTAAACCACTTAACTCTCTAAAAAGCAATGAGATACGACATTTTCAGGCATACTGCTCCGGCTATGCCAAACCCCTCAAAGGGCACAGAAATCTGCAAAATACTCCTCTCGCAGGTGTCGAAAGACGTGCGTGAACCCCTCGTTCCGATGCTTTTCCCCGCACTTTGTGCACAAACATGCGCTCGGAAAAATCAACACTTTCGCCACGTTTGGGGTGTTCAAGCAGCAAGAATGACCTTTCAAGTGGCGAAATATACAATAAAATTCCACAAATTGTCCCAGTATTTGTCATAATAATTTGAATATCTTCCCGCGAAATGCGCATATTCTATCATACAAAACATGTGGGAGCTCTTCGCATACCGAAAACTCCCACAATATATAAATGTAAATGCCCACCCTGGAGCCTTATTTCTCCTCCAGCAGATAGTGGTCCTCCGTTTCCTCGACAATCTTCCTGCGATACGACTCGGGGTAGCCTGGGCGCTTTGGAGCCACGGGCAGGCCGTCCTCCGTCATGACGTATTCGCCCTTTTCGTCAACGGGCCCCGGCACGTCCAGGCCCACGGCGACAACGTCCTCGGGGTCTCCCCCGTTGTTGTGGACGAGCTTCTTGAGTCCCTCCGTGACCTGCGCGAACGCAGCCTCGCTCACCAGAGACCCAGTCGGGACCTTGCTCACCGCCAGAAGCTGCCCCTCGTCGCTGAAGAGCCCCGCCTTGATGCTGGTCCCGCCCACGTCAATGCCCAGAACGTATGCCATTTTGATGCCCCTCTCGCCCGTGCGCCGCGGCGCCTCGTTCGTCCGTCCACGTTCGTTCCGACACGAATCCACTTTCATTATGTGACGTGCGGGCTCGCAACGAGGCGCCGACGTAGGTGACCGCGCATCAGCATCCGCGGACGCGCGGCATTCCAAGGCTGACGGCACCGCCACCGACGTGCGCCTTTCACGGCTTGACCACAAGGCGCAGAGGATTGCCCGGAATTCGCCACGCAGGGGCACGGGAGGGTAAACTCAACCTCACGAACAACTCGCGCGCGCCCGCGCGCTGCGGAATAGGAGAGCACATGGCAGACAACGCATCCAACGCACACAAGCCTCGCAAGTCGGCAAAGGGCGCGGGCAACCGCAGGCAGCCCGCGCCAAAGCGCCCTCCGCGCAAGACCTACCCGGCCAACGCGGCCATTGCCAACAAGGTTCCCTCCCCAGCCGACGCGCCGGTGCCGCCCGCACCAGCTGCGCCAGCCGCGGCAGACTCCCCCGTCGCGCCGGCAACCCCGGCAATCTCTGAGGCAACCATCAAGTCGGACGTCGCCGCCATCGCAGACCTTGAGCGTCACCTCTACGCGCACCGCTACGCAGAGACGGGCATGTCCAGCTACGGCCTCACCATCGACCCG
>ONWB01000195.1 GCA_900321445.1 uncultured Prevotellaceae bacterium | reverse complement strand
TCGTCACCCTCGCCTTCGCGCTGTTGCGGTCGTATGAGGTCGAGGCGCAGTTTCCCGTTCTCGTCGAAGAGCCCGTATGTTGTAGAGAGCACCCTGAAAGCTGTGCGGCGGTTCAGCGCGTTTGCTATCTCAGCTTCCTTCGCTCCGAGAGCCTGTATCTTAGCCGCTGTCAGCGTGTCGCCCTGTGTCAGGAAGGGGTATGTTTCCGCCATTCGTTTAGACACGATCCTTGGGCGTTGCTTTCCATAGCCCTTAGCACGCAGGCGCAGCGAATCGACGCCGTGCGATACGAGGTAATCGACGACGTTCTGCGCGCGCTGTTGCGAAAGTTTCTGGTTGTAGGCGTCGGAACCGCGGTAGTCGCAATGGGAAGAAAGTTCGATGACGACATTCGGGTTCTCGACGAGGAGTTTTACAAGCCTGTCGAGCGAAGCTTTGCTCTCATCTGTAAGCGTAGCCTTGTCGAATTCGTAGAATATGCCGCGCAGGAGTACGGGGACGTTCATGCTCGGCAGCGGGAACTGGAGTACATACTGGCGTTCGGCGTCGATGTCCTCAGCCGCGACGGAGCCTTGCATATTCAGGTACCCTGGGCACGTTGCGAGGAACATATATTCCACGCCGGCCTTCAGCGGCTTCTCAAACGAGCCGTCGGAGAGCACGCTGAGCTTTTCGTTCGTACCATCGTTGCCAACCATATACACCTGTGCCTGCGGAAGTTCATAGCCGTCTTGCTCGTAAACCCATCCCTTCACCGTCAGCAGTTGCTCGGGGTAGGAGAACTCGTAGAGCTTGTCCCATCCGCGTCCGCCTGTAGAGCGCGATGACGAAAAATAGCCGCGGCTGCGTGTGCCCTCGAATGTTATGCCGAAGTCGTCGCCCTGCGAATTCATGGGGCGCGGCAGATGTTCAGTGTGCCATACATGGTGCAGTGTGTCCTCGACGGCGCGATATAGGTCGAGGCCTCCGTAGTTTGGCGTGCGACCATCAGAAGAGAAGTATAGCTCGCCGTTATGGCGGAAAGCCGGGAACTCCTCGTTGCCCGCCGTGTTGATGTCGGGACCGAGATTCTCGACCGTGTTGCCACCTTTGGCGTTCAGCGTCATTCGCCATAGGTCGAAACCTCCGTAGCCACCCGGCATGTCGCTTGTGAAATAGAGCCATTGTCCGTCTGGCGACACAGCGGGGTGCGCGTAGCTCGAAAGCGTGTCTTTCGTTATCTTTACCTCCTGCGGCTTCCCCCAGCTGGCGTCGGAGCGCGACGACATCATTATCTCTGCATGGCGCGGATATTGCGGGTCGGTGCGGCATACCGTTAGGTACATGCGGCCACCATCGGGAGTGAAGGCGCATGCACCTTCGTCAAATTCGGTGTTGACGCCGCCCTCTACGGCTTCTGGCATCTTCCACTTTCCCTTCTCGTCCTTTCTGACGACATAGATGTCGCTGGGTTTCATACCCGTTATGCCCGAGAGGTCTTCGCCAAGCACTTGTCGGCGTGTCGTGCTGAAGTATAGTGCAGCGGCATCCGTACCCTGATAGGCGGGACAATAGTCTGCGCGTGAGGAGTTGAACTGCGACGCTATCTTTATCGTCCACGGCGACACTTCTTCGCTTGCATCTATTGCGCTCTGCGCAGCCCTTGCTCCCAATACTGCCGCTTCGCAGTTGGGCGTGCTGTCGAGGCATGCGGTATATGCCTGTAGCGCACTGCGCTGGTCACCCATAAGGCGCAGCATATCGCCCTCGCGAACAAGTGTCAGCGAGTCGGCATATTTGTAGCGCACGGCGCTACGATAAGCTCCCAGAGCACGTGCGGCGTTGCCGTATCTGCGGAAAGCCTCAGCCTGTTTGAAGGCAAGTTCGCCGCGGCGTTCGCGATTGGATGTCGGTACGCGTTGGTAGGCTTTTTTGTATAGGGCAGCCGCCTCGGCGTATTCACCGATGGCAAGCGCATTGTCGGCGCGACGTATCATGCGCTCGACATTTGTGCAACTGGCAAGCATGAGAAGCGCTGAAAGGTATAAGATATTCTTCATATCTTAATAAACTCTAAAACCCCTGATTTATTGTGCTTCGGGGAAAAGAACGAATTGTAACGACTGGTCGCCATAGGGAATCATGTATTCCGAACGCGGCCATGCACCCCAGCTGTTGACGCATCCGAGACCCATCACGCGACTTGCCACACGCACAACTGTGTAGGGGCGCTTCTGCAATTCTGCACTATGCGACTGGTGCGCTTCTTTCACAGGTCCGTCGTCAAGGTCCTCGGGCAGATAGTTCAACGCCTGACACTCCAGCGCTTGCATTCCAGTGAGGGAAATGCCTTTGTCTTTGTTGTTCGAGATGGCGAAGATGCGCACGTCGGTTTTGTTGCCGCTTTCCTGCGGACGAATCCACGGGAAATACTGGCTGTCAACGCTTTGGCGATACTTTCCGATAGGTTGCGAATCCTTGCGGTCGCAGTAGCTCTCGCCAGGGCCGCGTCCCGTGTATTCTATCGTATTGAAGGCTTGTGGCATCACGAACTGCATTCCGAAAAGTGGCATGTACTCTGCACCACGAGGCGCTTTCTCGCCAGCCTTAAAACTCTGCTTGATGAGAATCTCTCCGTCCTGGAGGATTTCATACTCTAAGGCGAGTGTGCCACCGACACTCGGCATGTCGTAGTCTGCAAGTACGCATACGGAACCCTCCGAGGTCGTTTCGTGGCGGAAGGATTTGAGCTTCATCTCGGGATTCCGCCATGCTGCGAAGCGGCGCTGGAAACCTGCACCATAGTCGTTGTCCGTGGGAGGGCGCCAGAAGAGGGGCTTCAGGGCGAAGCCGTCCTGCAGGAGCTCGTCGGCACCATAGTATTGCGGAACTGTCGGCATCGCGGCACTTCTATTGGTGTCAAAAGCGTACTCATCAATTTCGTCATCAACTTCTGACGTTGCGGGATCTACCATAGCAGAATCGTCGTTGTTGAAGTCGGTGCAGGTGTCGTCATATTCTATGTTCTGCTTCTCTACGCGGTCGATGTGCTCAAGGAATCCCGTCTGCTTGTT
>ONWB01000009.1:5891-25465 GCA_900321445.1 uncultured Prevotellaceae bacterium | reverse complement strand
TACGACAACCTTTGGTATTTTACGGCATCGACATCAGACCCCTCAATGAAGGGCTACAAGCCAGTGTATCTGAGCCCGTCCTCGAATAGCTCGTATGCCCTGAACGACTATCAGGGGAACGGCGTACTGAAGTTCTGGGACGGCCGCGATGCAGGCTCTACATTTACCATATGCCCGCAGGGGCGTGAAATCCCATATGACGGCGCTCGCACGGTAAGAGTGTTTGACAATGCGGCGAGCAGCGTGCCCTACCGCATTCCTGCACTGGCAAAGACTGCCGACGGCAAGCTTGTTCTGGTCGTAGACTACCGCTACAGCAAAGCGGACATCGGAAATGGCCCCATCGACCTGCGTTACAAGATTAGCGCGGACAACGGCAGGACTTGGAGCGAGGAATATACGAACCTAGGCGACGGCGACGTATCGAAGTCCAGCGGCAACCAATGGGACTATGCCTTCGGCGACCCCAGCATCGTGGCTGACCGCGAAGACCCTAACGAAATTCTCGTCATGGCCGTAGGCGGACATGTGGGCTACTTCTCGTCCACCTACAGCAACCCGCAGCACGTCGTACGCTTCCGCAGCCACGACGGCGGCACGACGTGGACGAAGGGCGACTCGCTGACATATCAGATTTACAACCTTTATAAGGGTAGCGTGGCGGGCGATCCTGTAGGCATCTTCCTGACGTCTGGAAAGATTATGCAGAGCCGCTACATCAAGGCAGGTTCACACTATCGTCTCTACATCGCACACCCCTTCAGGGGCTCTTCGCGGCAGGCCGACTTCGTCATCTACTCCGACGACTTCGGCGAGACGTGGAAGGTGCTTGGCGGCAAGGGTGTCATGGCAAGCTCAGGCTGCGACGAATCGAAGATTGAGGAACTCCCCGATGGCAGCGTCGTTATCAGCAGCCGCGTACAGAGCGGCGGCCGCGTCATGAACGTGTTTACATACACCAACTCGCAGACAGCTGAGGGCACATGGAGTACAGACGCCACCCCCGACGTGATGGCTTCGGGCAAGGTAAACGCCTGCAACGGAGGCATTCTCGTCGTCCCCGCAAAGCGCAACAGCGACGGCAAGCAGGTATATGTTGCCCTGCAATCGGTGCCTATGAGTTCCAGCCGCCAGTACGTAGGCTTCTACTACAAGGAACTCGCCGACGCCTCCGACTTCATCACTGGCAAGGCTATGGCGGCAAACTGGCAGGCAGGACTGCGCGTTTCCGAAACCACCTCGTGCTACTCCACTATGGTCATGATGGACAACGACAGCATTGCTTTCGTGTATGAGGAGAACGGCAATAACGGCGGCTACGACATCGTGTTCAAGGCCCTCTCGCTTGACACAATCACGGCGAACAAGTATTCCTTCGACAAGACGTTCACAGACCGCAGCTCGTACTTCCGCAGCAGCCTTGACGAACGTATCGACAGCGAAATCACAGGAGGAAATATTGTCGGAATGCCAACTTCTTCGGAAGAACTTGATGACCTTCGCACAGGCTTCGAGGCTAACCCCACGCAGGAAGGCATGGAGCAGATTTGGGCAATGTACCAAGGTGGACTCCCCACTGTTCCCCTGCTCACGGGACGCCCCTACCGCCTGCGCAACGCTAAGCAATATACAGCCGGCGTGACACGCTACATGTCCATCGACAACAGTACGATGACGACGACGAACAGTACAGAGATGCTCATAGACGAACTATTCGTATTCCAGCCCACGACAATTGAGGGGCAGTACTACATGTATAGCCCGCAGCGCCAAAGCTACGTAGGTCGCACAGGTGCCAACGAGACTAAGGTTCCCTACGTTGCTTCCACATCGCTCGCAGGCCGCTTCGTCGTGGATTCGAAAGTTTCTGGCATCAGCACCCTCGCCTGCAACAACCCGACCGGCACCAACATCGCCCTCCACTGCGCGAGCGACGGTCGCCTTGTGCCTTGGACAACAAGTTCCGAAGCGTCAGGATGGTACATTGAGCCCGTTGACGAATGGGAGCTCGCCCTCACCGACTGCGACAACTTCTCCGCGACGGCTGTTTGCCTGCCCTTCAAGTTTGAGGTACCAGAAGGCATAGAAGCCTACGGAGTCTCAGAAATCAACGAACTAGGCGAAGCCAATATCTCCGCATTCCCTTCTGCCCCCATCAAGGAATCTACGCCTATCATGCTTATCAGCCGCAATGGCAAAGAGAAGGTTACGCTGAACATCAATACTCCTGCAAACGCAGGAGAACTCGGAAGCACCAACATCCTTCAGGGCGCATTAGCAGCAACGACAGCCGACAATCCCTGCCTCTTCGGCTTCAAGAATGGACGTGCCGGCTTCTATCCCACAGCTTCCGGCCTTCTGGTTCCTGCCAACACGGCATACCTCGTAGGCATCAGCAATGAAGGTGCTCCGCTTAACTATGCTATGCTCAACGTTGGCATTGTCAATGGTCAATGGTCAACGGATAATGGTCAACAGTCAATGTTCAATGGCACCTACGACCTCCAAGGTCGCCGCGTGATGAAGGCAACGAAGGGCATTTTCATAGAGAATGGCAAGAAGGTAATCAAGTAAATTACAACGAAACTTCCACATAAACAGCAATATCATGGAACTTCCATTCGCATCCATCTTAATAGCCGTGGGCATCATCGTTGCCCTCAGCATATTCTTCCACTTTGTGCCGTTCTTCATGTGGCTGAGCGCACAGGTGAGCGGCGTGCGTATTTCGCTTATCCAACTTATGCTGATGCGCATCCGCAATGTGCCGCCAGGAGTCATAGTGCCGTCGCTCATCGAAGCACATAAGGCAGGACTCAGCAACATTACGCGCGACAACCTTGAAGCCCACTACATGACAGGCGGACACGTACAGCGCGTTGTTCACGCCCTCGTATCGGCGAACAAGGCGAACATCGACCTCACATTTGAGAAAGCAACCGCCATAGACCTCGCTGGACGCGACGTATTCGAGGCCGTACAGACAAGCGTAAACCCTAAGGTTATCGACACGCCTCCCGTTGCCGCCGTAGCGAAAAACGGAATCCAACTTATCGCAAAGGCACGCGTCACGGTGCGTGCCAACATACAGCAACTCGTAGGTGGCGCTGGCGAGGAGACAATCCTTGCGCGCGTTGGCGAAGGCATCGTCAGCAGTATCGGCTCCGCCGAAAGCCACGAACAGGTACTCGAAAACCCCGACAGCATATCGAAACTCGTACTGAAGAAAGGCCTCGACGCTGGCACAGCATTCGAAATTCTGTCCATTGACATCGCCGACATCGACGTTGGTAAGAACATCGGCGCAACATTGCAGATGGACCAGGCGAACGCCGACAAGAACATCGCACAGGCAAAGGCCGAAGAACGGCGCGCAATGGCAGTTGCTACAGAACAGGAAATGAAGGCGAAGGCGCAAGAAGCCCGAGCTGACGTTATCCGCGCAGAAGCACAAGTGCCGCTCGCACTTGCAAAAGCCTTGAACGACGGGAACATCGGCGCTTTCGACTACTACAAGTTACAAAACCTTCTCGGCGACACTGAAATGCGCGAGAATCTCGGTCGTCTCACTAAGGGAGACATTCGCGGCGTCATCGGCACGGCACCTCCTCCCGTAAATTGACTTGACGACTATTAACCAAAAACTAACATATCTATTTTAAATAATTATTCATGAAAAAAATCTTTTTCGTAGCAATGGCAGCATGTGCCATGTGCTTTGCTTCCTGCGGAGGCAACAAAACCGACAACAATGCACAGAACGACTCTGTGAAGGTTGAAGAAACAACAGCTGCCAACGTGGCTGCACAGTCTGTATTCCAGAAATTGAAAGACGCTGCCAGCGACCCCACGAAGTTGCAGGCTGCAGTAGGTGCTGCACAGGTGGAAATCCAGAAACTTCTGGCAAATGGCGACGGCGAAGCCGTAAAACAGTACACGCAGATCCTTCAGGACCTCATCAATGGCGACACCACAGTCAAGGAGGCCCTCTCCGCCGTTAAGGATGCCGCAGGTAAAGGCAACCTACTAAGTGCTTTTAACTCCGTAATTGGAGCTGCCACGGCTGAAGGCGCTACCGCCGCCAGCTTTGTTGAAGCAACAAAGAAAGCCGGCACAGATGCCTACACGAGCGTTGCAGAACAGGCTACCGATGTTGTAAACGCAGCAACAGAGGCTGTTGAGAATGCTCCCGAAGCAGCAAAGAAAGCTGTTGAAAATGCAGCTCAGGACCTTCAGAACCAGGCTCAGGATGCCGTGCAGAAGAAAGTCGATGAAGGCAAGGCAAAAGCCAACGAAGCTATCAACAACACACAGCAGCGCGCTGCAGAAGCCGTAAATGGCGCAGCACAGCGCGGTGCCGATGCTGCCCGCAAGGCTCTCGGCCTATAAAATGCTTTCTGGAGGTTATACCCCTCAATCGAATTTGCGCCGCTCCACATTTGTGGGACGGCGCATTCTTTTTTCCTCATCGTGGCGACAAAGCACAAGGGTGCATCTTTAAGCCTTAATAGTCCTCGTCTGTTTCGACGTGGCGACGGTCTGGCGGTGTTAGGCGAAAGCTTTCGTCGTTATATTGTTTCTCAAAGCTGAGGTCGAACCCTGCATCAAGGAGTTGACGAGCGAGGGAAGGACGGCCGCGAAAGCCATGAATAGTCCAGCGTTGGCAAGGGCGCAGTTCCTTCTTTGAGGCAAGGAGGATGTCGAAAGCACGGACGCAATGAAGAATCATGGGTTTTCCCAAAGATTCTGAGAGAGAAACATGCCAAGGAAATACTCGTTTTTGAACTTCCATGTCTCCACGCAGGCGGTCAAAGCCACATTCGCCGACAGCCACGACTTGCGGATGGTGCGCCAACATTTTTATATTTTCCCAAAGCGCATCTACGTCACCAACTTCTGATGTCCACCACGGATGCATACCTACAGAATACAATGCGCCCTCCCTGAAAAGAAAATCCTCAGGTTTCCTAACAGCGTCAAGCGGAAGATTTATTATGGCTTCTCCTGCAGGCGCAAGTAGGTTGTGGGTATGAAAATCCAAAAGCTTCTAATGGTTATCTCGTCTTGCATCTCGCCTCCCAGCCGACGATGCACTTCGCGCATCGGGCTGACGATGGCTACAAGACTCGCTGACATGCGGTTATTGGTTATTTGTTAATGGTTAACTCGTCTAAGGTACTGGGTCGTAGCCACTTCCTCCCCATGGATGGCAGCGTAGTATGCGGCGAATGGCAAGCCATAGTCCCTTTATGGGACCATGCTTCTGCAGAGCTTCAATGGCGTATTGCGAGCATGTCGGCGTGAAGCGGCACGATGGTGGCGTGAGAGGGGATATGCAACGCTGGTAGAAGCGTATGGGAAGGATGAGTATGCGAGAGAAGATATTCAAAGTGATGAAAGAATTAAGGAAGTTTTAACTGATTCTTTCGCTGATGTTTTGAAGCAGACGTACTATGCTTTTCTCTACACGCTGATAGTTTTCTTCCTTGTCAGCGAGCCAGATGAATGCTATATGGAGGCCTTCGTCCTCGGGAAGAGTGCAAAGCAGCAGCGACTGGTTCTGTCTATATGCTTCACGGATGTGCCGCTTCGTGAGATTGCGGCTTACTGCGTGGTGAAGGTGGCGCTTTGCAACACTCACAAGCACCTTTACCGCAGGTTCGTCGGCACTCCTCGCAACCTTCCGATATACCGCCCTGATGGGATAAACCGAAAGCGCGTGGCTTTCGGTTGAAAACAGGGCGTCAATGTCGCGACGCAAACATATGTGATGCGATTTAGGGAAAGTGAAGCGGTGCATTTAACTTGAACCTTCGTATAACTCCAGTTATTTTCTCGCCAAAGCATAGCTGAAACACGTTTCGCCCTGCACGTTTGGCTTAACGAAAATGTTCCTTAAGCTTCCTTCTTCGTAGCTGTAGTTTTCTTCTTTGCTGCAGTAGTAGTGGCCTTCTTCGTTGCAGAAGCAGCCTTCTTTGTAGTCGCAGTTGCTTTCTTCGTCGTTGAAGTAGCTTTCGTTGAAGTTGCCTTCTTCGTTGCGGTGCTCTTCTTTGCGGACGTCGCAGTTTTCTTCTTTGTTGCAGTTGCCTTTTTCGCGGCGGCTTTTTCTGCCTTGTTCTCGCGTTCGAGATACAAATCCAACGAACCCGTCATTGAAGGAGCCTCAACAGATGGAGCTTCCAAGTCGAGGCGGAGTCCGGCTTCGACAAGTGCTTTTGCGGTTGCCTGCCCCCAACATCCAATACGGAGCTTGCCCTGCTTAAGATTGGGATAGTGCTTCTGCAAAGATTCCACACCACTTGGAGTGAAGAGGATAATCATGTCGTAGTTTCGCAGCGTCTTTGGCATTTCGTTGCTGACGGTGCGATACATCACACACTCCTTATGGACAAGTTTCTTCGTGTTCAGCATAGCCGTAATCTCGCCCGTGTTTACATCGCTGAGCGGAACGAGATATTTCTCCGACTTGTGCTTGCACATTACGCTCATAAGCTCTGGCCATTTACCTGTCGTACCGAAAAACACTTTCCTCTTGCGGTATTGCACATACTTCTGGATGTATAGTGCTACGGTTTCGGAAATTCCGAAGTACTTCATATCCTCAGGTATTGCCACGCGAAGTTCCTTGCAGAGCGTAAAGAAATGGTCTATTGCGTGACGCGAGTTGAAGACGATGGCCGTATAATCAAGAATCTGGATTTTCTGTTGGCGAAACTCTTTTGCCGAAAGTCCTTCTACCTTTATAAAAGGATGGAACACGAGTTCTACCTCATGCTTCTTTGCAAGGTCGAAATATGGAGACTTTGGCGATGTCGGTTCAGGTTGTGAGACGAGAATCTTCTGTATCATAATTACATTGGGTTCACTATCAGAAACATCCCTCCTGCATGCGCCAGCAATAGGAGGGGTATGATTTCGAGCGTGCAAAAGTACAAAATTATGTGAATAACGCTAACTTTTAACTGGAAAAATGTGTGAAAAGATGCCACAAACAGGGTGATTTTCATCAAAAAGACGACAAAAGCTGCCGCGAAAAGTGCCGTTGTGAAGCTTAACGGAAGGAAAACAGCCAGCAAAGCAAGTGCAAAAAAGAGCACCCCTGAAAGGGCGATGACGCTATGCTGTATAAAATCCCAGCGCTTTGTTGCCACAGGACTGAAGAAGGTCATGTTGATGATGCGATATATAGTGCATTTCGCAATCACATAGATCCAGAAAACAAGCCCCGCGATGAGCGAGAGTTCCAGCGAGCCCATCTGGGAGAATGGGCTTGGGAGCGCCACGTTCAGGCTTCGCGCCATCCACACCAAGCCTATTCCCAGCGAAATCCCCGCCGTGAGGCAGAAAAATCCGCCGAGCGTGCTGGGCAACTGTGCAGGAGGCGTATCCGACAACCTTGTGCTGAGGTTTTTGTTTATTGCTTGCCTGCTTATGCGCATTTGCACAAGGAACACCACAATCAGCACGAAGGTCATAAGAAACGCTATGACGATGCCGTCGTCTGTCGTGGCGTCGTAGGGCTTTGGGGCAGGATAAATGCCGTGCGCCGCCGCCACATTCTTCTCAAGCAAGGAGTCCAGGAGGCTGTAGTCGGCATGTATGCATTTCCTCAACGAGTCCTCGACAGCCGCCACGCGGGCGAGGGAGTCGGCAAGTATGCTGTCGGCGGCAATGGATAAACTATCGGGCATAGGTATTCTTACAAAGCAGCCAGTTTACGTATTGATGCATCCCAAAGAGGAGTCGTTTCAGCAAGGAATATGGCTTCGTCTGCACAGCTTGCCACACGCCAAATGTCGCTATGTTGCGGACGCATAAAGTGTTCTGCTACGGCGCGCTCCATCTGCATGAGCAGGGAGTCGAAGTATCCGCCGACATTTAACAGTATTATGGGCTTAAGGTATAGACCAAGCTGCTTCCAAGTGATGACTTCGAGGAGTTCTTCCATCGTTCCCACGCCTCCAGGAAGGGCTATGCAGGCATCGGCACGCGACGCCATGAGTTCCTTGCGCTCGTGCATGCTCTGCGTAACCACCAATTCGCTCATGCCGTCGTGCTGCCAGCCCTGTTCTATCATGAATTGCGGGATTATTCCCACAGCGCGGCCTCCCGCCTCCAGACAAGCGTCCGTCGTTGCCCCCATAAGGCCCGTTCGTCCTGCTCCGTTGAATAGCACGTGTCCTTCGCGGGCGATGGCAGTTCCCAGTTCGCGGGCAGCTTGTACGTATTCGTCTGGAACTTGTCCGCTCGAGGCGGCATAGACTGTTATGTTCATAGTCCGAAGGCCTCTTTTACCTTGTCCACATAGTCGAGTTTCTCCCACGTAAAGAGCTCCACGTCCATCTTCAGCGGTTCTTCGCCAGGACGCACAAAGGTTTTCGTCTTCCAACGCGGATTGTGCCCCATGTGGCCATAGCGCGCAGTTTCTTCATATATGGGATAACGCAGTTTCAGGCGCTTTTCGATGTCGTATGGGCGCAGTGGGAATATGCCCCTTATGCGCTCGGCTATTTCGCCGTCGCTTATGTTAACGTGGCTTTTGCCGTAGGTGTTGACATATATGCTGATGGGCTCAGCTACGCCGATAGCGTAGGAAATCTGCACGAGTATCTCGTCGCTCACACCTGCAGCGACCATGTTCTTGGCGATATGCCTTGCTGCGTATGCGGCAGAGCGGTCCACCTTCGAGGGGTCCTTGCCAGAGAAGGCTCCGCCGCCGTGGGCTCCGCGCCCGCCGTAGGTATCGACGATTATCTTGCGCCCCGTAAGTCCCGTGTCGCCATGCGGACCTCCGATGACAAACTTTCCTGTGGGGTTCACGTGGTATTTGATTTCGCTTTTCTCGAAAAGTGCGCGCACCTCAGGCGTCTTGACGCGCTCCTTGATGGTGCGAGGAATGAGAATGTTTATGATGTCGTGCTGTATTTGTGCGAGCATCTGCTTCTCGGCAGCTTCCTGAGAGCCTGCTTCTTCTTCAGAAACAAATTCGTCGTGCTGCGTAGAGACTACGATGGTGTCGATAGCGATAGCGCGGTCATCGTCGTCGTACTTTACCGTCACCTGACACTTCGCGTCGGGACGCAAGTACGTCATCTCTTTTCCCTCGCGACGTATTCGCGAGAGCGTAATCATCAAGTCGTGCGCCAACGATATGGGCAGCGGCATCATACAGTCGGTTTCGTTGTTGGCGTATCCGAACATCATGCCTTGGTCGCCAGCGCCCTGCTTTTCAGCTTCGTCGCGCTCAACGCCACGATTGATGTCGTCGCTCTGGCCGTGTATGGCGTTCAATATGCCACAGCTTTCGGCGTCAAACTTGTAGTCCGCCTTCGTGTATCCTATCTTTTTGATTGTGTCGCGTACCACGCTCTGTAGGTCTGCCCAAGCGTTGGAGCGAACTTCTCCCGCTACGATTACCTGTCCTGTCGTAACGAGCGTTTCGCATGCCACTTTCGACTGAGGGTCGCGGGCAAGAAGGTCGTCGAGCACGGCGTCGCTAATCTGGTCGGCCACTTTGTCGGGGTGTCCTTCCGACACCGATTCCGAAGTAAATAGATATGCCATTTCCTTATTTATATATATAATGTGTTATACAAAAAATAGCGCCTCGCAGGGCGCTTCCATTCACAGACGCACCCTCTTGGGGCGCAGTCTTTGCAAGTTTTAGCATTTTTTTACGAGGTTGCAAGCAGCCCAAATCTGTCCTCAAGCGAGCGGAGAGCATCAAGTTTACTTGAATGCTTTCCCGAGCGACGAAAGATTCTGTGTTTCCAAACACGAAATCTGTCCTCAAGCGAGCGGAAAGTATGAAACTTGTTTCAAGGCTTTCCGGAGCGACGAAAGATTCTGTGTTCTCAAACGCAAAATCTGTCCTCGTCGTTCTTTTCGGCTGCAAAGATAAAGACAGTTCGCGGAAAAAACAAACATAAAAGCACCGTTTTATTTCAAAAATGCGGCATAATGTCAAGAAATACGATAGTTTACGCGAAAATCCCTGCAACAGAATCAATCACGCTCGATTGTTCTCAAATCTGCGCCATTCTCGTCCTTATTCGCAATCCCTTGAATGTCAGGCAGGAAGCTTTTTGGGATTACTTTTCCTGCGATTTGGCTGCCGTTTCATGCGCATTTCGCTACGATTTTGCGCGCTCATGCGGCTAATTTTGCGCCTTGTAGTTTTATTTTTTTCAGAGAAAGTTTCAAGAAAATGCCTTTAAGTTTTGACGAGATGCGAGAAAAAGCCAAGAAAGTCAGAGAAAGGGCGATTTTTAAGCCGCAAAACCTCTAAAACCACGCATAACGTTGTCAACATATTTCAAGTTTTATCCTTTTTCAGCCCTTGTAGCCACTTTTCTACCCCATCAACACCATTTTTCCTACCCCAAAAATGGAAGGATTGGGGAGCATTTTGGGCGCTTGCAAAAAAAAATGAAATTTTTTTGCCTTTAGTGAGGAGAAATCTGCGAAAAGATTACTATTTTTGCCGAACGCATAAAGAGAGAAAGGGACTGCGACGTCCAAAATGCCGCATTAACAAACTATGAAACAAGAACTTAGAGTAATCATAAGCGGTGGTGGAACAGGGGGACACATCTTCCCAGCCATCGCTATCGCAGGAGAATTGCGCCGCCTGCGCCCCGATGTGAAAATCCTCTTCGTCGGAGCCGAAGGACGCATGGAGATGCAACGCGTACCCGCTGCAGGATATGAGATTAAAGGTCTGCCCGTGGCTGGTTTCGACAGAAAACATCTGCTGAAGAACGTGGGCGTGCTGGTGAAGGCTTGGAAAAGCAGCCGCATGGCTCGCGACATCATCAAGGACTTCCACCCCGACGTAGCCGTGGGAGTGGGTGGCTACGCCAGCGGACCAACACTCCGCGAATGCCAGAAGGCAGGCGTCCCCACGCTGTTGCAGGAGCAGAACTCCTATGCCGGAGTCACCAACAAGATGCTCGCAAAAAAGGCGCGCCGAATCTGCGTTGCCTACGAAGGTATGGAACGCTTCTTCCCCGCAGAAGCCATCGTAATGACGGGAAACCCCATCCGCCAGAACCTTGCCGACAGGACGCTGTCGCGAGTAGAGAGTGTAAAACGCTTTGGTCTCGACCCCAAACGCAAGACTGTGCTCATCGTGGGCGGCTCGCTTGGAGCGCGCACCATAAACGACACCATCCTTTCAGGCCTCAACCTCATTCGCCGTCAGGAGCAGGTGCAGTTTATCTGGCAAACGGGCAAATTCTACAGCGAGGAAATAAAGAAACGCCTCGACGAGGCTGGATGCCCAGACAACTTGAAGGTGACGGACTTCATCAGCAACATGAACGAAGCCTACGCCGCCGCCGACTTGGTGGTTTCCAGGGCTGGCGCGGGGAGCATTTCTGAGTTTTGCCTGCTCGGCAAGCCCGTAGTGCTCGTTCCGTCGCCAAATGTTGCAGAAGACCACCAGACGAAGAACGCGATGGCGCTCGTCGAGAAGGACGCCGCCCTGTGCGTAGCAGACACCGAAGCGCGACTCACGCTCCTGCCGCTAGCCATCAACACCGTCCAGGACGAGGCAAAGCTCGTGGAACTGAGCCGCAACATCCTGAAGTTTGCGCGTCCAAACGCCTCGGAGGACATCGCGAAAGAAGTTATACGCTTAGCTGAGGAAAACGAATAATGGCAGAGTTGAAAGACATAAAGAACGTATATTTTCTCGGAGCCGGCGGCATCGGGATGAGTGCTCTTGAAAGATATTTCATCGCGCTCGGCATGAACGTCGCAGGTTACGACCGCGTCGAAACGGAACTCACGCGTGAACTGGCGGCAGAAGGCGCACAAATCCACTACGACGACGACCCCGCGCTGATACCCGAGCCTTTCCGCGACAAGGCAACCACGCAGGTCGTCTTCACACCCGCCGTCCCCGCCGACCACAAGGAGCTGAACTGGTTCCGCGCAAATGGTTTCAGCGTACTCAAGCGCGCCGAAGTGCTCGGAATGCTCACACGCTCGCTGAAAGGCATGTGCGTGGCAGGCACACACGGCAAGACGACTACGTCGGCAATGGCGGCACACCTATTGTACCAAAGCCACGTCGGCTGCAACGCCTTCCTCGGCGGAATAACGAAGAACTACGGCACGAACTACCTCTTTGCCGAAAAAAGCCCGTATGTGGTGATAGAAGCCGACGAGTACGACCGCTCCTTCCACCAGCTGCGTCCCTTTGCGAGCGTGATAACATCCACGGATCCCGACCACCTCGACATCTACGGCACAGAAGAAGCCTACGTCGATGCCTTCCGCCACTATACGACACTCATCCAACCAGGCGGCGCGCTTGTAGTACACACTGGGCTCAAACTTCAGCCAGCACAAAACGCAGACGTGCGCCTCTTCAGCTACAGTCGCGACGACGGAGACTTCCATGCCGAAAACCTTCGCATAGGCGGAGGCCGCATAGTATTCGACTTGGTGTCGCCGTTTGAGGACATCAAGGACGTGGAATTGGGCGTGCCCGTGAGCATAAACATCGAAAACGGAATCGCAGCTATGGCACTCGCGCAGATTGCGGGAGCCAATGCCGACGAGATACGCAGCGCCATGCTCTCCTTCGGGGGTGTGGACCGTCGTTTCGACTTTAAGATAAAGACGGACAAGCTCGTATTCCTCTCCGACTACGCACACCATCCCGAGGAAATCAGACAAAGCATCCTCTCCGTGCGCGAAGTTTTCGAAGGACGCAGGATGACGGCAATCTTCCAGCCTCATCTCTATTCTCGAACCCGCGACTTCTACAAGGAATTTGCCGAAAGCCTATCCCTGCTCGACGAAGTTGTGCTCGTTGACATCTATCCCGCTCGCGAAAAACCCATTCCCGGCGTGACGAGCGAGCTCATCTACGACCGCCTCGCCCCTGGCGTGGAGAAACATCTGCTGCACAAGGAAGACCTCCCCGCCTTTGTCCGCGAGAACACGTTCGACGTTCTCTACGTGCTTGGCGCTGGCGACGTCGACGACTATGTGCCACAGATAAAAGACATTCTCCTCAATAAATAACGACACACGCCCCAATAAATGAAGACTCTCTCGAAACTCCTGATGCTCCTTGCCCTGACGGTGTACCTTGTGTATGTCTTCGTACACTACAGCGACAAGAAGGACACAACGACCTGCGAAGCCATCGACATCGTCGTGTCCGACAGCACGCATGCGGGATTCATCACCTCTGCCGAGGCCGACAGAATCCTGCGCGACGGGCCCGGCGTATATCCCGTCGGCAGGAGCATGGGCGACGTGAGCCTCAGCAAAATCGAGGAGACACTGAAGAAAAACCCCTTCGTCGAGGAAGCCATCTGCTATCGCACATCTTCGCCGCGCATCCGCGTCGAGATAACGCAGCGCCTGCCGCTACTCCGTGTTATCGCCGATGGCGGCGACGACTACTACCTCGACGACGAGGGCACAATCATGAACTCAATGGGATACGTCGCAAACCTCGCCGTAGCAACGGGCAATATCTCGCGAGAATTCTCCTCGAAGGAACTTACGAAGATTGGGCGCTTCCTACGCCTGAGCGAATTTTGGGACGACCAGGTTGAGCAAATACACGTCGCCAACAACCACGAAATAGACATCTATCCCCGTGTGGGAGACCAAGTGATACACATCGGCACTACCGACAGCCTGCAGAAGAAATTCCGCAACCTCATGGCGTTCTACCGCAAGGTAATGCCTGAGGTAGGCTGGAACAAATATTCCGAAATCGACGTCACACACCCCGACCAAGTCGTATGCGTGAAGAGAAAAGGAAAAGGCCGCAAGTAAGACATCAAAAACAAGAAAAATCATAGAAAATACAACATCGCTTATGGCAACAGAAGACCATTTTATCGTAGCCATTGAAATCGGCACAAAGAAAGTGACGGGTATAGCTGGAAGAAAACAGCCCGACGGCGTCCTGCTCGTACTTGCCTGCGAGTCGGAGCCTTCGTCAAGCTTCGTGCTCCGTGGACGTATCAACAACGTCCTGAAGATGACGGCCTGCATCACACAAATTAAGGAAAGACTTGAGAAAAAACTAAAGAAAGCCATCAGCCAAGCCTACGTGGGCATTGGCGGCATGGGAACATTCTCCGTAAAAAACGATGTGTTCAAGAGTTTCACCGAACCCACAATCGTTTCAGCGGACGTCATCGAGGAGATTGAGCAAGACAACTCCCGCTCAATGCCCGACGGACGCGTCATCCTCAAAACGATAATCCAGGAATACCGCCTCGGAGCCAAGATCGAGAACGACCCCGTGGGAGTTCCCTCCGAAAGCATCGAAGGACGTTTCCTCAATGTCGTAACACGCAAGGACGCAAAAGACCGCATCGTCGAATGTATGCACAACGCTCACCTCGAAGTAGCGGATATGCCTATTTCTACTCTGACGCTGGCGGCACAGATGGTGCCAGCAAGCGAGCGTCACAGCGGCTGCGTCTTCGTGGACATGGGTGCGCAGACAACTTCTGTCGCTGTCTTCAAGAACAACATCCTGCGCCACATGGCCGTGATACCTCTTGGCGGCGACAATATCACGCGCGACATCATGAGCCTCTCACTCGAGGAGAGCGAAGCCGAACGCCTGAAGATTGCATACGGATGCGCCCTGGCCGAGAACTCCGGCGAAGCTCACAACCCCATCATGGCTGAATCGGGACGCGCCATCAAATACGACGAATTCTCAAACCTCGTCGAGGCACGACAGGAGGAGATTATCCGCAACGTGCGCAATCAGATAGAGCTCTCTGGCTACAAGCGCAGCGAACTCGTCGGCGGCATAATCCTTACGGGTGGAGCATCGAAGATAAAGAACATCGAAAAAGCCTTCCAACGCACCACGGATATGCAGAACGTGCAGGTTGCGAAGAATATCACCACAACGATACGCACGGCATCCGTACTCGGACAGAGTTTCAACAAGGATGGTGCCTACAACATGGCCATCGCACTGCTTGAACAGGGCGAGGTGAACTGCTGTGGCGGCGATATCCCCTCCGACATCGACATCTTCGAACAGCAGCGCCGCGCGGAAGAAGCCGAAGCCGCACGCAAGGCTGAAGAAGAAGCCGAGGCCGCAGCTGCAGCAGAAGCCGCAGCCGCCGAGCAGAAAGCACGCGAAGAAGAGGAGGAACGCCAGCGCCTGAAGGACGAAAAGAACAAGAAAAGGAAAGAGAAATACGCGAGAATCAAGAATTGGTTCATCAGCATGGTCAGCGACCCCAAGGACGAGGACGAGAACGACCACGAATAGCATATAATTGAATTCCCCAAAATAAACACTGTACTATCATGCCAGAAATTAGCGACAACTTAATAGATATGGGTGCTCCGACCTCTTCACCCTCCATAATAAAGGTCATTGGCGTAGGCGGCGGCGGCGGAAATGCCGCAAACCACATGTTTCGCCAAGGTATCAACGAAGTAAACTTCCTCATCTGCAACACCGACCGCAAAGCACTGAACGACTCACCCATCCCCAACCGCCTGCAGCTCGGAAAGGACGGACTCGGAGCCGGCAACATGCCCGAGAAGGCGCGACAGGCTGCCGAAGAAAGCCTCGAAGAGATACACCGTTGCCTCAACGACGGCACACGAATGGTGTTCATAACAGCAGGAATGGGTGGCGGAACAGGTACGGGTGCCGCCCCCGTGATAGCACGCGAAGCGAAGAAGATGGGCATCCTCACCGTAGGCATCGTAACCATACCCTTCAAGTGGGAAGGACTACCAAAAATCAACCAGGCCCTCGATGGCGTCGAGAAACTTGCACAGAACGTGGATGCCCTGCTCGTCATCAACAACGAGCGCCTGCTTGAAATATACCCCGACTACTCCATCGACGTAGCCTTCGAGAAGGCCGACGACACGCTCTCCGTGGCTGCACGCAGCATCGTGGAGATTATCGAGATGCACGGAAAGATACACCTCGACTTCCAAGACGTCCAGACATTCCTCAAGGATGGCGGCGTGGCTATCATGTCCTCTGGCTATGGCGAGGGAGAAGGACGCCTCACAAGCGCCATCAACGACGCCCTGAACTCCCCCCTCCTCAACAACACCGACATCTACCGCTCGAAGAAGGTGCTCCTACTCATCTCCTACAGCGGCCAAGAAGGCGGCGAACCGCTCATGACGGAGGAGATGACGGAGGTGACGGCGTTCATGAACAAGTTCGGAAGCGACGTAGTCACCAAATGGGGACTACGCAAGGACGACTCCCTCGACAAAAAGGTGAAAATCACAATCCTCGCCACAGGTTTCGGACATCGCGACATCCCAGGCATGGCAGCACGCCTCGACGAAATGGAGGAAACACGCCGCCAGCAGGACGAAGAACAGGAAATCGACAAACTCGTACGCATCGAGGACTACTACGGCCCTGAAAAGAGAGATCCAGGATTAAGTCGCAGCACGCTACGCACCTTCATCTTCAGCACCGACGACCTCGACAACGAGGAAGTCATCGCACACGTAGAGGTGAAACCCACGTGCAAACGCACGAAGGAAGACCTCAAGATGATAGAAAGCAAGACCGCAAACGCACAACCCATAGAACTCGAGCCCTCCTCCATAGCACAAGGCGGCTACGTCATCGGAGGATTCTAAACAACAGAGTTAAAGAAATACGCAAAAATGTTATTCGATCAGATAAGCAAAGACATCGTCGCCGCAATGAAGGCGAAGGACAAAGTGCGCCTCGAAGCGCTCCGCAACATAAAGAAACTGTTCCTTGAAGCAAAGACAGCCCCTGGTGCCGGCGACGAACTCGCCGATGCCGACGCGCTGAAGATTCTTGCCAAGCTCGCCAAGCAGGGCAAGGACGCTGCCGCAATCTTCCGCGAGCAGAACCGCCCCGACCTCGCAGAAGGCGAGGAGGCACAAGTGGCAGTAATCGAGGAATACCTCCCCAAACCCCTCAGCGAGGAAGAACTCGCAGCGCAGCTGCGCGAAATCATCGCCGAGGTAGGAGCCGCAGGCCCCAAGGACATGGGAAAGGTCATGGGCGTTGCGACAAAACGCTTCGCCGGGCGCGCTGACGGCAAGGTCGTTTCCGCCCTCGTCCGCCAGCTTCTCGCGGAATAACATCCGCTGACGCGCACCTTTCAAAAAACGCTCTACACAACTATAATACTGAGCGCATGCCATCCCAATATATCGGGGACGGATGCGCTCAGTTGTTGTGTATGCGACTACCCCTCGGAGTTACCTAATGGAAAATAGACCAAGCTTTTGGAGAACGAAAGTTTTGTGATACCTTTGGGCGCAGAATTAGAATTCATATACGGAACTATCGAATGTAAGATTTGGGTTGTTTATGATCATGTGTATGAAATGAAAGGAGATACGGTTTACAACGGAAAGACATGGAAGAAATTAAGTATAGCAGACGTAAGGTTATATAATGATGGGACGTACGAACTAAAAGGATACTTTATCTGTTTTTGCCGTGAAGACAACCATAGAGTCTATTTTCTAAATCCTGCCCGCGAGGATACCAAGAAAGATAGCATTGGAATTCTATTTATGGATTTTAATCACTAGTGTCCACTCACTAGTGTCCACTAAAAAATGGACGAGTTAAAAATTAAATAAATTAGGTTCACCTGAACCGCTTCGGTCTTTGTCATTTTTGAATATAGTTTTGTCGAAGAGATCTTTGAGATGCGTTGTGTCAGTGAGTGACATGCTGAGGATTTGCAGCACCTCATAAGTGCTTCTATCCAATCGCATATCATGCTGCACAATGGCAACGAGGCAGTAGGCACAGATGGCTGAATAAATCTGTATTCTGACAGCGTTCTCAGTAGTGCCCCAGAACTTCTTGATTTTGAGGTGCTGCTTGAGCCACTTGAAGAACAACTCTATCTGCCAACGATTCTTGTAGAGGTCGGCAACTTGCAATGCGGTCAGTTCTGTGGCATTGGTCAGGAACATGAATTCACGGCCTTGCTCCTCATCGAAGAATCGTACAAGCCTAAGATGCTCAGGATAGCCTTTCTGACTGCCATAGATGGTCAGTTCTATCTCAGCATCTGTGAGTATTCCCTTGGGCAGCCTGCGTCTCCACTTGATGCACTTGTACTGCAAATTGGACTTAGCCCTGACAACAAAGAATGACTCCGCGCGATGAATGCGGTAGAGTTCCTTGAAGTTGTTATAACCACGGTCAAAGATGTAGTAAGCACCTGTCTCAATGGGGATATCCTTCATCGCCTTGGAGTCATGAACTGAAGCCGTGGTGATGTGGAAGAAGGCAGGAATCTGAGTTTCCTGGTCATACAGGGTATGTATCTTGATACCGCCCTTATGCTTGCGGAACTTAGCCCACCAGAAGACGTCAAGGCAAAGCGAGATGGTCGTGGAGTCGAAAGCATAGACGTTGCCGTCAAGATTGAAGATGTCCGTCGCTCTCTTGCGTCTTGCCTCACTGACGAGATAGTAGGCGAAGTCCTCGAAGATGCGATAATCACGGTTGGTATTGGCCTTAGCTAGATTACTTCTGGTCACGTGCTTGCCAAGTCCAAGGTGATAACACTTCTGATGGTGTGCCTCGATAATGGTTATCAAGTCGCGCAGACTCTCACGGTTTCCCAACTGACCAAACATAAGTGTCAGTAGTTGGTTCCAACAGGTGAAGTGTTTGACGTACTTGTCACCATGATACTTGCGAACATAGTCATTGAACTGACTTCTGTTCAGGAACGAGGTAAGTTGAGCGAAAACGTATTTGGAATGATTCATGCCGTCTGTTTATTATATAACGGTCGGAAATCCAAATCAAATCCGTTTCACTTCAAAACCTCTGCAACTAACTATATTTCAATTATTTCAAAGAACGCTTAGCAATTTTTAGTGGACAGTAGTGGATTTTAATGCAAAATAAGGTGATACTGTCTATATTAGCACTTATGGAGATCTGGGTTCTCCAAGTATAGATGCCTTTATGGTAACAAGTACTGGGATGGTCGAGTATTTTGGCATAGAGCGTCATATAGTAAATCTAAAATGGTTGAAGAACGCGGAACGTACAATATCTTGGGTAGCTGGTTTAGGCTCGTTTCCGGAAAACCCTTTCCATAACGACAATCAGGATGCGTGGGGTGGCTGGGGACGTCGTATGCGATTTATCCTCTGCATGAAAGGCGACTTCATACTTTACAGGACCGAGTACGATAACGAATACGGGCGCGCATTAGAAGTCATACGAATTAGGGATGAGTTTCTCTCTGCCGTTAGCGTTCCAAGACTCGAAAGCGAGGCATCTATTTCTGTTCTCCACGACCTCCAGGGCCGCCGCCTCACGGCGGAGCCGCAACATGGCGTGTTCATAAAAGGCGGCAGGAAGGTGATGAGGTGAAATCCCTATCCTACCCCCCGTTTTGTGGAGGAATCTTTTCTCTGAAAAAGTTTTTTCGAAAAACACCCCAACTCCCACCCAAATCTCTCAAAACAGCGATGGATAAAGAGAAGTTGATGGGTGGGTGTTTTTCCAGCACCCACCCCAACACCCACCCTAACACCCCACCAAACACCCACCCATTGGGGGA